>DASUJK010000337.1:0-17183 GCA_036279295.1 Pseudonocardiaceae bacterium | reverse complement strand
CCCTACGGGGTAGCGCCGTCACTCGTTGTCGCGGCCGCGATCACCGTGCTGTTGTCCGGGCTGTCCGTGGTCGGTGCCGTGCAGGACGCGATCTCCGGGTTCAACGTCACGGCCGCCGGCCGCACCATCGAGACCACGATGATGTCGGCGGGCCTGGTGGCCGGGGTGGTCATCGCGCTGGGCATCGCCGTCCGGCTCGGCCTGCCGACCACGCCGCTGGCCGCGTCACTGCCGGCTACTGCGCTGCGGCTGCCGGCCCAGGTGCTGGCCGGCGCCGCGGCATCGGCCTGTTTCGCGCTGGCCAGCTACGCCACGAAGCGAGCCCTGCCGGTGGCTGCCGGTGCCGGGGCATTGGGTGCCGGCGCGCATGCCGTGCTCGACCTGGTCGGCTTCAACCAGATCGGTGCCACGGCGATCGCCGCCGTGCTGATCGGTTTCACCGGCGGCATGATGTCCCGCCGGTTCCGGCTGCCGCCGCTGGTCATCGCCGTGTCCGGGCTGACCCCGCTGCTGCCCGGCCTGACCACCTATCGGGCCATGTTCGAGCTGGCTGTGCAACGTACGCCGGACGGCCTGCCCACGGCGGTGCTCGCGGTGGCCGTGGCGCTGGCGCTGGCGGCGGGCGTGGTGTTCGGCGAGTACCTGGCGCAGCCGGTCCGCACCGGCATCGGCAGGCTGGAACGCCGGTTGGCCGGCCCCCGGATGGCCGGTCCGCTACGGCCGTCCCGTCGTCGCCTCGACTGAAGGTGACCCCCGCCACGTGGAGCTGGAACCATCATGGGACGCGGCACGCCGCTTATCTCACTAATCTCGGGAGTATCTCCACCCAGCAGGTATCTCCAACGCTAGGAGGGCTACCCAGGTGAACAGACGGTCGGGATCCGACGGGGCGAACTTCGTGGTCGTCGCCAACCGCCTTCCTGTCGACCTGGAGCGGCTGCCCGACGGCACGGAAAAATGGCGCCACAGCCCTGGTGGCCTGGTGACGGCCCTGGAGCCGTTTTTACGGTCCCGGCACGGCGCCTGGGTGGGCTGGCCCGGTGTTGCCGACGTGGACGTCGCCGAGTTCACCGACGAGGGCATGGTGCTGCACCCGGTGGCGCTGTCCGCGGCCGAGGTGCAGGACTACTACGAGGGTTTCTCCAACGCCACCCTGTGGCCCCTCTACCACGATGTCGTCGCGACACCGGTGTTCGAACGCACCTGGTGGGACAGCTACGTCAAGGTCAACCAGCGGTTCGCCGACGCATGCGCGAGCGTGGCCGCCGAGGGTGCCACGGTGTGGGTGCAGGACTACCAGCTGCAACTGGTGCCCGCGATGCTCCGCGACCAGCGGCCCGACCTGCGGATCGGCTTCTTCCTGCACATCCCGTTCCCGCCGGTCGAGCTGTTCATGCAGCTGCCGTGGCGGTCGGAGATCATCCGTGGCCTGCTCGGCGCCGACCTGGTCGGCTTCCACCTGCCCGGCGGCGCGCAGAACTTCCTGTGGCTGGCTCGTCGGCTGGTCGGCCTGGAGCCCAGCCGCGCCGCCGTCGGTGTGCGGACGCGGCCAGGTCTCGTGCAGTTCGGCGACCGGACCGTCCGGGTCGGCGCGTTCCCGATCTCCATCGACGCCGCCGGGCTGGACACGCTGTCCCGGCGCCGCGACGTGATGGCGCGGGCCCGACAGATCCGCGCCGACCTCGGCAACCCGAAGAAGATCATGCTCGGTGTCGACCGGCTGGACTACACGAAGGGCATCGACGTCCGGCTGCGCGCCCTTGGCGAACTGCTGGAGGAGAACCGGATCGACCCCAACGACGTGGTGATGGTCCAGTTGGCGACGCCCAGCCGGGAGCGCGTCGAGCACTACCGGCAGATGCGCGGCAGCATCGAAGGCCAGGTAGGTCGCATCAACGGCGAGTTCGCGCGCGTCGGCCATCCGGTGATCCACTACCTGCACCAGTCGGTGGACCGCGAGGAACTGGTGGCCTTTTTCTCCGCTGCCGACGTCATGGTCGTGACACCGGTGCGGGACGGCATGAATCTGGTGTGCAAGGAGTACGTAGCCAGTCGACACGATCTCGGTGGCGCGCTGGTGTTGTCCGAATTCGCCGGTGCGGCCGCCGAGTTGACCAGTGCGCTGCTGGTCAACCCGCATGACCTGGACGGCGTGAAGAACGCGTTGCTCAGAGCGCTGACCATGGATCCCGGCGAAGGCCGGCGTCGAATGCGAGCATTGCGCCGTCAAGTGTTGACCCACGATGTGGACAGATGGGCTCGCTCATTTCTCGCCGCACTGAACCCTGTTGATCAACACGAAGCCGCCTACTGATACCAATACGAAGTTGTCTCCGAGCGCCCGGCTCTACCTGGGACGAGACAACCAGTCGGTTACAGTGCCACCGTCCCAGGCCGGGTTCGGCATGATCACGATGCCCTGGGACGCCCCTGTTCCTGCTGGTCAGAGAGCTGATGACAGTGACAGCCGAATCTCTTTCTCCTGAGTTGCGTCGTGCGCTGGTTCGGGTTGCGCGGGTGCCGCGGTTGTTGGTGGCCAGTGATTATGACGGGACACTGGCCCCGATCGTGGCTGATCCGGAGCAGGCCAGGGCGCTGCCGGAGTCGGTCGGCGCGTTGCGGGTGTTGGCCGGGTTGCACGAAACCACGGCCGCCGTGATCTCCGGTCGTGCGCTGCGGGATCTGGCGACACTGTCCCGGTTGCCCGCCGAGGTGCATCTGGTCGGGTCGCACGGCTCGGAGTTCGACGTGGGTTTCGTGCACGCGCTGGACACGAACGCCCGCGCGCTGCACCGGCGGTTGTCGCAGACGTTGGAAGGCTTGGTGGAGGGCGCGGTCGGCGTCGGCCTTGAGGTCAAACCCGCTTCGATCGCGGTGCACGTGCGGCGCGCGGACGAGTCGACCGGCCAGCGAATCCTGGGTGCGGTGCGGGATGGCCCGGCAACGTGGTCGGGGGTGTCGGTCACCGAGGGCAAGGCGGTGATCGAGCTGGCGGTGATCGCGACGAACAAGGGGCACGCCCTGGATGTGTTGCGGCACGAGGCCGGCGCGTCCGCGGCGGTCTTCGTCGGCGATGACGTCACCGATGAGAAGGCGTTCGCCCGGCTGGCCGGACCCGATGTGGGGATCAAGGTCGGCGCCGGGTCGTCGGCGGCCGGGTTCCGGGTGGCCGATCCCGGTGCGGTGGCCACGGTGTTGGCGTTCCTGGTCGAGGAGCGGCGGGCCTGGCTGTACGGCGAGTCCGCGGCGCCGATCGAGCGGTTGTCGTTGTTGGCGAACGAGTCGTCGGTCGCGCTGGTGACGCCGGACGCGCGCGTGTCCTGGTTGTGCCATCCTGGGCCGGATTCGGCCGCTGTGTTCGCGGATCTGGTTGGTGGCGCCGGGGCCGGGCATTTCAGCGTGCGGCCGGAGCGGAACGGTCTCCCGCTGGGACAGCGCTATGTGCCCTCCACGATGACGGTGCAGACGCGGTGGTCACAGCTGGTGGTGAGTGACTATCTGGTGCACGGCCTGCCGGCCCACCGCACGGATGTGGTGCGGGTCGTGTCGGGGTCGACGCGGGCGGTGGTGACGTTCGCGCCGCGCCCGGAGTTCGGGCAGGTGCCGGTGCGGCTGCGGGTGGAGCCGGAGGGCCTGCGTGTCATGGGCACCGGTGATCCGATGGTGCTGCGCTCGCCTGGGGTGACGTGGCAGGTGTCGTCGGACGGGATGCACGAGACCGCGACGGCGACGATCGCGGTGACGCCGGACGCGCCCGTGGTGCTGGAGTTGCGTTGTGGCACCACTGATCTGTCCGACAGTGGCCAGGCGGAGGGCGAGTCCCGCGCGACCGCCGAGGGCTACTGGTCGGAGTGGGCAGCCGGGTTGACGCTGCCGAATCGGGCCCGGGAAATGGTGGCCAGGTCGGCGTTGACATTGCGTGGACTGTGCAACGAGGAATCCGGCGGCATTCTCGCTGCCGCGACGACGTCCCTGCCGGAAGAAATCGGCGGAGTGCGGAACTGGGATTACCGTTACTGCTGGTTGCGGGACGGAGCGTTGACGGCGGCCGCACTGGTGTCGCTGGGTTCCACCGGTGAGGCGGAACGATTCCTTGGCTGGCTGCAACGGGTCATCGACACGCTGCCGGGGCCGGAATACCTGCACCCGTTGTACACCTTGGCCGGCGGCGCGCTGGGCGCGGAAGCCGTGATCGACACCCTGCCCGGCTACGCGGGATCGCGGCCGGTGCGGGTGGGCAACCTGGCGAACCAACAGGTGCAGCTGGACGTGTTCGGCCCGGTGGCGGACCTGGTGGTGGGCCTGGCCGATGTCCGAGGGAAGCTCAGCGACAGCGAATGGGTCATGGTGGAGGCGATGGCGCGGGCAGTGGCCGCGCGGTGGGCCGAGCCGGACCACGGTATCTGGGAAGAACGGCACACCCCACGCCATCACGTGTACTCGAAGGTGCAGTGCTGGGTCACGATCGACCGGGCATTGCGGTTGGCCGAGAAATGGGGCCGCGTGCCGGATCCGGCGTGGGCCGGATTGCGTGCGAAGATCGCCGACGATGTGCTGACCTACGGCTGGCACGCCGAGGCGTGTGGTGGGATCGGCGCCTACACCACGGCATACGACGGGCTGGACCTGGACGCGGCGTCGTTGCACGTCGGTTTGTCCGGCCTGTTGGATCCCGGTGACGCACGGTTCGGCGCCACCGTGACGGCGGTGGAGGCCGAATTGCGGTCCGGTTCGACCGTGTACCGGTATCACCGGGACGACGGCCTGCCCGGCAATGAGGGCGGATTCCATTTGTGTGCCGCCTGGATGATCGAGGCCTACGTGCTGACGGGCCGGCGTTCCGAGGCAGAGGAACTGTTCGAGCAGCTGGTGGACGCGGCCGGGCCGACGGGATTGCTGCCCGAGGAATACGACCCGATCGCCGAGCGGTCGCTGGGCAATCACCCGCAGGCGTATTCGCACCTCGGTTTGATCCGCTGTGCCCAGCTGCTGGACAACTAGGCGAACAACTGCTCCAGTGCCGCCCCCAGGTCGGGCACCACGATCGCCTTGACCTCGGGGGGCAGCTTGCCGGAGTCCGGTGGCACCAGTGCGCGTTTGAAACCCAGCCGGGCAGCTTCGGCGAGCCTGCGGGCCACGTTCGGCACCCGCCGTACCTCACCGGCCAACCCGACCTCACCGATCACCACCAGATCGGCGGGGATCGGCGTGTCCTGATGGGCCGACGCGACCGCCAGCGTCAACGCGAGATCGGCGGCCGGCTCGATGACCCGCATCCCGCCGACGGTGGCCGCGTACACGTCCTGCTCCCCCAGCCGCATCCGGCCGCGCTTCTCCAGCACCGCCAGGGTCATCGCCACCCGGGCCGAGTCGAGCCCGCTGACGGCCCGGCGCGGCGACGGTAGATAGGACTTGGACACCAGCGCCTGCACCTCGGACAGCAGCGGCCGCTTGCCCTCCATCACCACGGTGACCGCGGTGCCGGCCACGTCGATGTCGCGCCGGTTGAGGAACAGTCCACTCGGGTCCGGCACGCCGACGATGCCGTCCTCCCGCAGTTCGAAGCAGCCGACCTCGTCGGCCGGGCCGAACCGGTTCTTCACACCCCGCACCAGCCGCAGGGTGGAGTGCCGGTCGCCCTCGAAGTGCAGCACCACGTCCACCAGGTGCTCCAGCAGCCGTGGCCCGGCCACCGAGCCGTCCTTGGTGACGTGCCCGACGAGCACCACCGGCAGGTCCCGCTCCTTGGCCAGCGCGACGAGCGCCGCCGCCATCGCCCGGACCTGGGTCACGCCACCGGCACCGCCGTCCACCGATGTGGACGAGATGGTCTGTACGGAGTCCACGATCAGCAGACCAGGCCGCACCGCGTCGACGTGGCCGAGCAGCGCGCCCAGATCGCTGTCGGCGGCCAGGTACAGCAGGTCGTGCAGGTTGCCGGTGCGCTCGGCACGCAGCCGGACCTGGCCGGCCGACTCCTCACCGGTGATGTAGAGCGACGGCCGTTCCGAGTTGGCCGCCCAGCGGTGTGCGACCTCCAGCAGCAGGGTCGACTTGCCAACCCCCGGTTCGCCGGCCAGCAGCACGACAGCGCCGGGCACGATGCCGCCGCCGAGTACCCGGTCCAGTTCACCGACGCCGGTCGATTTGGCCCTGGCGACCTCGATGTCGACCTGGCCGATGGGTCGTGCCGGGGTCCGGGGCGAGCCTGCGAGGCCGACCCGGGCCAGTGCCGGGCGGGCCGCCGCGATCTCCTCGACGGTGCCCCACGCCTGGCACTCCGGGCAGCGGCCGACCCACTTGGCCGGCTCGTGACCACAGTCGACACAGCGGTAGCCGGGACGAGCGGGACGGGTTTTGCTGGTGGTCACCGGGCGAACCTAGTCGGCGGCACCGACACGAAGGACCGACACCGCCGCGGATCAGCTGTCCGCCGGTGCGCCGATCGGCACCTGGGCCAGCGTGACCTGGCCCGCGTGCTGGAAGTAGAACGTCATCGGGATGGTCAGCCCGGCCCGCAGCGGCTGGCCGTTGAGCGACTTGATGCCGACCAGTTCGATCTTCATCGTGCCGGGCGCGGTGGGTGCGGCGCTGCTGGCCGTCGTGGTCGGCGGCGCGATACCGCTCGGTGCCCGCGACCCGCTGGGGGCGCCACCGCTCGGCGGCACCGGGGTCGTCGTCACCACGATCGGCACGGTCGTCGTCGGCGCTGCCGCGCTGGACGGACCGGCTGTCGTGTCGTCCCTGTCCTGACCGGACGAGATGGAGAAGTTGCCCGGGATCAGCTTCGTACCGTCGGCCGAGCCGTCGATCGTCACGCTGCCCACGGCCGGGCTGGTCACCTTCATCAGGGTGTCCGAGGTCAGGCCGGTGTTCACGATGGTCACGACCAGGCGGGCGTTGCTGCCCGGCTGGTAGACACCCTGCGCGTCGGCCGGGTAGGCCAACTGGGCGTTGCGGATGGCTATCGACCCGACGGTCGCGCTGGCGCCGTTGACGCCGGACTGCTGCGTGTCCGTCTGGGTGATCTGGCCGGATCCACAGCCCGCCAGCACGGCCGCGAGGCCGATACCGAGGACCGACGGGACGATTCCGGCCAGAACTCGCCTACGCGTGGTGGTGTGGTGCTCCGCACGGCTCACGGTTCGGCGTCCTTCCTGGGTACCTGGGACCTGCACGGGCCAGCCTAACCAGGAGGGTTCGGTCACCCGGCACGCGGTACCCGCCAGCACGATCTCCGCTGGGCCGGATACCGCCAGTCAACGACGTCCACAATGGTGTCGACCGGCTGTCACCAGGCCGGTCGCAGCACGATGCAAGTCGGTTTGTCAACCCCCGAATGGCCCCTGACCTGCACTAACGAACCACACAGCCGGTGCGCGAGGATTGCAGCACGTGATAAGATGAGGACAGCGAAAGGGGCAGAGGACACATGGTTTTCAAGGTCGGAGAGACCGTCGTCTACCCGCACCACGGTGCCGCTCTCATCGAAGCAATCGAGACCCGTGTGATCAAGGGCGAGGAGAAGAAGTACCTCGTCCTCAAGGTCGCCCAAGGTGATCTGACCGTTCGCGTGCCCGCTGACAATGCCGAGATAGTAGGCGTGCGGGACGTTGTCGGCCAGGAGGGCCTTAACCGGGTCTTCGATGTGTTGCGAGCTCCCCACACCGAAGAGCCGACAAACTGGTCTCGTCGGTACAAGGCCAACCTTGAGAAGCTCGCCTCCGGCGACGTGAACAAGGTGGCCGAAGTGGTGCGCGACCTCTGGCGACGCGAGAAGGACCGCGGCCTGTCCGCGGGCGAGAAGCGAATGCTGGCCAAGGCCAGGCAGATACTGGTCAGCGAACTCGCTTTGGCGGAGGGCACCGACGAAGACAAGGCGGAAATCCTGCTGGACGAGGTTTTGGCCACCGCGTCCTGAGCACCAATCATCTGAATACCCTGACCCGTGGTCGCGCCCGGTTGCCAGCATGAGTGACGCGAGAGTTGTCGCGCTTGTGCCGGTATCCGGGCGTGCCGGTCAGGATGCGCTCTGCCAGGCCGCCGTGGCGCGCCTGACTCCGGCCGCGGGTCGTGTGGATGTCCTGCCCGCCGCCGAGTTGGTCGACCGTGCCCGTTCGGCGGCCTCGTCGCCGGGCGTTCGAGTCGTTCTCGTCCATGATCCCCTGCGTGCCTATACCCCTTCGGATGTCGTGGCGCGCGTCGTGCGCGCGGTGCTGACCACCGGTCGGCCCGCGGTGCCCGTGCTGCCGTGCAGTGACACCGTCAAGCGGCTGGACGACGCCGACATGGTCATCGACACACCCGATCGGGCCGACCTCCGAGTGGCCCAGTCCCCCATCGGCTATCCGGCCGGGTCCATCGTGTCCGGGCTGGTCGTGCCCGGTACGGTTCCGGCCGGCGCGGTGCCGGTGGCCGGTGATCCACTGGGTCGTCGCCTGGCCGGTCCGGTGGACACGGTGATGATCAACGGAGGACCCGCGTGATCCCCAGGGTTGGCCTCGGCACCGACGTGCACCCGGTGGAATCCGGCCGGGAATGCTGGATGGCCGGGCTGCTGTGGGACGGTGTCGACGGGTGCGCGGGCCACTCCGACGGTGACGTAGCCGCCCACGCGCTGTGCGACGCGCTGCTGTCGGCGGCCGGGCTCGGCGATGTCGGTGCCCTGTTCGGCACCGGAGACCCCCGCTGGTCCGGTGCGCACGGTGTGGCCATGCTCACCGAGGTCCGCAACCGACTGGCCGACGCCGGATTCACCGTGGGTAACGCCGTCGTCCAGGTGATCGGCAACACCCCACGGATCAGCGGACGACGCGACGAGGCGCAGCAGGTGCTGTCCGACGCGGTCGGCGGGCCGGTCGCCGTGACCGGCACCACGACCGACGGGCTCGGTCTGACCGGCCGGGGTGAGGGCATCGCCGCCATCGCGACGGCGTTGCTGGTGCCGAACGGCTCACTTTCGGATGGCAGCGCGGTCCAGACCAACTAGCGTGAGCCCGTGACCATTCGCGGTGTTCTGTTCGACTTCTCCGGCACGTTGTTCCGCCTGGAAATGGGCGAGTCGTGGCTACCCGGTCATGCCGGCGCGGCACGCGCCCAGGAGCTCATGCAGGTGATGACGGCACCCACCGGGCCGGCCACGCTGCTGCCGGTCCATCTGACCGAGGAGTGGCACCGGCGCGACCTGGACCCCGAGGTCCACCGCAGGGTGTACACGGAGTCGCTGCGCCAGGCGGGTCTCACCGATCCCGGCGTCGCCGAGCTTGGCTACGACGGCATGCTGGACCCGGCAAGCTGGGCGGTCTACCCGGATGTCCGGGCAGCGCTGGAACGGTTGCGGGACAAGGGAATCCCGGTGGCCGTGGTGAGCAACATCGCGTGGGACATCCGGCCGATCTTCGAGGGTGTCGGGCTGGCCGACCTGGTCACCGAGTACGTCCTGTCGTTCCAGGAGGGCGCGGTCAAGCCGGACGAGAAGCTGTTCCGGATCGCGTGCGACCGGCTCGGCGTCGAACCGGCGGACGCGTTGATGATCGGCGACAGCGCCGAGGCCGACGGCGGTGCCGCCGCGTTGGGCTGTGCTGTGGAAATCATTCCCGCGCTGCCGACCACCGGCAGGCCCGACGCGCTACTGGCCGCGCTGGCCAGGCACGGCCTGTGACAAAGCGCTAGCCGCTCGCCCGTACCATTTCGGTGTGACCCTGCACCTGTACGACACCGCGACCCGAAGCCAGCGGGAGTTCCATCCCGTGCGCAGCGGAACGGCGTCCATCTACGTGTGTGGGGCGACCGTACAGGGCATTCCGCACATCGGGCACGTGCGCAGCGGCATGAACTTCGACGTGCTGCGGCGCTGGTTGAGCCACGGTGGGCTGGACGTGCGGCTGGTCCGGAACGTGACCGACATCGACGACAAGATCCTGACCAAGGCGGGCGACGCCGGCCGGCCGTGGTGGGAGTGGGCAGCGACACACGAGCGGGCGTTCGAGGACGCCTACGCCGCGCTCGGCTGCCTGCCGGCGTCGATCGCCCCGCGCGCCACCGGGCACGTCACGCAGATGGTCGAGCTGATGCAGCGGCTGATCGACGGTGGGCACGCGTACGCGGCCGCGGGTGACGTGTACTTCTCGGTGAGCTCGTTCCCCGGTTACGGCGAACTGTCCGGGCAACGGCTGGACGAGGTCAAACAGGGTGAGACCGCGGCCGAGGGCAAGCGGGACCCGCGTGACTTCACCCTGTGGAAGGGCGCCAAGCCGGGCGAACCGGCGTGGCCGACGCCGTGGGGCGCCGGTCGGCCGGGCTGGCACCTGGAGTGCTCGGCGATGGCCACCACGTATCTCGGCGCCGAGTTCGACATCCACGGTGGCGGCGAGGACCTGAAGTTCCCGCACCACGAGAACGAGCGGGCGCAGTCCAACGCGGCAGGCGACCCGTTCGCGCGGTACTGGCTGCACAACGCGTGGGTCACCATGTCCGGCGAGAAGATGTCCAAGTCGCTGGGCAACGTGGTGTCGATCCCGGAGATGTTGAAGCTGGTCCGGGCCGTTGAGCTGCGGTACTACCTGATCGGTCCGCACTACCGGTCGAACGTCGAGTACTCGCGGCCCGCGCTGGACGACGCCGTGGCCGCGTATCACCGGATCGAGTCGTTCGTGCGCCGCGTCGTGCAGCGCACGGGTGCGGTCGAGCCCGGCGTGCTGTGCGCCGATTTTGTCGCCGCGATGGACGACGACCTGGCCACGTCGGCTGCGTTGGCAGCGGTACACACCACCGTGCGGGAGGGCAACACGGCGCTCGACTCCGGTGACGAAACCGCTGCCCGGGGTGCTGCCGCGTCGGTGCGGGCGATGACCGGGGTGCTCGGTCTTGACCCGCTGGACGAGCTGTGGGCCGACGATCTGAGCGCGGACGCCGGTCTGCGGACAGCGTTGTCCGCGCTGGTCGAGCACCAGCTCAAGCAGCGCACGCTCGCCAGGGAAGCCAGGGACTTCGCGTTGGCCGACGAGCTGCGTGATCGCCTGCTGGCCGCTGGAATCGCCGTCGAGGACACCTCGGACGGACCACAATGGACTATTAAGGAATCGTGAAGTGGCTGGGAATTCGCAGCGGCGGGGCGCGATGCGCAACCCGGGCTCGAAGAAGGGTGCCGTCAAGGGCACCGGTGGCCAGAAGGCCAGGTCGTTGCGCGGCAAGGGACCCACGCCCAAGGCCGAGCAGCGGGTCAACCACCCGGCTGCTCGGCTGGCGGCGACGCGGGCCAAGACCGAGGCCAATCGGCAGCGGCGCAAGGCGGCGGCCGACAGCATCGAGCTGGTCGCGGGCCGCAATCCGGTAGCCGAGTGTCTGCGGGCCGGGGTGCCGGCCACCGCGCTGTACGTGGCGCTGGGCATCGACGCCGACGACCGGGTGGCCGAGGCCGTGCGGTTGGCTGCCGGTAAGGGCATCTCGGTGTTGGAGGTGCAGCGCACCGAACTGGACCGGCTCACCGGTGGCGCCGTGCACCAGGGTCTCGCGCTGCAGATGCCGCCGTTCGAATACGCGCACCCGGACGACCTGGTGGCCGCTGCCGCCGACACGGGTGAGCCGCCGCTGCTGGTCGCGCTGGACGGTGTGACCGACCCGCGCAACCTCGGTGCTGTGATCCGGTCGGCTGCCGCGTTCGGCGCGAACGGTGTGCTGGTGCCGCAGCGGCGCAGTGCCGGCGTGACCGCTGTCGCGTGGCGGACCAGTGCCGGCATGGCGGCGCGGCTGCCGGTCGCGATGGCCACGAACCTGACCAGGACGTTGCGCGACTGGGCGCAGCGGGGCCTGATGATCGTCGGCCTGGACGCCGACGGCACGATGGAACTGGACGAGCTGTCGCTGGCCACCGGGCCGCTGGTGGTCGTCGTCGGCTCGGAGGGGCGTGGCCTGTCCCGGCTGGTGCGGGAAACGTGTGACGCGACGGTGTCCATCCCGATGGCGGCCGGCGTCGAGTCGTTGAACGCGTCGGTGGCGGCCAGTGTGGTGTTGGCGGAAGTGGCGAGGTTGCGGCGGGCTGCCGGTCGCGTCTGATGTCCTTCGCCACGCCGCTGTTCCTGTGGTACTTCCTGCCGGTGGTGCTGGCCGCGGTGCTGATGCTGCCGGCGAAGTGGCGCAACGGTGTGATCGCCGTGGCCAGCCTCGTGTTCTATGCGGTCGGGGCTGGTCCGACCACGTTGCTGCTGTTGTCGTGCATCGTGGTGAACTTCGCGGCCGGGCCATGGCTGGAGCCGGACAGCTGGGATATCTCCGACCTGTCCGGTAAGCGGCGGAAAGCGCTGCTGATCGGCGTGATCACGGTCGATCTCGGCGCGTTGTTCGTGTGGAAGTACGCGGGTTTCGTCACGCAACAGCTGGACGGTTTCGCTCGGTTGTTCGGTGACGATTTCCCGGTGACGCACCTGGTGTTGCCGATCGGGATCTCGTTCTACACGTTCCACCATATTTCGTATGTGGTGGACATCTACCGTGGGGAACGGCAGGCGCTGCGCAATCCGGTCTCGTTCGTGACATATATTGCGATGTTTCCGCAGCTCATCGCGGGTCCGATCGTGCGGTACCGGGAAATCGCTGACCAGCTGCCGCAGGTGCGGACGCACCGGTTGGACGACATCGCGTCCGGGTTTCCCCGGTTCGCCCTGGGGCTGACCAAGAAAGTGGTGGTGGCCGACTCACTGTCACCGCTGGTCAACGCCTGTTTCACGACATCCGATCACGCGATGACGTTCAGTGTGGCATGGCTGGGTGCGGTTGGTTACACGTTGCAGTTGTTCTTCGATTTCTCCGGATATTCAGACATGGCGATCGGGCTCGGTCGGATGCTCGGTTTCCGATTGCCGGAGAATTTCGCGCGGCCGTATTCGTCGGTCACGATCACGGAGTTCTGGCGGCGCTGGCACATGTCGTTGTCACGGTGGTTCCGGGACTATGTGTACATCCCGTTGGGCGGCAACAGGTATGGGACCGCGAGGACGTACCGGAACCTGGTGATCGTGTTCGTGCTGGTCGGCTTCTGGCACGGTGCGAACTGGACGTTCCTGGTGTGGGGCCTGTACCACGGAGCGTTGCTGGTGATCGAGCGCCGGTTCCGCTGGGGTGGCACGCCGGTCGGTCGTGTCGCGCGGATCTTGCGGCGCGCGTTGACACTGGTGTTGGTCGTGTTGGGGTGGGTGTTCTTCCGGTCAGCCGACATGGCGCAGGCGTTGACGATGCTCGGCCACATGCTGGTACCGGACGTGCACGGGCTGAACGACGTGGTCAACGCGGCACTGACCAACCAACGCCTGGTCATCCTGCTGGTCTCACTGCTGGTCGTGCTCCTGCCGACGAGCCCGGTGACCGGCCCGCTGCTGGAGTCATCGCGTGGCCGGATCGCCACCACGGTCCGCGTCGGCGTGCTGACGGCCGGCCTGGCCTACTCGGTGATCCTGATCGCGTCCGGCACCTTCAGCCCGTTCCTGTACTTCCAGTTCTGACCGATACCGTTCAGCCCACCGAGACCGGACCCACCACGCTGCCGGCCTGGAGGATCTTCCCGTACGCGTTCTCGACATGGTTGATGACGATGGGCGCCAGCGGCTGCGGTGGGTTCTTGATCGCATGCACGATCGCGTCCCTCGCCGCCAATGGGGCGTTGGGATCCTGAGTGGCAATGACACAGTTCGCGCCACCAGAATTCACGACCAAGAAGTAGGCTCGCTGGGACATGCGGAAACCTCCACCAGGTCCGAATACCACCCCTGAAAGTCAGCCGCTCGCCACAAGAGACACCATTCATGTCGTTAGTCGACAGATCCTGTGCGTCTCGTTACGGCTACGAATCAACTGTCCAGTTTCTGTCGGGTGAAATCAATTCCGGCAAGTGGCCTGGTCACGGCGCCCACTGCCCGGCAGATCAGGTAGATGACGAACGAGATGGCCGTGACGAAGGGACTGACCGGGACGCTGGTGGGCAGCGACAGGATGATGCCGCCCAGGATGGCCACCTCGGCGAACACCACGGACAGGGCCGTGGCCAG
Organism: Pseudonocardiaceae bacterium; assembly: GCA_036279295.1. Lineage (GTDB taxonomy): Bacteria > Actinomycetota > Actinomycetes > Mycobacteriales > Pseudonocardiaceae > DATEPR01. Next base: position 3,144 of record DASUJK010000337.1, on the reverse strand, counting down.
CAGCGGGTTGGCGGTGAGCCGGGCGGCGGCCGCGCCTGGTGTGATCATCAGTGACATCACCAGCAGGGAGCCGACCGTCTGCACACCCAGCGCCGTGGCCACGCCGACCAGTACCGCGAACAGCACCGTCAGCCGGGCGTCGGGCACGCCTCTGGCGATGGCCACGTCCCTGTCCACGCTGGCGAACTGCAACGGCCGGTAGATCACGGCCAGCACCACCAGCACCACGACCGAACTGGTGACCAGCAACGTCAGGCTCGTCGAGTCGACGCCGACGATCTGGCCCACCAACAGGCCGAACTTGTTCGATGACCGGCCCGTGTAGAGCGACAGCAGCAGCACACCGACCCCGAGGCCGAACGCGAGCAGCACGCCGATCACCGAGTCCCGCTCGGTGTCCCGCCTGCTCAACAGCCCCAGCACGATCGCGATGACGATCGCCGCGCCCAACGCGCCGTAGCCGACGCCGATCCCCAGCAACAGCGCTGCCGCGCCACCGCTGAACGCGATCTCGGCCGTCGCGTGCACGGAGAACGCCATGTTCCTGGCCACGACCAGTGGCGCCAGCACCCCGGCGACGACACCCAGCACCGCGCCCGCGATCAACGCGGTCTGCACGAAGCCCAGGCTCAACAACGCCGCTGCCTGACCGAACATCAGGCCTGCTCGACGTGGCAGTGTGCCGGCGCGGCCGCCCCGACCACCACGATCTGGTCGCGCACCCGGACCACGTCGACATCCGTCCGGTACAGCCGGGACAGCGTCTCCGTCGTCATCACCTCGTCCGGCGTGCCGATCTCGAACCGGCCGTCCACCAGGTACAACACGCGGTCCACCAGGGGCAGGATCGGGTTGATCTCGTGCGTCACGAACAGGACCGCCGTGCCGGCGCCGCGCCGACGCCGGTCGATCAGCTCACTGACCGCCCGTTGGTGTGCCAGGTCCAGGGACAGCAGCGGCTCGTCGCACAGCAGCACGTCCGGGTCACCGATCAACGCCTGGGCCACCCGCAACCGCTGCTGCTCACCGCCGGACAGCCTGCCGACCGCGGCGTTGGCGTAACCGGAGGCGCCGACATCAGCCAGGGCCGCCGCCACCTTGCGTGCACGGACCCCTCTGCCGCGCAGGCCGACACCCCACTCGTGCCCGTCCAGCCCGAAACCGACGAGGTCCCGGCCCCGGATGCTGACCGTGGGATCCATCGCTCGCTGCTGCGGGATGTAGCCGATCCGGCGATTGCCACGCCCGGGTGGCGCACCGGCCACGCTGACCGTGCCGGAGTACAGCGGCTGGAGACCCAGCAGCACCCGCAGCAGGCTCGTCTTGCCCGACCCGTTGGGGCCGAGCACGGCAACGAACTCACCCGGTTGCACGGCCAGGTCGAGGGAGTCCCACAGCACCCGCGAGCCGTAGCGCAGCTGGGCGTCGCGCAGCAGCACAGCCGGTTCGACGAGCGAACCGTCCCGTACCGGCGCGGCAGCCGTCTGAGCTGTCATCGACTCGCCTCCGGAGCTGCCAACCTGGGAATGGAAACCGTTCCCAAGCCACTATAGACGCAGCCCCGGAGCTGAACCGCCTGGTCAGTCCTCCAGGCGGGCGCCGCTCTCCGGGTGGAACAGGTGGATCTCGTCCACATCGCGGACGGCGACCTTGACCTGCTGACCGATCGCGGGCGGCGTCCGGCCGTCGACGCGGACCACGAAGCGTTCCGAGTTGCCGCCGATCCGGACGGCGCCGTGCACGTAGGCGTCGGCACCGAGTTCCTCGACCAGTTCGACGATCAGCTCGAAGCCCTCCTCGGAGGAACTGTCGGCCAGCCGCAGCGACTCGGGCCGCACGCCGAACACGATCTCGGACAGGCCCTGCCGCGACGCCGCCGCCAGCGCGCTCCTGGACAGCGGGATGTGCACACCGTCCAGTTGGGCACCCTCGGAGGTCAGCGGCAGGGTCTTGAGGTTCATCGCGGGCGAGCCGATGAATCCGGCCACGAACGCGTTCGCAGGCCGGTCGTACAGCGCACGCGGGGTGTCGCACTGCTGGAGCATGCCGTCCCGCAGCACCGCCACCCGGTGGCCCATGGTCATGGCCTCGACCTGGTCGTGCGTGACGTAGATGGTGGTGGTGCCCAGCCGGTGCTGGAGCGCGGCGATGTTCGCCCTCGTCTCCACGCGCAGCTTGGCGTCCAGGTTGGACAGCGGTTCGTCCATCAGGAACACGCTGGGCTCACGCACGATCGCGCGGCCCATCGCGACGCGCTGCCGCTGGCCGCCGGACAGCGCCTTGGGCTTGCGGTCCAGGTAGCGGGTCAGGTCGAGCATCTCGGCCGCCTCGCCGACCTTCTCCTTGATCTTCACCTTCGGCATGCCACGCAGCTTCAGCGCGAAGCCCATGTTCTCCGCGACGGTCATGTGCGGGTACAGCGCGTAGGACTGGAACACCATGGCGATGTCGCGGTCCTTGGGCTGCACGTTCGTCACATCCCGGCCGCCGATGGAGATGGACCCCTCGTCGATGTCCTCCAGACCGGCCAACATGCGCAGCGCGGTCGATTTGCCGGACCCGGACGGGCCGACGAGGACAAGGAACTCTCCGTCCGCGACATCGAGGTCGAGCGCGTCGACCGCGCGTACCGGTGGTGAACCGGCGAAGACCCGGGATGCGCTGGCATAGGCGACTTCGGCCATGTGGCAAACCTTTCACGTCTGACGCGGTCGTCCCACCGTACCCGCCGTTCGGGCGACAGGACATACCAAATTGGTATGGACCCCGAGGTGTGCCGCTCTTGACAAGTTGCTGAACTCTCCGGAAAGCCGCCCCAATGGTCTAGACCATGCGTCGGGAAGACCACCCTGAGCAGGGGAGTCATGGCAAGCGCGGGACACTCGTCACCCACGCTTCTACAATTGGTTCTGAAACGTTACGGTCACTGCATGGTGCGGTCACTGCATTCCCGACGCCCGGCGACTCTCGCCTCGCTCGCCGCGGAACTAGGCGTCTCGCGCACGACGGTGTCCAACGCGTACAACCGCCCGGACCAGCTGTCGCCGGAGCTGCGTCGGAGGGTATTGGAGACCGCCCGCCGGCTCGGCTACCCCGGCCCAGACCCGGTGGCCCGCTCGCTGCGGACCAGGAAGGCGGGCGCCG
>DASUJK010000336.1:0-2622 GCA_036279295.1 Pseudonocardiaceae bacterium | reverse complement strand
GGCCGAACATCCGCACGATCCACCACACTCGACACAACACGTGATCACATCAGGCCCGCCCACACCGATCACCCCGCCACGCCGCACACCTCGAAAACCCCAAGCCGACACCATGATCAAACTAGGCTACGTGGCATTGGATCTTCACCCCGTTGGGTGCCAAACGCTTGCGCCCCCGGTCAGGTAGGAACAGGCCCGATAGGTCCTGGTTCTTGTGCTTGGCCCGTGCCCGCAGATACCGGGTCAAAGCTTGGCCGGTCTTCTCCCCGAACGGGATCGCGCGCTGTTTGTCGCCCTTGCCGCGCACCAGCACCAGGTCCCGCTTCAGATCGAGATCATCGACGTCGAGCAACGTGATTTCGGCGAGCCGCGCGCCGGTATCCATCAACAGCCGGATGACCGCCGCATCGCGCCGTTCGATGAACGTCTTACCGGCGCACGTACCCAACAATGCCGTCAGTTCGTCATCGGCGACGATCGGGATCAGCTTCTGCGGCGTGGAGGGCTGAGAGATCCGCTGCATCGGGTGCCGGGCCATTTCCTCCTCGTCCACCAGGTAGCGGAAGAACTGTTGCAGGCCCTTGTACTTGTTCAGCGCCGTGGACGCCGAGCGGGTGTCGATCATCCACGCCAGGAACCATTCGACGTGTTTGCGTTGCACATCCGTGGGGTCATCGGCGGCGTCACTGTCGTCCAGCAGACGCGGATCCATGCCGGATTTGGCGAGGAACCCGGGCAGGTCATCGCCGGCCAGGAAACCAGCGAGTTGGTGCACGGCCAGTTCGTAGTTGTAGCGGGTGCTGCGCGGTTTGTTGGCCGCCCGCAGGGAGCGGTCCCACTCCTCCAGGTAGCTGCGCCACGCGGGCGCCGCCGGCCTCGGTAGACCCCCGTTAGTCAAATCCCCTGTCATACGTCCATCCTCGAGTCAAGGTGTCACCGACCTCTGTGCTCGCTGGACGAACAGCCACAAGATCACAAAAAGAGGGCCTCCACAGCATCTGAGCTGCGAAGACCCTCTGACCGTCGGGACGACAGGATTTGAACCTGCGACCCCTTGACCCCCAGCGTTGTTGACGCGGTTTCCCGACCTGCGGAAATATCGATTGCCCTGCACAACCTGGGTCCGTTGAAGTCCGTTTGCCGTAGTTCACGTGGCCACAGGGATATTACCCGCTCCTGTTTCGCTCCTGCTCCTGCACGGCGACCTCGATCCTCAACGCCAGCGTCCACCACCCAGCGGTAGTGGCAAGACCCCATCACGTCTGCTCCGACAGACCAGCACCCACCTGGATGACCGCACCATCGCCATCGACCCGAAGATCCGAGCGCTGGAGGAAACCGCGCACGGCCAATGGCTCCGCCCACCCAAAAACACCCGACAGCGCCGCACCATCACAAATTGTCTCGATTCTGTCCATAAACTGTCCTTGCTCCCCCAGGTATCAAGGATCCGAGCCACAGTCACGTTGACCTGCCAGAACACCACGGGCCGGTGGCGTTGGCTGTCTCGGCCAGCAGCGCAACATGGCGTTCGCGGGAAGCGATAGGGCAGGCATGGACCACAAGCTGCCTGGGGCAGCCCGTCGGGATGTCGGCTGGTGAACATCGGCTCTGACAGCAGCGATCCCGACAAGCGATGTCGGGTATTCAACACCTATGCGCACGAGTCGGATCAGCACCCGCGAGGCAGTGCGTTATCCGTCGGTGTTCCTGCGTTGTGTGGGATCGACGCGAAATTGGACCTCCCTGCGGCGGAGCAGCGGCAGGACTGGCCGTGGGTGGCCGATCAGGTTCGGGACGTCGACCACATTCTGGTGATCGTCTCCACCACCTACCGCCGACGCGCGAAAGGCCGGACTAGGTCGGAGGAGGGCGGGGGGGCGCAGTGGGAGGCCCAATTAATCCGGGATGTCTTCTACGCTGATCCACACGACCTGGGCCGGCTCGCGCCGGTGGTGTTGTACGGTCAGTCCCGGGAAGGGGTCTCGGATTTCCTGCCGCATTCTTCGGCGACGGTCTACGCAGTCCGGGTCTTCACCGAGACGGGCGCGGAGTCGTTGCTGCGGCTACTGACGAACCAGCCAACCGGGGAGGTAGAGCCACTGCCAGGGCCGGAACCCCTTCTTCCACGCCGGGATCACTCACCGCTCCGACTGTCGATGCACCATCGGATCGACCTGCATGTCAGTCTGGACACCGACGCCCGCATGCGGATAGACGCTGCTGGCCGGCACTGCGCTGGGTGAACACGAGCGAGCCGGTTCGACGACCCTATCGGTGCCAAAGCCGCAGGTGCTGCGAGCATCAAGGAAGGATATCCTATGGAGACTATCAAGCCTGCGATAGTCGGGGTCGTCCAGCCGTCGTCGGAGCGGGACCACAATTCCGACGCCGATCAGGACTCATTTCGCAGAGTCTTGCTGCCTTGGGTGAGATTCGAGTTCTACGACGAGCACTCTGTGGACAGCCTCTACGAGAGTGTCGCGAAAATGAGGCTGAGCGCCATTGTCTTCGCCTCGAACTCGCTGACCCACCCGGCGATATACGAAGCGTCGAACGCCGCTGCGGCCAGCATTCAGCGCGCTGTCAGCGGCGGGATGGGCGTAGTCGTGCTCCAGCAGT
>DASUJK010000335.1:0-49999 GCA_036279295.1 Pseudonocardiaceae bacterium | reverse complement strand
CCACCTCGGCGTCGACAGGCGTGTCCTCCGGTGACTTGCTCATACCGCCATTGTGCCCGCACCGGCGCCACGATCTTGGGACACTGGTCGACATGCTGACAGCAGGGGACATCGTCGAACTGGTGGCCGGCCTGCCTGGCGTCACGGCCGGCGAGGCCACCGGCGCGCCCGAGGTGGCGTGGGGCGACTCGTTCTTCTTCTACGACCCGAACGACGACGAGGCCGACCGGATGATGCCGTTCGCGACCATCGTCACGAAGGACTACGACGGATTCGACACGGCGTCGAACATCAACCGGCCCGGCCTGTTCCGGCTCAACATCGCTGTGGGCCGCACCACTTTCCAGGCACTGCTCGGCTACCCGCCCGCTGCCCACGCCGAGCACCACTCCGGCATCGACTACACCGTTGTCGACGACGTGCTGCCGCATCCCGTTTACGCAGTACAGGGCTGGGTCTCGATTCTCAACCCTGCCGAGGCGACCACGGCCAGGACCCACACTCTGCTCACCGACGCACGCGCCAGGGCGGTCAGCCGGTACCGGCCGCGCGGCTGAAACCGGGCCGGAGCCGTGTAACCCTCCTGTGTATCCCCTCGCTGACAGGCATCTGGCAGTCATCACTGCCAGCACAGGAGGAGGAGTTTTCACCATGCGTCTGCGCATTCTGGGCACCGGCCTGGCCATCACCGCCGCTGCTCTCGCGACCACCGTTCTGGCCGGACCCAACGCTTTCGCGGCACACGGCGGTGGCAGTGGCGGTAGCGGTGGCAACGGGGGCGGTGGCCGGCCGTGTGGCACGGGGATGTCCACGGCGGGGAACGGCACGCTGGGCTCGCCGTTCACGCTCAAGTCGATGTACGACGACGACGGCGCGGCGCCGGGGGTGGTCGTCGGCGAGGAGTTCGAGATCAACACCGAGGCCGTCGGTCAACATTGGACGGTCCAGCTCGCCGACAACGGCGTGATTTTCTTCAACCAGAACCTGATCTCGGACCCGACCGGCATCAAGGCCATGGGCCAGACCCCGGCCCAGCCGGGCAACCAGGTGATGACCGCCCACGCGGTGGACGCCGACAACGGCGAGGTCGTCAACGGCATCGTCACGCTCGACCCGCCGCCCGCCAGCTGTGGCGAGGACAACTGACCTCTGGGAGAGGAACTGACCCCGGGGAGGGGTCACGGGGAAACGGGGATCAAGGGGACATCGGCCCGGCCGCGCTCGTGCGGCCGGGCCGATTCGTGTGCGGACATGTGTAACCCGCCCCCGTATACATACGTGTGTGGACCCGACGCGACAGCGGCGAGCGCGCCGACACGCAGGGCGAGCGGGCGACGGACCCGCCCCGGCTGCGGATGGTCGGCGCTGAGGTGTACCCGAACTGGGAGGCGATATACCGGGACAACGTGGGCTGGGTCTACAAGATGCTGTTCGCCAAGGTGGGCAGCAGGCCCGACGCCGAGGATCTGACCACCGAGGTCTTCCTCGCCGCGCTGCGGCCACTGCGGTCGTCGGCATCGGTCCGTGAGGTGCGGTCCTACCTGGTCGCGACCGCCCGGACGGTGCTCGCCGACCACTGGCGGCGCACCCTGGGCCGGGAACTCACCACGCTGGACGAGGACTTCGCCGAACTGATCCTGGACGACACACGGCCAAGCGGTGATCGACTCGCCGATGTGGAACGGATACTGACCGAACTGCCGGACAACTACCGGACGGTACTGCGCCAGCGCTATCTCCTCGGCCAGTCGCTGAAGGAGACGGCGGCGGTGATGGGTGTCACGGTGGGCAATGCCAAGGTGTTGCAGCACCGCGCGCTCAAGGCCGCGGCCAGGGTCGCCGAGCGGATCGGAGTGTGAGCATGGTCGGAGCACGGCGGTTCGTGGACAACCTGCTGCGCCAGCGGCGAGGTGGGTGGTTGCAGCGACGGCTGCGCATCGACCCGTCGAGTGACGCCGAGCTGCGCACGGCGATCCTGCTGCGCTCGGCCAGGGTCGGCGCCGACTCGGTGCACGAGGAGTTCGTGTCGTCGCTGCACCAGCGACTGGCCGAGGAAATGGACGAACCGCCCGCACCGGCACCGCTCGCGCGGCGCCAGGTCATCGTGCGGCTCGGCGTGACGGCGGCCGCGTCGGCAGCGGTCGGCGCCGGGCTGGACCAGGTGCTGACCTCGAACCACCAGGCCCCGGCCCCCACACCACCGGAACCGGTGATCGCGGCGCCGCCGGAACTCGCCCCGGACAACGGCGTGTGGATGACCGTGGCCACCACCGAGGACCTGCCGGAGGGCTCGTCGATCCGGTTCGACCTTGGCACCATCACCGGGTTCGTCACCCGGACGAACACCCAGGTCCGGGCGGTGTCCGGGATCTGCACGCACCTTGGCTGCAAGCTGAACCTGGACGCACCGGCCAAGATGCTGAACTGCCCGTGCCACGGCGCGTCGTTCTCGGTGACCGGGGCGGTGCTGGAACACCGGTTGAAGTTCGCGCTGCAGCCACTGCCCCTGATCCAGGCCCGCGAGGTCGGCGGCGCGATCCAGGTCTTCGCGCCGCCGCCGAACGGCTGATCAGCTGACCACGACCTCCTGGTAACGCGAGGTCTCGCCCAGCTCCAACAGGTCGTGGGCGTGCATCCACTGCTGGGTGGTGTCGTACATGTCCTTGGTGTAGGTCTCGAAGACGATCCGCTCACCGGGGCCGAACCGCCGCACGTCGACCAGTGCCGCCAGGTCCTCGGGCATCTCGCTGGCCCAGTAGTGCTTGTACTTCTCCACGTGCAGGTCGATGTCGACCTGCGCCCTGCGCAACGCCCGGAAGTACTTCGCGTTGTCCTCCGGATCGGCGCCGTCCTGGACCAGGAAGCCGACCATGAACGTGGAGTCCGCGATCTTGGTGTACCCGAGCTGTTCGGCGATGTAGTACTGCGCGCCGAACAGGGCGGCGACCTCGACGTCACCCCGGATCAGCAGCCGGATGCGGTCGTTGGGCAGCCCGCCGAAACTCAGGTTGAGCTGCGTGCTGTCCAGGAACGGCTCCAGGGCCTGGATCGTCGAGTAGTGGCTGCCCGAGTGGTACCCGACCGAGACCGGGACGCCTGCCAGATCCGATGGCTGCCGGTAGCCGGTCGTCGGAGCCGCGAACACCGCGCACGGCGTGACCGTGTACGCGTGGCCCCACATCCGGCCCGATCCGGAGGCGGCAGCACCGTTGACCGCCCAGTGGCAGGCTGACGACACGTCACACGTACGGCCCGCCGACATGTCCTCGAACGCACCGGCACGCACCTGAGCAGGCACGTCGTCGGCCGACCGCACCGCGGAGGTCTGCAGGGCCTGGCTGGCGAAGCCGTCGGCCTGGAACTCGTAGTCCAGCCCCTCAGCTGCGAAGTAGCCCGCCTCTTCGGCGACCCACTCCTGCAGCCGGTGGTGCGGCTGAATGATGTACTTGCCCATCGCCGGCTCCTTCGTGTCAGGAGGTGGTCAGTACCTCCATGATGTGCCCATCCGGGTCGTCAAAGTAGACCGACTTGCCATGACCGCGCCACGTGTTGACCTCGCCGTAACGGTGCGGTTCGTGTGGTTCGGCGTAGTACTTCAAGCCTGCGGCCTGGATGCGGCCGAAGATCTCGTCGAACTCGGCGTCGTCGACGGCGAAGGCGTAGTGGTGCGGTGCGATCGTCGTCACACCACGATCCGCGAAGTCGACGTCGGCGTAGTCCAGGGTGAGGGATTCCCCAACCGGCACCGGGACGAACGGGCCGAACGGCGTTCCGACGGGCAACCCCAGGATCTGCGCCAGGAATGCAGCCGAAGCGTGCTTGTCGCGGACGGGAATGATCGTGTGGTTCAGGGAAACCGCCATCTTTCTGGCTTACCGCACATCGCGGCGAAGTACAACCGATCAGAATCGCGGTGATCTGCGTTCGGTGTACGCACGGATGCCTTCACGCAGTTCGGCCGTGTGCCACCCGGCGCGGAAATCGGCAAGGTCCGCCTCGACCAGCCGTGCCCAGTCCGGCCGGTTCCGGTGCACCATCGCCTTGAGCAGCGCAAGGCTGCGTGGGCTGCGTCGGGCGAACGTACTGGTCAGCTCCGTGACCCGGGGCACCAACGCGGCCGGTTCGACCACCTCGGTGACCAGGCCGGCGGCGGCCATGGTCGCCGCGTCGAAGCTGTCGGCCGTGAGCAGGAACCGCTTGGCCTGGTTGGCGCCGACCGACCGCACCAGACCGGCGACGCCACCGACAGCAGGGGCGAGGCCGAGTCGGGCGTGGGCGTCGCTGAACGTGGCCGTGGTGCCGGCGATGACCAGATCACAGCACATCAGCAGCTCGAACCCGCCTGCCGCGCACGGGCCGTTGACGGCGGCGATCACCGGTCGGGCGGAACCACGCAGGCGAGCCAGGAACACCGTCAGCGGACGCAGGAGTTCGGCCATGAATCGGTCCAGACCGTCTGGTGAGTCCAATTGGGACTGGAAGTAGTCGAGGTCGGCGCCTGCACAGAATGCCGTGCCGGCGCCCGTGATCACCAGCGACCGCACCGCGTCGTCCTGGCCTGCCTGGTCCATCGCGGCGTGCAGATCGGCGATCATCGCGGGTGTCATGGCGTTCCGCTTGGCCGGTCGGTTCAGCGTGATCCAGCCGGCATCACCACGGCGTTCGTAGATCGCTTCGTCCGACATTGAACCGTCCTAATAGGATCTTGGGAGGCGCAGCGTGTGCTGGGCGACATAGTTGAGGATCATCTCCCGGTTCACCGGGGCGATCCGGAGCAGCCGCGCGATCCCCCACAACGGCACCAGACCGTACTCACTGGACAGGCCGTTGCCACCAAGCGTCTGGATGGCGGCGTCCACTGCGGCGTTGGCCGCCTCGGCAGCCGCGTACTTGGCCATGTTCGACGCCTCGCCAGCCGGTTGGCCGTTGTCGTGCAGCCAGGCCGCCCGCGCGGTCATCAAGGCGGCCAGTTCGACCTCGATGGCGGCCTTCGCCAACGCGTGCGACACGCCCTGGTGGCTGCCGATCGGCACATCCCACACCTTGCGGGTGGTGGCGTACTCGGCGGCCCTGCGCAGGGCGTAGCGGCCGACGCCGACACACACGGCCGCGCCGGTGATCCGTTCCGGGTTGAGCCCGTGGAACACCTGCTCGAACCCATGGTGCTCCTCGCCGACCAGCTGGTCGGCCGGGACGCGGACATCGTCGAAGAACAGGGTGAACTGGCGTTCCGGCAGAGCGGCGGCGACCGGCAGCGGGTTGGCCGTCAGGCCAGGGGCGTCGGTGGGCACCAGGAACAGCGACAACAGGCCGTGGCCGGTGGCCGGATCGGTGCCGGTGCGCGCGGCGACCAGGATCGCGTCGGCCTCATCGACGCCGGAGATGTAGTACTTGGTGCCGCGCAGGACCCAGTCCGCGCCGTCCCGGGTGGCCGTCGTGGTGAGCTTGTGGGTGTTGGAGCCGGCTTCCGGTTCGGTGATCGCGAAGACCACCTTGCTCGTGCCGTCGGCAAGCAAGGGTAGCCACCGCTGTTGCTGCCGTGCGCTGCCGTAGCGGGACAGGACCTCACCGGAAATCGCGCTGGACACCAGCAACAGCAGCAGCGGGCAGCCTTCCGCCGCCGTTGCCTCACACACGACCGCGAGTTCACTCAGGCCGCCACCGCCACCGCCGAACTCGTCCGGGATGTTCACCCCGATGAAGCCCTGCTTGCCCAGCGCCTGCCACAGCTCGTCGGTCGGCTGGTGCTGCTCGGCGTGCCTGGCGTAGTACGAGCCGCCGAACGTCCTGGTGATCGCCATGACGGCGTCACGCAGGGCGGTCAGGTCGGTGTCGGGTGCGAAGTCCATGACTCTCCTAGGCCGGCGTCGTTGCGCTGAACAGCACGGCTTCGGCCGCGGCGCACAGCAGGTCGGCGAGTTGCTCGGCCGGTAGTCCGCTCTGGTAGAACAGCGTCGACTGGATGCCACCGATCGCGGCGTGCGCCAGTGCACGCAGCTCCGCGTCGCTCGTGTCCGGGCGCAGCGCGGCCAGCACGTGCACCCACTCCTCCAGGTACATGCGTTGCTTGCGGCGCAACCGATGCCGGTCGTCGGCTGGCAGGTTGGTGATCTCGTTGTGGTAGACCCGCGCCAGGGTGCGGTCGGTCAGCACGAAGGCGACCTGGCCGCGAATCAGCTGGCGCAGCACGGCCCGTGGTTCCCCGTGGGTGACGATCTCGCCCGCGTCCCGGGACAGGTCGTCGATGACCCGGTCGAACATGGCGACGAGCACGGCGGACTTGTTGTCGAAGTGCCGGTAGATCGCCGAGCCGGTGACACCGGCGGCCGCGCCGATCTCCGCCATGCCGACGTCGTGGTATCCGCGCTGCGCCACCAGTTCCGCGGCCGCCGTCAGGATGCGCTGCCGCCGATCGGGGTCCCGCCTGCGGACCGCGGCTTCAGCCATCACTGCCTCCCGACAACAGCCGGACCGGCACGTCGACCAGCCGGGACCGCAGGTACTCGCCGAGCCCCTTCGCCTGCGGGTCCGGTCTGGTGGACGCCGCGACACCCTCGCCGAGCAACCCGACGAGCACGAAGTTCAGCGCGTGCAGATTGGGTAGGTCATAGCGCCGCACGTCGAGCTGGGTGGCTTCCGGCACGAGTGCGCGCACCCGCGCGTCGGTCAGGTACCCGCTCAGCCAGGCATACGCGGCCGGGTCGCGCACCCACACGCCGACGTTCGCGTTGCCGCCCTTGTCTCCCGACCGCGCACCGCACACCGTGCCCAACGGCACCCGCTCGGTCGGTTCCGCAACCAGGCCACCGGTGTCCGGTCGGGCCGACGAGCTCCACAGCTGACCGGTCGGCGTCGGTGCGATGTGCTGGACCGTGCCGTCCGGCAGCACAACCCGGTGGTCCACCGCGTCGGCCGGCACCAGCGTCGGCCAGTACACCCCGTAGGCGCTCTCCGCGGTCGGCGGTGTCGTGGTGTGGAAACCGGCGTAGCCACCCAACGCCAGTTCCATGGTGGCGTTGGAGAACTGGCGGCCGACCTTCCTGCGGTCCGGGTCCTTCACCGTGATCCGCAGGTGCGCCATGGGCACGTCCGGCGTGTCGAAGGACAGCAGGCGCACGTCGACATCGGCGAACCGCTCACGCCCGCCCAGGATCTCGAACAGCTCCTGCTCGGCCCACGCGGCTTTCGCCTCGATGTCCAACCCGGTCAACACCAGCGTCATGGTGTTGCGGTAGCCACCGAGGAAGTTCATCGCGACCTTCGTCGTCGCGGGCGGCGGACTGCCACGCGTTCCGCTGACCTGGACCCGATCCTCGCCGACCTGGTCGAGGTGGATGGTGTCGAAGTGTGCGACGACATCCGGGTTCAGGTAGACGGGCTCGGCGATCTCGTACAGCAGCTGTGCCGACACTGTGCCGACACTGACCACGCCGCCCGTGTCCGGATGCTTGGTGATCACGCTGCTGCCGTCGTGCGCCACCTCGGCGATCGGGAAACCGGGATAGCGCCGGTCGCGGACCTCATCCAGGAACGAGTAGTTGCCACCGGTCGCCTGCGGCCCGCACTCGATGACGTGCCCGGCGACGACCGCACCGGCCAGCTGGTCGAAGTCGGCTGGTGCCCACTCGTGCCACCATGCCGCTGGGCCGACGACCAGGGATGCGTCGGTGACCCTCGGGCACACCACGATGTCGGCACCCGCGTCCAGCGCTGCCGCGATCCCCCAGCCACCGAGATAGGCGTTGGCTGTCACCGGTTTCCCGGTCAGCGGCGACCCGGTGTCCAGGTGGGCCAACGAATGGCCGTCCGCGATCAGCGTGTCCAGCGATGGCAGCAGGTCGTCACCGGTGACGTAGGCGATCTTCGGGTGCAGCCCCAACCGTTCGGCCAGGGCGCCCAGCTGCTCGGCCAGACCGGCCGGGTTCAGGCCGCCCGCGTTGTTGACGATCTTGATGCCCCGGTCCAGGCACGTGCCGAGCACCTGTTCGAGCTGCCCGAGCACCGACCGGGCATAGCCTGCCGTCGGGTCCTTCTGCTGTGCCTTCCACAGGATCAGCATGGTCAGCTCGGCCAGGTAGTCGCCGGTCAGCACGTCGATCGGGCCACCGTCGACCATCTCGCGGGTCGCGGCATCACGGTCGCCGTAGAAGCCGGACGAGTTGCCGATGCGCACCGGTCGCCTGGTCATCGGACCTCCCGTGCCCGACCAGGTCCGGCCGGGCCTGCGAAGGCCTGCGCGATCGCGATCCAGGCCAGGGCGGTGTCGCCGGTGACCGCGAGTGCCGTGTCGTCCCGGTGTCGCCGTTGGGTCACGACCAGACAGAAGTCCATCGCGGTCCCGGTGACCCGGTCCACCGCGTCGACAGGCCCCCAGCTCCAGATGTCGCCGTCCGGGCCGGCCAGATCGACGCGGATCGGCGCGTCCGGGACCGCGAGGCCATTGACACGGAAGCTGTAGCGCAGCGCACGAATACCGATGTGGGCCACGTGCCGCAACCGACTGGTCGGTTCGCGCCGCACACCGACTGTGTCCGCGATGTCCTGCGTGTGCGCCCACGTTTCCATCAGCCGGGCCGTGATCGAGGACGCGACCCCCATGTCCGGCCCGTACCAGGGCAACCGCGCCGCCGGGTCGACGTCCCCGTAGCCAGCGATGAGCGCTTTCCTACTGGTCCGGAACCAGTCCAACAGTTGCTCACCGGTCAGCCCCCGGTGCTCAACGGCGACCCGGTCGGCGAAGTCGTCACCGGCCGCCGTCAACGCCGTCGCCTCCCACCGGAACCGCTCCGGGTTGACCAGGGACATCAGCGTGGTGTCGTCGAAGTAGGCCAGGTGACTGACCTGGTCGGCGATCGTCCAACCGGCCGCCGGGGTGGGCAGCAGCCACTGCTCCGGTGTGAGGTCGGCAAGGATCGAGCACAGCGCGTCGGACTCGGCGGCCAGGTCGTCGCGCAGCGGCCGGAGATCGGTGGCCATCATCGGCCCGTCCAGACCGGTGGCCGCTTGTCCCGGAAGGCGGCGGGACCCTCCTGTGCGTCGGCGCTGCGGTAGACCGGTGCCCAGATGCGTTCCGCCTCGTCAAAAGCGTCGGCGCGGGACAGGTAGGCGGTGCGCTTGGCCGCGGCCACCGACAATGGCGCGTTGGCGGCGATCCGCTCGGCCAGTGCCTGTACCGATGTCGTCAAGTCGGCATCCGGCACCACCTCGTTGACCAGCCCGACCTCGTAGGCTCGGGTGGCGCTGATCGGGTCGCCGGTGAGCAGGATCTGCATGGCGATGCGCGGTGGCACCAGCCAGGACAGCGGTGCCGCCCACGGCGCTCCCCGACCGACCTTGACCTCCGTGATCGCGAATCGTGCCGACTCGGCGGCCACACACAGATCGCAGTTCTGCGCCAACAGGAAACCGCCCGCGTAGGCGACGCCGTTGACCGCCGCGATGGTCGGCTTGGTGATCTCGATGTTGCGGCCGAACTGCGGCAGGAAGTCGGGTGGCGGGATGGTCAGCGAGGTGTTCGCCATCTCCTTCAGGTCGCCACCGGCACAGAACGCCTTGTCACCGGCACCGGTCAGGACGAGCACCTGCGCGCTGTCGTCGGCATTGAACCGCCGCACGCCGTCGAACAGGCCCTCCCGCACGGCAGCACTCAGCGCGTTGCGGGCCTCTGGACGATTGATCGTGAGCCACGCGACCCCGCGCACGACCTCGTACCGGACCGGATCAGTCACGTGATTCCTCCTCCAGCACGGCGAGCACCGACCCACTGGCCACCTGGGCGCCGACGGCCACCGTGACCTGCCCGACCAGACCCGCTGCGGGCGCGCGAATCGTGTGTTCCATCTTCATCGCCTCGATCGCCAGGATCGACGCGCCTGCCTCGACGTGGTCGCCAACAGCGACATCGACGCGGACCACCGTGCCCGGCATCGGGGCCAGCAGCGAACCAGCCTGTGCCACGGCTGCCGGATCGGGGAATCGGTCCACCTCCACCAGCACGGTATGCCCGAGCGAACTGTCCACATAGGAGGTATCACCGACCCGAAGGATCGTCACGCACCGCCGAACACCGGCGACCTCCAGATCGACATCGGTCGGCGAAACACTGTGCAGCAAGGCATCGGGCAGCTCAACGCCATCGAAGGACGCGCGCAGGCAGTCCCGGCCGACCTGATAGCGGACCTCGCCCACGTCGTAGGTCGCATACTGGGCCGAGCTGGGGTTGTTGCGCCAGCCCGATGGCAGCGTCGCCAGCACCGGCGCCGCCGTACGGCGTTCAGCCTGACCGGCCAGGGCCGCTGCCAGCGCGTGCACCGCGACATCGGTGTCAGGTGCCACGGGCGGGTGCCGGTCCAGGTAGCCGGTGTCGATGGCGCCGGCCTGGAATTCGGGTTCCCGCAGGATGCTGACCAGCAGGTCCCGGTTGGTCACCGGGCCGTGCAGCCGAGCCCTGGCCAGCGCGCCTGCCAGCACCTGGCGGGCCTGCTCGCGGGTCGGGCCGTAGCCGATCACCTTCGCCAGCATGGAGTCGTAGAACGTGCTGATCCTGGTGTGCGAGGCAAAACCGGCGTCCACTCGCAGGCCGCCGGCAGGCGGGATCTCGAACGTGTGCAGGTCACCGCTGGTCGGCAGGTAGCCTGCCGGGGCGTCCTCGGCATACAGGCGGGCCTCGATGGCGTGGCCGGTGAACGTCGCCGACACGACAGCGGGCGGCAGCGGATGGCCTGCGGCGATGTCGAGTTGCACGCGGACCAGGTCGATGCCGGTGATCAGCTCGGTGACCGGGTGCTCCACCTGGAGGCGGGTGTTGACTTCGAGGAAGTAGAACCGGCCGTCGGCGTCCAGCACGAATTCGACCGTGCCGGCGCCGACGTAGCCGATCGCCTTGCCGGCCGCGACCGCCGCTCGGCACAGCTCGGCCCGCAACTCGTCGCCGACCGCAGGGGACGGCGCTTCCTCGATGATCTTCTGGTAGCGCCGCTGGATCGAGCATTCTCGCTCGAACAGGTGAACCACGGTGCCGGCCTGGTCGCCGACGATCTGCACCTCGATGTGCCGTGGTGCGGTCACGAACCGCTCCAGGAACACCGTCCCGTTGCCGAACGCGGACGCGGCCTCCCGGTGGGCCTCGGCCACAGCGGCCCCAACGCCGTCGTCGTCGTGCACGATCCGCATGCCGCGCCCGCCACCGCCGAACGCGGCCTTGACCAGCACCGGATAGCCGATCTCGGCGGCTGCCGACCGCAACCGCGCCGGGTCCGGTTCGGTGTCGAACACCGCGCCCGGCAGCACCGGCACGCCGGCCGATGCCATCAGCTGCTTCGCAGCGATCTTGGAGCCCATCGCCTCGATCGCGGCCGGGGTCGGGCCGACGAAGGTCAGCCCGGCTTCGGCACAGGCACGGGCGAAGTCCACGTTCTCGGACAGGAAGCCGTAGCCGGGGTGGATGGCGTCGGCGCCGGTGGTGCGCGCTGCCGCGATGATGGCTTCACCACGCAGGTAGGTGTCGGCGGGCGTGGCGCCGGGCAGCCGCACCGCTTCGTCGGCGTCCCGCACGAACGGCAGGCCTGCGTCGGGATCGGAGTAGACGGCGACGGTCTCGATGTCCATCGCCCGCGCCGTGCGGATGACGCGGGACGCGATCTCGCCCCGGTTGGCGATCAGCAGCTTGCGAATGCTCATCGGGCTCACATCCGGAAGACGCCGAAGCCGCGGCGCCCCTCGACGGTGCCCGAATGGGCGGCGGACAGGGCCATGCCGAGCACCGATCTGGTGTCCCGAGGGTCGATCACGCCGTCGTCGTAGAGCCGTGCGGTCACGAAGAACGCGTTGGACTCACGCTCGATCTGCGCCTCGATCCGCTGCCTGCGCTCGTCGTCGGCCGCACTGTCGAACGGCCGCCCGGTCGCTGCCGCCGACTGCCGGCCGACGATCGACATCACGCCGGCCAACTGCTGCGCACCCATCACGGCGAGTTTCGAATTGGCCCAGGCGAACATGAACCGAGGATCGTAGGCGCGGCCGGACATGCCGTAGTTGCCGGCACCGAACGACGCCGCGAGGTTCATCGTGATGTGCGGGACGGTCGAGTTGGTCACGGCGTTGATCATCTTCGCGCCGTCCTTGATGATGCCGCCCTGTTCGTACTGGGTGCCGACCATGTAGCCGGTGGTGTTCTGCAGAAACACCAGTGGGGTGTCGCTCTGGTTGGCGAGCAGGATGAACTCGCTGGCCTTCTTGGCCTCCTCGCTGAACAGCACCCCGCGCTCGTTGGCCAACACACCGACCGGGTAGCCGTGCACCGAGGCCCACCCGGTGACCAGGCTGGTCCCGTAGCGGGGCTTGTACTCGGCGAACCGCGAGCCGTCGACGACCCTGGCCAGCACCTCGCGCGGGTCGAACGGCACCCGGAAGTCCGCCGACGTGATGCCGAGCAGTTCCTCCGGGTCGTACAGCGGCTCGTCCGGCGGCAGGCTCGGTGGCTGGCCGAGTTTGCGCCAGTGGATCTGCTCGACGATCTCCCTGCCGATGCGGATGCAGTCGATCTCGTCGACGGCGAAGTAGTCGGCCAGCCCGGACACCCTGGAGTGCATGTCGGCACCGCCGAGCCGCTCGTCGTCGGCATCCTCGCCGGTCGCCATCTTGACCAGCGGCGGGCCGCCGAGGAACACCTTGGCCTGCCCGTCCACGAGCACGGCGTAGTCACACATCCCCGGCACGTACGCGCCACCGGCTGTCGAGTTGCCGAACACGAGCGCGATCGTGGTGATGCCCATCGAGGACAACTCGGTCAGGTCGTGGAAGATCTTGCCGGCGAACACGAACAGCTCGGACTGGGTCGGCAGGTCGGCGCCACCGGACTCGACCAGATTGATCACCGGAAGTCGGTTGCGGCGCGCGATCTCCAGTGCGCGCAACGTCTTGCGCAGCGTGTAGGGGTTCATCGCGCCGCCGCGCACGGTCGGATCGTGTGCGATCAGCACACACTCGACGCCGGACACCACGCCGACGCAGGTCACGATGCTGGCACCGACGGCGAACTCGGTCCCCCACGCCGCCAGCGGGGACAGCTCCAGCAGCGGCGAGTCCCGGTCCACCAGCAGTTCGATACGTTCCCTGGCCAGCAGCCGACCGCGGTCGCGGTGCCGCTGCGCGTACTTCGGGCCGCCACCGGCCCTGGCCAGCGCCAACTGCTCGTCCAGCGCGGCGATCGCGGCGAGTTGACCCTTCCTGTTGGCCAGGTAGGTCTCACTCGCCGTGTCCACGTTCGACCGCAGGACCGACACTCGCCCTCCTTGCTAAGTTTACGACGGTTCACATTAGAGCACGGACAGTCCGGCCGCCAGACACGGTCGTGGCAGGTCCAGGACTCTTCCCAACCGGACTCCTGCCGTCTACCCTGCGTGCGTAGTGAATGGCACATCACTTCGACGCAGAGGGTTGCTGCCGTATGGACACGAACTTCGACGTGACCAGCCTCCACGGCCGGAGGGCTGTCCACCGCTGGGAGCGCACCAGCGTCGGTGACCTGCTGGAGCGGGTGACCTGGAGTTATCCGGACCAGGACGCGATCGTCGGCAGGCCGGGCGCCTACGCCGACGAGCGGTTCGCGCGCCTGACCTACCGGCAGGCCGACGAACTGGCGAACCAGATCGCGAACGGGCTGCTGGCCATGGGGCTGGAGCGCGGTGACGTGGTCAGCATGTTCTGCGAGAACACCGTCGAGGGCTTCCTGACCAAGCTGGGCATCGCGAAGGCCGGGCTGGTGGCGGCGCCGATGAACCCGATGATGGCGCCGGACATGGTGGCCGCCATGATCGATCTGGTCACCCCGAAGGTCGCCGTCGTGGACGCCGAACTGTGGCCACGCGCCGAAGCACCGTTCACCGCGGCGGCCCTGCCGGTGGCCATCACGGTCACCATCGGCGGCGACCCGGTGCCCGGCAGCGTGTCGTTCACCGACTTCGTCGCCGACCAGCCGACCACCGAGCCGGACGTCGTGATCCACGGTGACGACATCTGGGAAATCCTGTTCACCTCCGGCACGACCGCCCTGCCCAAGGGCGTCATGATGTCGCACACGTGCAGCTACATGGCCGGTTTCGGGTTCGCGCTGTCGCTCACGCGTGGCCTGCGGATCGAGTCCGACCTGCGGGTGGGCACGTTCCTGCCGATGATCTACCACGTAGGTGATCAGCCGTTCACTTACTCGGTCTTCCTGTCCGGCGGCACCCTGATACTGGGCAGGCGGCCGGCACCCGACCCGATCGCCGAGATGATCGCCGAGGAGCACGTGACCGCACTGTGGAGCGGCGCACCGGCGATGGTCGGCGCACTGGACGCCGCCCTCACCCGGCGGCCGGAACTCGACGCGCGCTCGCTGAAGGTGATCGTCTACGGCTGGGCGGCGCTGCCGCCGTCGGTGCTCGCGTCGATGAAGCGGCACTGTGGCGACGACCTGCTGGTCTTCGAGATCTTCGGGCAGACCGAATCCATCACGTGCCACCGGTTCTGGCCGGACAAGTGGCCCGAGGTGTACGAGCGGACCGCACCGCAGGACAACTACGTCGGGGTGCCCAGCCCGATCCTGGCGTCCACCGTGCTCGACCCGTTCGGCGAGGACCTGGCCGGTTCACCCGGCACCGCAGGCGAGGCGGTGTACCGGTCGCCGTCCATGATGTCCGGCTACTACCGCGACGAGCAGGCCACCCGGGAGGCGTTCCGGTACGGCTGGTTCCACTCCGGCGACAGCTGCGCCTACGACGGCGAAGGCCTGCGGATCATGCTCGACCGGTACAAGGACATCGTGAAGACCGGCGGCGAGAACGTGTCCAGTCTCCGGGTGGAGTCAGTGCTGATGCAGCACCCGGCTGTCGCCAAGGCCGTTGTCATCGGTCTGCCGCACCCGCACTGGGGCGAGGCGGTCACCGGGGTGGTGATCAGAAAACCGGACCAGGACGTCAGCCGGGCCGAGTTGATCGCGTACTGCCGGGCGAAACTGGCCGGCTACGAGACACCCAAGGACGTGGTGTTCGCCGACGAACTGCCCGAGACCGTCGGCGGCAAGGTGCTCAAGTACAAGCTGCGCACCTGGTACGCCGACCACTTCGCGGAGACGGACGTACCACGATGACCGACCAACGCAATCTCGCCCAGCGGGTCAACATCGGCGACTCGCTGACCCGCAGTGCGGCACTGCGGCCACACCAACAGGCCGTTGTGGCCGGTGATCGGTCCTGGACGTACGCCGAGTTCGACACGTGGGTCAACCGCCTGGCGCACGGCATGACCGCGCTCGGCTACATCCGTGGCAACGCGTTGGCGCTGGCGTCCGGCAACAGCGCCGAATTCCTGGCCACGTACTACGCGTGCGCGAAGCTCGGTGTTGTCTGCGTCCCGATCAACCTGGGCTGGCGATCCGACGAGGTCGCCTACGTGCTGGACCACTCCGGCGCGCGGGGCCTGGTGGTGGAGACCCAGTTGGTCGGCGCCCTGGCCGACGCCCTGGCCAAGGTGCCCGAAGTGCTGGACGTCATCGTGGCACCGGGCACGGGCGGCCCCGTCGACATCGACCGCCGCTGGCTGGCCTTCAACGACGTCCTGTCCGACAACAAGACGACACCGGAAGTGTTCGTAGCCGACCGAGACCCGATCAGCTACCTCTACACGTCAGGCACCACGTCGTTCCCGAAGGGCGTGGTCGGTTCGCACCTGGCCATCTACCTGGAGTCGATGTCCGGTGCACTGGACTCGGGTTGGCGGGCCGACGACCGGTTCGTCGCGATGCTGCCGCTGTTCCACACCGCGCAGCTCAACGCGTTCTGCACGCCCGCGATCCTCGTCGGCGCGACCGTCCACCTGATGCGCGCGTTCGAGCCGGGCGCGTTCCTGGAGCTGATCGAGCGGGAGCGGATCACCCAGGTGTTCGGCCTGCCGATGATGTTCAGGGCAGCGCTGGACCACCCGACGTTCAAAGGCCGGGACCTGACGACCCTCCGCAGGGCTGTCTACGCGATGGCCCCGATGCCGGACGCGTTGATCCGAGCGTGCCTGACCGGGTTCGGCTGCGACTTCGCGCTGCTGTTCGGCCAGACCGAGATGAGTCCTATCTCGACACTGTTCCGACCGGAACACCAACTGACCCACATGGGCGCGGTAGGCACGGCGTTGACCGGCGTCCAGGTAGGAATAATGGCACCGGACGGCACGCTGCTGCCGCCAGGAGAAACCGGCGAGATCGTCTACCGCGCACCATCGGTGATGACCGGGTACCTACGCAACGACGAGGCAACCGACGCCGCGTTCGCGCACGGCTGGTTCCACTCCGGTGACGTAGGCAGTCAGGGCGAGGACGGCATGCTGTGGTTCGCCGACCGGTCCAAGGACGTGATCAAGACCGGCGGCGAGAACGTAGCCTCCATCGAGGTGGAAAAGGCCATCTACGCAGCCAATCCAGACGTAGCCGAGGTGGTAGTGGTCGGCCTACCACACGAACGCTGGAGCGAGGCGATCACAGCAGTGGTGGTACCAAGACCAAACACCGAAATCGACCCAGAACACCTACGCACAGCACTACGCGACCACCTCGACGCCTACAAGATCCCCAAGGACGTCATAGTGGTACCCGAATTCCCCCGCACGTCAACGGGCAAGGTACAGAAGAACGTCCTGAGAGACCGCTTCACAAACCACTACGCCGAGTAGCGGTTGGCGGTGCCGGGGCTGCCCGGCGGTGCCGTCGGCTGCTGGAACACCGGCATGCCACCGGGCAGCGTGATGATCGATCGGTCGGCGAAGCCACGGACACCACGCGTCGAACCGAAGTGGTGGTCGAAGCTGCGGTTCTCCCGCATCACGATCATGACGTGCTTGATGTCGCGGATGTCCCCGTGATGACCGTGCTGCTTCCCGTGCTCGCCCTCGGCGACTTCGGCGGCCGATGCGGCCGGTGCCGCCGTCGTGCCGACCACAGCGGCTCCGGTGACCGCGGCTGCTGCGCCGAGGAATCCCCTACGTGACAGGTCAGGCATGGACACGCCTTCCGTGCTGGTGGACAGACCACCGGACGGTAGGCGGGCCCGGCACGCACCAGACGAACTCGATCTGAACGCGGGGCCAAGCACCGCCGAATCATCCGACCAGCCGGGATAACGCCGGGATAGCGCTCCCCGGGACAGTGGTCGTCGACGCCGATCGAGGGAGGCGGATATGGGAGGAATCGACCAGAGCGCCGCGGTGACGGCGGCCATCGCGGATCACGCCCGGCTGTCGTACCTGTACCTGGACGACGGTGACCTGGACGCCTACGGCTCGTTGCTCGCCGACAACGTCCGGCTCCTGCGGCCGGACCTGCCGAACGTGGTCGGCCGGGCACGTGTGCTCGCCGAACTGGCGCCGATCGCGGGGCCACCTGGCCGACACCGGCTGTATCGGGTGATCGCCGACGGTGACCGCGTCGCGGCCGAAGGCAGCTACACCGGACCGTGGCGTACCGATGTGGACTTCGTGGACATCATGACCTTTTCCGCCGACGGCCTGATGCTGGACCAATGTCGTTACTACGCCACACCCATCGGTTAAGCTCCGTCCGCGACAGCGGAACTCGCTTCGGAGGTGCGCAATCGACCTGGTCGGTGCCAGCACCCTCGACACGACCGCCATGACGTTCCGGATTCTCGGGCCGATGGAGGTCAGGGGAACCAGCGGTGCCGTCCGCATCCCACCGGGCCGGCAGCACGTGATCCTCGCGGCGCTGCTGATGGATGCCAACCGGATCGTCACCACCGATCACCTCGTCGACGCGCTGTGGGAGGACTCCCCGCCCAGCACGGCGCGCACCCAGATCCAGATCTGTGTGTCCCGGTTGCGCAAGACCCTGGCCGAGGCCGGCGTGGCCACGCAGATCGTGAGCCGGTCGCCCGGCTATCTGGTTCAGCCGCCCGAGTCGGCGCTCGACATGCACGTGTTCACCAAGCTGTTGACACAGGCCAGATCCTTGGCCGCGCAGGGCACGCCGGCCGAGACCTCCGCGCTGCTGCGGACGGCCGTGTCGCTGTGGCGTGGCCCGTGTCTGGCCGGCATCCCGCACCGCGCGCTGCGCACGATGGCGTCCCGGTTGGACGAGGACCGGCTGGCCGCCATCGAGACCTACCTGGACCTCGATCTCGGGCTCGGGCTGCACCACCAGCTCGTCGGCGAACTGACCAGGCTGGTGCACGAGAACCCATTGCGGGAACGGTTGCGGGGCTTGCTGATGCGGGCGCTGTACCTGTCCGGGCGGCAGGCCGAGGCACTGGCGGTCTACCGGGCGGGCCGGGACCTGCTGATCGAGGAACTCGGCCTGGAACCCGGGGACGAGCTGCGTTCGGTGGAGAACGCCATCCTCGCCGGTGACACAGCGGCGCTGCAGGGCGCCGCGATCGACGCGCCCGATCCCGTCGACGTCGCGGTCGAACCCGTCGCTCCGATCGTGGACCGGCCACGGCAGCTGGCCGCCGACACCGCCGACTTCACCGGCCACGACGACCTCGTCACCGCTGCCGAGACCGTGCTGGTCGGCGACGAGACCCAACAGGCGGTCGGCGTTGTCGTCATCGTCGGCAGGCCAGGGGTCGGCAAGAGCGCCCTGGCCACCCACATCGGGCACCGGGTCGCGGCCGAGCACTTCCCGGACGGTCAGCTGTACTGCGATCTGCGTGGCGTCCGGGCCGGCACCGACGGCGTCGCCGATGTGCTCGGCCGGTTCCTGCTGGCGCTGGGCATTCCCGGCGCGATGGTGCCCGACGGGCTGGCCGGGCGGCAGGAGCTCTACCGCACACTGCTCGCCGGCCGCAGGGTGTTGGTGGTGCTGGACGACGCCGCCACCGAGGGCCAGGTCACTCCCCTGTTGCCCGGCAGCAGCAGCTGCGCGGTGATCATCACGACCCGGTCCCGGCTGACCGGCGTGCCCGGTGCGCACCGGCTGGCACTGGACGTGCTGGACCACGACCACTCGCTGCGCCTGCTGGTCCGGGTGGTCGGCGCTGAACGGGTGGCAGCCGAAGCGGAAGCCGCGGACGCGTTGGTCCGGGCGGTCGGCGGACTACCGCTGGCGCTGCGGATCATCGGCGCACGGCTGGCGGCCCGGCCGCACTGGACGCTCGCGTCGATGGTGCACCGGCTGGCCGACGAGCGGCGCAGGCTGGACGAGTTGGCGCACGGCGACATGACGATCCGGGCCAGCCTGTCACTCACCCACGACGGGCTGGATCCCCGGTCCCGCAAGCTGTTCGCGTTGCTGAGCACGGCCGACGGGCTCACCGTGCCCGGCTGGACGGCAGGCGCGGTGCTGGACGACGACAGCCCCTATCCTTCGGATCTGCTGGAGCCACTGGTCGACGTGCAGTTGCTGGATGTCGACGCGGTCGAGCGGACCGGCGAGTTCCGCTACAGCTACCAGGACATGGTCCGGCTGTTCGCCAGGGAACAGCTCGCCGCGCACGGTGACGACGGGGCGTTGCACCGGATGCTCGGTGGGTGGCTGGCCATCGCCGAGCAGGCGCACGGTGGTGTCTACGGCGGCGACTACACCGTGCTGCACAGCGAAACGCCGCGCTGGCACCCGCCTGCCGAGTACGTGGCGCAGGTGCTGATCGACCCGCTGGACTGGCTGGACGGCGAGCGTGCGAACCTGGTGGCCGCGGTCGGCCAGGCGGCGAGCGGCGGAATGGCCGAGCTGGCCTGGGATCTGGCCGTCACGCTGGTCACGCTGTTCGAGTCGCGTGGTTACTTCGACGACTGGGAGCGCACCCACCAGGACGCGCTGGCCGCGACCAGAACGGCTGGCGACGACCGTGGCGTGGCGGCGTTGTTGAACTCGCTGGGCACGCTGTACATCAACCGGCGGGAGCCGGATCGGTCGCGGGCGGTCGAACTGGAGGCGCTGGCCGTTTTCGAGCGGTTGGACGACCCGCGTGGAATCGCGCTGTGCCAACGAGATCTGGCCTTGCTGGACCGACAGGCCGGCGCCGACGACGCCGCATTCGAGCGGTACACGGTGGCGTTGCGGGAGTTCACGCGATCCGACGACGCGGTCGGCCGGTCCATCGTACTGACCCAGAGCGCGCCGATCCTCTACCGGCGGGGCGATGTCGAGCAGGCGCAAGCGTGGCTGGCCGAGGCGATCGACATCTGCCGTGCGGTCGGCTACGACGGCGGCATCCCGCACACGCTGCGCAGGATCGGGCAGCTGCAGATGATGTCCGGTGAGTTCGACACGGCGGCCACCACGATGGCCGAGGTGCTGGGCATGGTGCGGGACACCAGGGACGTGATCGGCGAGGGTTACGTGCTGTGCAGCCTTGGCGAGGTCAACGCGGCGGCCGGCCGGCACGACCGGGCACGGACGTGCTTCCAGCAGGCACTGACGCTACGGGAACGGATCACGGACGGCAGCGGCGCTGCCGTGGCCCGGCTCGAACTGGCCAGGGCACTGCTCGCGCTCGGCGAGTCGGCCGAAGCGGTGACCCTGTTGCGGGAGGCATTGGCAACCTTCGGCGAACGCGGGATGGAACGCGAACGACAGGCCGCGGAACGCGAATTGGCCGCGCTCGGCTGATTCAATCCCACGGATTACCAGTGCCCCGCAAGACCGGTGATGATCGCGAGAATGAGCGCAATCGCCACCAGTATACACCTCCGACAGGTCAACTACCAGCAACGATACCGCCTCACAGCCGCAGATCCGTTGACGATTGAACGCTATTCCGATTCCGTACCGAGATAAGCCAGAACAGCCCGGACCCGGCGGTTCGTGTCGTCGTCAGCGGTGATGCCGAGCTTGGCGAAGATCGTGGTGGTGTACTTGCTGATCGCGCCGTCACTGAGAAAAAGGCGACCCGCGATCGCCGAATTGGACAATCCCTCGGCCATCAATGCGAGCACCGAACGTTCCCGCTCGGTGAGCGTGCCAAGTGGGTCGGCCCGCGTCGGCCTGCCGAGCAGCTTCGCGACCACGGCCGGATCCAGTGCCGTGCCGCCGCCCGCGACCCGGCCCAGCGCGTCCATGAACTGGCCTGCGTCCAGCACCCGATCCTTCAGCTGGTAGCCGACACCGCCGTGCCCGTCGGCCAGGATTTCCCGCGCGTACAACTGTTCCACGTGCTGCGACAGGATCAGCACGGGCAGTCCCGGCACCTGCTGGCGGGCGGCCAGCGCGGCCTGCAACCCCTCGTCGGAGAACGTCGGCGGCATCCGCACGTCCACGATCGCCACGTCCGGCCGGGTGGCCAGCAGCGCGTCCAGCGTGGCCGGTCCGGTGTCGACCGCGGCGACGACGGAGTGCCCGTACGCCTGGACGAGCCGGACCAGCCCGTCCCGCAGCAGGAACAGGTCCTCGGCTACGACAACGCGCATGGCACCGCCACGGTGATGCTGGTCGGGCCGCCTGCCGGACTGTCGATCGCCAACTGCCCGCCGAACGCCGCCATCCGACGCGCGATCCCGCCCAACCCCGAGTCGGCCGTGGCCACGGCGCCGCCGATGCCGTCGTCGGTCACAGTCGCGGTGAGCGTCCGCGCCGCGTAGTCCAGTTCGACGGTCGCGCGCGAGGCATGGGCGTGCTTGGCCACGTTCACCAGCAATTCCGCGACGGCGAAGTAGACCGCCGACTCGACCGGCCGCTCTGGCCGGGTCGGCACCGCCGCGCGCACGGTGACCTCGACCGGGGCGTCCAATGCCAGCGCTCGCACGGCGTCCACCAGGCCACGCTCGGTGAGCACGGGCGGGTTGATGCCACGGACCAGCGAGCGCAGTTCCGCCAGCGCGGCGACCAACGACATGCGGGCCTCGGCCAGGATCGCCTTCGCGGCCACCGGATCGATGTCGATCAGGTGTTCGGCGGCCTGCACCGACATGCCCATGCTGACCAGCCGGGCCTGCGCGCCGTCGTGCAGGCCCCGCTCGATGCGCTCCAGTTCGGCCGCCTGTGTCTGGGTCATGTCGGCCTGGATGGCCTCCAGCGCCGCCACCCGCTGGCCGGGCCGGGGTCCGGTCAGCGGCACGACCGCCGAAACAAAGATCCGCCATGCGAACGGAGCACAGACCAGGCCGGCGACGATCGCCGCGATGCCGTAACCGAGCAGGCCGGGCTGCGCCACCAGCACGCCACCACCGGCCAGCCCGAGCAGCGGCAGGGCAGCGACCGGCAACACGGTCACGCCGCCGACCGCCGACCACAGTGCGTCCCAGTGCCGCCGAGGGTCCCGCAGCCGGGCGTCGTGCGCGGCGCCACGCCGGGCCTCCCGCTCGGACTTGTGGTACTCGTGGCCGTCCCACCAGAAGCCGGTGGCCATCCTGGTAACGGGCGACGCGACCCGGTAGGTCACGTCGATCCGCAGGCCCAGCCAGCGACCGGCCAGGTGACGCGCTGCCTTGGCCAGCGCGGTGCCGGTCAACGCGAGCACGATCCAGCTCGCCGAGCCGATCCACACGGCCACCATCAGTGTCTCGCCCATGGCGGCCAGCACCCGGACGATCACCGGCGACGTCAGGCCGGCCGACCAGGAGTAGGCGAACCGGGAGCCGCCGACACCGACGAACAGGACAACGGCGGGCAGCGGGATCGTGAGCCCGACCAGCAGCACGGACCGGTACAACCCGATCCCGATCTCGACGCACCACCGCAGGGGACCACCGCCGACCCGCGATTTCATTCCTCCGCCCCTCTCGTCGCAGCGCCCATTGTGCCAGTGGCCCGCTGGGCGCGACGACCGCTGACGAGCATGGCGGCGCCGAGCACGGTCAGGATGAGCGCGTGGATGAGCAGGCCGCTCACCAGCGTCGATACGGCGTCCGCCACCAGTCCGACGATCAACAGGACGGCGCCGGTGATCAGTCGCGCACGAGGGCTGAGCCGACGCAGCAGCAGAGCGAGAATCATTGGTTTTCCTTTCCCATTCCCGGCGGTGTTCGATCCGCTCGGCGATATGAAAAAGGTAAGGTCGACCGCACTGTCCCCGGTATCCCGCTACGCCCCGTCCGGAGTGGGGCCAGACCCACCAACGCTCCCCACCACTGTGTCCCCACCACAGGGAGCCGATGGGACGTCCCCTGGTCCACCGGCTCCCTGTGGGTCGACTCCGGCGCTCCCGCTCGCTCTGGTCAGTTGCACCGGCCCCGACGTAAACAGTTGTAACGCAATGAATTGTCCGGCATCGGGTCGCGGCCGACCGGCCAACAAAGTACGGACAACGGCCTGGTGGTCACGATGTGCATGGCGGGTCGAACGGGACACCCGGGAAGTAGCGGCGCCATACCGACTCGTCGAAATTGACGTCTTCGTTGCCCTCCGAAACGGTCGCGCAGATCTGCGCGACGACCCGGTTCGGATCGGTTTCCCACATGGTCATCCTGGCGTTCCGGTCGAGCCCGGCCAGCGAGTGGCCATCGGACGCGAATGCCACCGGATCGACGGCATCGGTCAGCGCACCGATCAGGCCGGGCTTGCCGGGATCGTGCACGTCCCAGACCCGAGTGGTCTCCCCACCAGCGGCAACGGCCAGCGTGCTGCCGTTCGGGCTGAAGACGACCGTGTTGGCGATGCCCTGGCTGCCATCCAGCGTGGCCAGCGGGACGGGGTGCGTCGGCGTGCTGACCTGCCACAACCGGACGGTGCCGTCCACGGCACCCATGGCCAGGGTCCTGCCGTCGGGCGCGAACGCCAACGAGGTGTCGGTGCCGGCCCCGATGGCGGCCAGCAGCCGTGGCCGAGCCGGGTCGGTCACGTCCCACAGCCGCACCCTGCCATCCAGGCTGGCTGTGGCCAGGAGCCCGCTGTCCGGGCTGAAGGCCATCGCACCGGGCTGGTCGGGCACCGCCAGCGTGCCCACCTGGTAGGGCTGGTCGGGCTGGTTGGCGTTCCACAGCTGTGCCGTCCCGTCGACACCGATGGCCGCGAGTGTCTGCCCGTCCGGGCTGAACGCCACGGGCATGGCGACCCCGGGCAGCGCGGCGACCCGGGTCGGCTGGGCGTTCGCCCGCAGGTGCCACAGCACGCCGCCCTTCGGGCCGCCGGTGGCCAGGTCGTCCGTCCAGGGGTCGAACGCGGCCGGGTAGGCGATGATCGTGCTCTCGTCCAGGTCGTCCACGTTGATGACACCCGGCAGGAGACCACCGACCATCGTGTTGCCCCTCGGGCGCAACGGGTTGGTCAGCACCCACAGCCTGCCGCTGTTGGCGAACCGTCCCTCGATGCCGATGTCGTTGCCCGGCAACACGTACGCGTCGTTGGACCCGGTGGGCAGGAACGGACTCGCTGCCGGGTCGGTGTCCAGCGCGGACAGGTCCGCCCGCTCCTGCGGTGCCAGCACGGTGTCCGCCGGCAGGCTCGTCGACGCGGTCAGCGCGTTGAGCAGCCCGTTGCGGGTCTGTTCGTTGGGCGCCAGCTGGTAGGCGGCGAGCAGGATCTGCTCGGCCAGCGCCGGGTCGCTGTTCAGCATGGCTTCCGCCTGGATGAACGCGTCCTGCGCGACGGCGATGTCGTGTTGCGCGATCGTCGCGCGCTGTTCGGCCACCGCGAAGCCGATCGTGGTGGCAGCGACGAGCAGCAGCACGCTGAGCAGGGTGACGAGGAACCGCAGTTGCCGGGTGCGCCGGACCGACACGCCACGTTCTGCGAACTCGGCCGCCTGGCCCGCCGACAGGAAAGCCCGCTCCCGTGGGCTGAGCACCGCGTCGGAGCCTGCCGCCCAGTCCCGCGCGACGGCGAGTAGCCGACCTCGGTAGACGGTGTCCTGATCGTGCCCGGCGACTTCCCAGGTCCGGGCGGCGTTCGCCAGTTGCCGGTGCACACGCAGCCCGGCCCGGTCGGCGGCCAGCCACTCCGGTAATCGCGGCCAGCAACGGATGAGCGCGTCGTGGGCCAACTCGATCTGGTCATGGTCGACCGTGATCAGCCGGGCCCGGACGAGCTGTTCCAGCAGTGCCGCGGTGTGCTGGTCGGTCAGGTCCAGGTCGTCGCGATGGATCACGCGCCTGGTGGCGTCGGTGTCGTCGTCGGCCGCGGTCAGCCGCAGGAACAGCGTCTTCGCCAGCCGCTGGTCACGCTCGGCCAACCCCGCGTAGACCTGTTCGGCGGTCCCGGCGATGGCGTGGGTGATCCCGCCGCCTGCCTGGTAGCCGCCCAGCGTCAACGTGGTGCCCCGCCGCCGTCGCCATGTCTCCAGCAGCGCGTTCGACAGCAGCGGCAAGGCGCCCGCCTGACCGGCGACGTCGGCCATCACGGCGGCCAGCAGCGCCCCTTCCACCACGTAACCGGCCTGGCCCGCCGGTTCGGTGATGGCGCAGCGCAGCTCCTGGGCACTCATCGGCCCCAGCGGCACCTGGCTGTCCGCCAGCAGATCCCGGAGGCCGGGCTCCCGCTGCGCGTACGGGTAGAAGTCGCTGCGCAGGCCGACCACGACCCGCAGCCTGCTCTCCGGGTGGCCGACCGCGTGGCCGAGCGCCGCGATGAACACGTCCCGCCGTCGCTCGTCCCTGCACAGCGTGAACAGTTCCTCGAACTGGTCGATCACCAACAGCACATCGGTGCCCCGGGGCCGATCGGCCACCAGCTGGCGGATCTGGAAGTGCAGCGCCTCATGGCTGGACAGCAGCGCCGCGCGCAGGTCGATCGCCGGCAGCCCGGTCAGCGAGCCAAGGGCGATCGCGCACTCGGCGATCGGGTCCGATCCGGGCGTGATCCGGACAACTGGTTTCTCGTCGTTCGTCGTCCTGGCGATCAGTCCGGCATTGAGCAACGAGGACTTACCGGCCCCGGACGCGCCGACGACAGCGACGAACCGCCGCGTCCGCACCTGACCGAGCAGTGTGTCGGTGGCGGCACCCCGCCCGAAGAACCGGTCCGCGTCGGCGGGCTCGAACACAGCCGTGCCGATGTACGGCGCCGGCCCGGAGTTGTCCGGTTCGGTCGGGTGCGCCGGTGCGGCCCGGTCAACCGCGAGGGCGTGCCACCGCTGCTCCCATTCGGCCAGGTCACCGCCACAGCCAGCGACGTAGGCGAGCGTGACGGCAAGACTCGGCAGGATGCGGCCACCGGCGGCGTCGGACAACGTGGTGGCGGAGTAGTGCGCCCGACCGGCCAACTCGCGGTAGGAAGGTCGACCGGCCAACTCGCGCAGCGCCCGCAGATCGCCCGCGAAACCGACCAGGTCGTCATCACCTGGCTCCAGCGGACGTTCGGGTCTACCCACTGTTTCGCCCCCTAGCCTGGACCAGTCAAGACTGCCCAGCCGGGGGTTGTCCGGCAAGTCCAGCCGGACGCCGGACAACCGGATGACACGACAGTGGGTCGTCCTCAGTGTCACTGAGGACGACCCACTGTCACTTCCGGCCGTCTGTCACTTCCGGCCGTCAGGCGGCGATGTCCACCGCCGTCCTGGCCGGTTCCAGCGCCAGCGCGAGCACTTCCCGCACGTCGGCCACCGGATGCACGGTCAGCTGTGCCAGCACCTCGGCCGGCACGTCGTCCAGGTCCGGCTCGTTGCGCCGCGGGATGAGCACCGTGGTGATGCCGGCCCGGTGTGCGGCCAACAGCTTCTGCTTGACCCCGCCGATCGGCAGCACCCGCCCGGTCAGCGACACCTCACCGGTCATGGCCACATCCGAACGGACCGGCCGCCCGGACAGCAGCGACACCAGAGCGGTTGTCATCGTGACGCCCGCGCTCGGCCCGTCCTTGGGCACCGCGCCAGCCGGCACGTGCAGGTGCACACCGCGTTCCCGCAGGTCACCGACCGGAAGTTCCAGTTCGGCGCCATGGCTGCGCAGGTAGGACAGGGCGATCTGCGCGGACTCCTTCATGACGTCACCGAGTTGTCCGGTCAGCGTCAGTCCGGTCGAACCGGTTTCCGGGTCGGCCAGCGACGCCTCGATGAACAGGACGTCACCACCCGCGCCGGTGACGGCCAGTCCGGTCGCCACGCCGGGCAGCGTGGTCCGCTCGGCCGACTCCGGCGTGTGCCTGGGCCTGCCGACGTAGGACCGCAGGTCGCCGGCGTCCACCGTGACCGGCACGGTGACCTGCTCCAGCGCCAGGCCGGTCGCCACCTTGCGCAGCACCCTGGCGATCGAGCGCTCCAGGTCGCGCACACCCGCTTCCCGGGTGTACTCGGCGGCCAACACCCGCAGCGCCGGTTCGGTCACCGTGACGTCGTCCGCCGACATGCCGGCCCGCTCCAGCTGCCTGGGCAGCAGGTGATCGGCCGCGATGGTGACTTTCTCGGCCTCGGTGTAGCCGTCCAGCGAGACCAGCTCCATCCGGTCCAGCAGCGGGCCGGGGATCGAGTCGAGCACGTTCGCCGTGGCCAGGAACACCACGTCGGACAGGTCGAGGTCGACGTCCAGGTAGTGGTCGCGGAACGTGTGGTTCTGCGCCGGGTCCAGGACCTCCAGCAGCGCCGCCGTCGGGTCGCCCCGGTAGTCGGCACCCACCTTGTCGATCTCGTCCAGCAGCACGACCGGGTTCATCGAACCCGCCTCGCCGATGGCCCGCACGATCCGGCCGGGCAGCGCGCCGACGTAGGTCCGCCGGTGCCCGCGGATCTCGGCCTCGTCCCGGATGCCACCCAGTGCCACCCGGACGAACTTGCGGCCCATCGCCCTGGCCACCGACTCGCCGAGCGACGTCTTGCCGACACCCGGTGGCCCGACCAGCGCCAGCACAGCACCGCTGCGTCGACCGCCGACAACCTTCAGCCCCTGGTCCTCGCGCCGCTTGCGGACCGCGAGGTACTCCACGATCCGGTCCTTCACGTCGGACAAGCCGGAGTGGTCGGCGTCCAGAATGGCCCTGGCGCCAGGAATGTCGTAACTGTCCTCGGTGTGCACGCTCCACGGCAGGTCCAGCACCGTGTCCAGCCACGTGCGGATCCAGCCCACCTCGGGCGACTGGTCGGACGTGCGCTCCAGCTTGTCCACTTCGGACAGAGCGGCGGCGCGCACCTTCTCCGGCAGGTCGGCCGCTTCCACCCGGGCGCGGTAGTCCTGCTCCTCGGAGGCGGGCTTGCCGTCCAGGTCGGCCAGTTCCTTGCGGATCGCGGCCAGTTGCTGGCGGAGCAGGAACTCGCGTTGCTGCTTCTCCATGCCCTCGGCGACGTCCTTGCGGATCGTCTCGCTCACGTCCAGTTCGGCCAGGTGTTCCCTGGCCCAGGTCAACGCCTGCCGAATCCGCTCGGCAACGTCGGCCATCTCCAGCAGCGTGACCTTCTGCGCGGTCGACAGGTACGGCGCGTAACCGGCCAGGTCGGCCAGTGCGGACGGCTCGTCGACCTGTTGCACGGAGTCGACGACCTGCCAGGCACCCCGCTGTTGCAGGATCGCCGACAGCACGCCCTTGTACTCGCGCACCAGTTCGCCGATGTCCTCGGTGGGCGCGATCTCCGCCACGACGGCGGCCTCCACCCACAGCGCGGCACCCGGCCCGGTCGTGGCGGCGCCCACCCGGACCCGCTCGGTGCCCCGGACCACAGCCACGGCGCGACCCTTCGGCATCCGACCGACCTGCTCGATCACGCCGACGACACCGACGGAGCCGTAGCGCCCGTCCTGCCGTGGCACCAGAAGCACCTTCGCCTTGCCAGCCTCGGGAGTGGCCGACCGAATCCCGGACGTCGGCACGCGACCATCGGCAGCGGCCCGCGCGGCGTCGACAGCCGTGCGCACGTCCGCGTCCGAGAGGTCCAGCGGAACCACCATGCCGGGCAGTACCACGTCATCGTCCAACGCCAGGATCGGCAGCACCAAGGTCTGGTTCATGCCCTCACCGCCGTTCACATAGGTAAGTTGAGCCTGTACCACTCAACCCATGGAACGACCCGGTTGTTCCGGCTGGTGTTCGCCCTGAGCGATCGTCAGGCGATCTCGCGACGCACTGCTGGCGGTGCCGGCGCCATGCCACCCGGGAGCGGCACCGGAACCACACGACCGACCGGGCCGTCGCCGCCCCGGGTCGCCCTGCCCAACGCGACCGCCAGGATGAGGGCGGCCAGGATCGGGGCGTGGGTGGCCAGCCTCGGCCAGCTGACCTCACCGTTGGCCAGGTCGGACACCGACGACACAGCCAGCATGGACACGACAGCCGCGAGCACCGGCACCTCGCCGCGAGCCCGCCTGCTGTTCCACGCGATCATCGCCATCACGACGCCGAACGCCACGCCGAACGCGGCTTCCTCATGGTCCACGTGCGGGCTGCGCACGACCATCGCCAGACTCATCGTGTCGAACAGGTCGGCCAGGCCGATGGTGACCTGCACCAGCGCGACCACGGCCAGCGCGACCCGCAGCCGGTTCTGCCAACGCCCCCGACTCGGCAGCCGGACCTGGCTCAGGATCGTCTCGGCCACGTCGGGCCCGCCGACCCGAACCAGGCCGATCCGCAGCCGCCGGTCCAGATCGGCCGACTGTGCCTGCCACCGTGCACAGTCGGGGCAACCGGCCACGTGCGCACGAAGATCATCGGCGTTGGGCGCCGGCTCCCCGTCCAGCATCGCCGACAGTCCCTCGCGTACAACCGTGCACCCCATGTGGCTCACATCGTCCGCCATGTCGGTCAGGTCGGCGGACGGCCTCGGAAAGTTCCCAGGAACGTGTCGTACCGTTGATCGCGGAAGACCGGGAGGTCCGCATCGTGCTGGACGACGACGCGATGACGAGTTGGGCCGTCGCCGCCCAACGCGGCGACCGGGACGCTGCCGCCGCCTTCATCCGCGCCACCACCGGTCAGCTGCGCCGCCTGCTGTCCTATCTCGCCGACGCCGGCCAGGTCGAGGATCTGGTCCAGGAGACCTATCTACGCGCGTTCGCCGCTCTACCTCGCTACGCACAGCGCTCACCGGCCCGGCCGTGGCTGCTCGCCATCGCCCGGCGGGTCGCCGCCGACCAGGTGCGCGCCAATCAACACAGTCCACGCCGCGCCGGTGGTGACTGGGAGTACGAACTCGACCGGCGCCGCAGCGTTGCCGATCACTCGGGAGCGGCCGAGTTACGGCACGCCATCGCCGCCCTGGAACCGGAACGCCGCGAGGCGTTCGTGCTGACGCGGGTCATGGGTCTGTCCTATGCGGAGGCAGCGCAGGCATGCGACTGCCCGGTGGGCACGATCCGGTCCCGGGTGTTCCGCGCACGCGCCGACCTGCTGGACGCGTTGCGCGCGGACGAGGACCCGGTGACCAGTGCCGGTCCCTAGTCGATCAGTTCCAGCACACCGGACTTGATCCCGGCGACCAGTACCCGCAACTGGTCCGCACTCATCTGCACACGCTGACCGAAGTCGTCGGTGATGACGATCCGCCGGTCCGCCGGTGCGTCGTGGTCCGCGTACAACTCGGGGCAGCCACAACCGCAGCTGGCCTGCTCCACCTGGTGCGAGTCGTTCATGGTGTCCGGGTCGGTGGGACGGACCGAAAAGTTCCCCGACCGGAAGTGTGACGAGCCGCACCCCGACTCGCGATGCATCGGCGGCGAACTGCCCGACGCCCGTCGGAACCCTCGGTCCTCGGCCGAGCAGGGAGTGTCCGCATAGGACTGTAACCGGAACACTGTTGTCCGCACACATGTTCATATGTACAGTAACCACGCTTGTGTGCGCATCGAACGTTTGGCTACGTTGGCGTACGCCGTGGTGTTCGGGAAACCGGTGGAATACCGGTGCGGCCCTCGCCACTGTGATCGGGAAGTTCTCCGCTCAGACAACGCCATTGGCCTACATTCGCGCTGGGAAGGCGGGCGGAGAGCGTCGACCCGTCAGCCAGGAGACCGGCCACGGCACCGAGGAACCTTCCACGAGGTGCTGGAAAGGCGGTATCCGATGGGCACGCCACCCGAGACAGACCCGACATCGTTTCGAGCTTCCCTGCTCGGCATGCGCGAGGACTGGGTGCGCATCGCGACCGTCTTCGGCGCCATCGTGCTGCTGCACGTCGTGGCGTGGGGCATCCTGATCGTCCTGGTGCTCCCCCACCACTACGCGGTCGGCACCCAGGTGTTCGGCATCGGGCTCGGCGTCACCGCGTACACCCTCGGGCTGCGCCACGCGTTCGACGCCGACCACATCGCGGCCATCGACAACACCACCCGCAAGCTGATGGGCGACGGCAAGCGGCCGGTGTCCGTCGGGTTCTGGTTCGCACTCGGCCACTCCACCGTCGTGCTGGTGCTGGCCGGGCTGATCGCCGTCGGCGCACGCCTGGTGACCGCACTCACCAGCGCCGACTCCAGCGCCCACCAGACTCTCGGTCTGATCAGTACCGGCGTGTCCGGCCTGTTCCTGTACCTGATCGCGATCCTCAACCTCGCGGTGCTGGTCGGCATCGTCCGGATCTGGCGTGGCATGCGGCGCGGCGAGTTCGACGAGGACGAACTTGAGTCCCAACTGGCTAACCGCGGTTTCTTCAATCGGTTCCTGGGCCGCCTGACCCGCGCCATCACGCGGCCCGGTCAGATGTATCCGGTCGGGCTGCTGTTCGGGCTCGGCTTCGACACGGCCACCGAGGCCACACTGCTGGTGCTGGCCGGCAGCGGCGCGGCCAGCGGGCTGCCCTGGTACGCCATCGTCGCGCTGCCGCTGCTGTTCGCCGCCGGCATGAGCCTACTGGACACTGTGGACGGTACGTTTATGAACTTCGCCTACCACTGGGCCTTTTCCAACCCGCTGCGCAAGGTCTACTACAACATCACGATCACCGGACTGTCCATCGCGGTCGCGGTGATCATCGGCAGCGTCGAACTGGTCGGCGTGCTGCACGACGACTTCAACATCGCCGACCCGGTGGTGAACTGGATCTCCGGCCTCAGCCTGAACAACGTCGGCTTCTTCATCGTCGGCCTGTTCGTCGTGGTGTGGGCGTGCGCCATCGGCTACTGGCGACTGGCCGGCCTGGACCACCGGGCGCCCGAGGTCAATGGCAATCCGCCCGAGTGCTGATGTTCAGCCCAGCGTGACCAGCCAACCGAGGCCGACCGCGTTGGCCGTGGTCTGGAGATGCAGGGTCAGCCAGGTCAGCTGGTTGAGCACCAGCAGTAGGCCGAATGCGCCGAGCAGGATGGCGGAACCGGACACAATGGCCACCGAGTGCCGTTTCGTCCAGGACATCGCGCCAACCACCCGCTGGAACGCCAGGCCGGTGATCATGAACGGCACCGCGAGACCGGCCGAGTAGACGGCCAGCAGCAGTCCGCCTCGTGCCACGCCGTTCTCGGTCGCCGCGATCGCCAGCACCGAGCCGAGTACCGGCCCGATGCACGGGGTCCACCCGAATGCGAACGCGGCGCCGGCCAGTGGTGCCGCCCATGGGCCGTACCGCGACAGGTTCAGGTGGAAGCGGGCTTCTCGGACGAACCAGCCGCGATGCAACACGGTCCCGACAAACAGGACCACGGCCATGGCGATCACCACGACGCCCGAGATCCTGGTGATGGCGGCCTGGTTGCGCAGCAGTGTGGCGCCCAGGACCGTGACCGACAGGCCGAGCGCGATGAACACGAGCGAGAAGCCGGCCACGAACAGACCGGTGCCCTTGGCCACCGCACGCATGGTGGATCGCCCGCCCTCGGCCAG
This sequence comes from Pseudonocardiaceae bacterium, assembly GCA_036279295.1. Lineage (GTDB taxonomy): Bacteria > Actinomycetota > Actinomycetes > Mycobacteriales > Pseudonocardiaceae > DATEPR01. Next base: position 17,412 of record DASUJK010000335.1, on the reverse strand, counting down.
TTCGGTGACGCCGATGCCGGTCGTGATGGACAGGTACACGGGCACCAGCGGCAGCACGCACGGCGACAGGAACGACACCACGCCGCCGCCGAAGGCGATCGCGTAGCTGATCCCGCCCGCCACCCGGCCCCCTAGCAATGATGGTTGTTGTATGGCTAAGAACTATGAACGATAGAAGTAGGCGAGACCGGTAGGCAAGCGTTGACCGGAGGTGCGCGCAGGCATACCGTGCTCTATCACCAACTTTTTTTGGCGATACTAGGCGGGGTGGAGCGATGAAGCTCGGAGAGCGCCTGGTCCGGACGCGACCGGCACGTCCGGTGACCGACACAGCGGTGACCCTGCGCGGGGTGACCAGGCTGTTCGGCGCGCTACCCGGACTGGTGCGGGCAAGTCTGGACGTCGAGCGCGGCGAGACCATCTGGCTGTGCGGGCCCAACGGTTCGGGCAAATCGACACTGTTACGGGTTATCGCCACAGCACTGTCGCCCACGTTCGGCGAGGGCACCGTGCTCGGCTACGACCTGCTGACCGCACGGGCCAGGATCAGGGCCAACACCGATCTGCTCGGCCACCACTTCCGGCTGTACGAGGACCTGACGGCGGCCGAGAACCTCAAGTTCACCTGCGCCATGCACGGCCTGGACCCGGCCGGCATCGATGCCGCGCTGGACAGCGTCGGCATGGCCGAGGTGACCGACGTGCGCACCGGCGGGTTCTCCCAGGGCATGCGCCAGCGGCTCGCGCTGGCACGCTGCCGGCTGCGCGATCCGGACCTGCTGCTGCTCGACGAGCCGTACGCGGGCCTGGACGTGGACGCCAGGGTGGTGGTGGACGATCTGCTGGCCGGCGCCCGGGAGCGCGGTCGGACGATCCTGCTGGCCAGCCACGAACCACCGCCGCCCAAGCTGATCGACCGGACCGTGACCATCGACGGCGGCCGGATCATTGGGGAGGCCTCCCGCGCCAGCGGCGCGGGAGGCCTAGGAGCGAAGCGACAGCCACAACCTGCCGAAGCGAGCAACGACGCCACCGCCGGCCAGACCAACGGGAAGGCAGCCCGATGACTTCGGTGACCCCTCGTACCGCGGAAACGACGGAAACGACGGAAACGACCGGCTCGTCGACGGAAGCCGTGCGGCGGCCAAGCGTTACGAGACAACCCGCACGGACCCGCGCCGCCACCCCGCGAATCGCCAGTGCCGCATGGGCGATCGCGGTCAAGGATCTGCGGATCGAGTACCGCGGTCGCTACGCGCTGGTGTCGGTGCTGCCCTTCGCGGCGACCATGCTGCTGGCGTTCGGCTTCGCGCTGGGGCCGGGCCGCACCCTGTTGGTGCAGACCGCGCCGGGACTGCTGTGGCTGGCCGCGTTGTTCGCCGCGGTGGAGCTGTTCCACCGGTCGTACCAAGCCGAGGCAAATGGTGGCGCGCTGGAAGGACTACTGCTTGCCCCCGTGGACAAGGGTGCGATCTACCTCGGCAAGGCATTTGCCGCCCTCGTCCAACTTCTGGTGCTGTTCGTCGCGACCACCGCACTGGTGATCGTGTTGTTCGGCATGCCCATCGGGCCACACCCGTTCCTGCTGGCGTTGACCGTGCTGCTGGGCATGTTGGGGCTGGCCACGATCGGCAGCCTGCTCGGGTTGCTCGCGGTCGCGGCCAAGAGTCGACAGGCCGCGCTTCCGTTGCTGGTGCTGCCGTTGGTGAGTCCGGTGCTGATTGCCGCCATTCGCGCCACGTCGTCGCTCAGTGCCGGTAGTACGGATCAGGTTGCCGGATGGTTGGGCCTACTGGCCGCATTCGACGCAACCTTTGTGGCTACAGGATTCCTGGTTTTCGCCCACCTCATGGAGGACTGACCCACCAGGGTGGACTGAACCCCTTGACAGTCCCTGGGGACGAGTCGAGACTGTCTAAGACTAAAAGTTTTTAGTTATAGATTCGAGGTGATGGTCATGGCGGATCAGGACAGCACCGACCAGGCCATCGAGGACGAGTCGACCGAAGCCGCCCCACGCAGGTGGAGCGCCCGTCGGTTGATGTTCGTGCTCGGTGTGCTTGGCTTCGGTGTTGTCGCAGCGTTGGCGTTCAGGTCCATCGAAGGGCCGTCCCCGTCTGCGGCAGCAGACTCGGGACCGTCGCTCACGAAGTACAGCCACGATAGCGATGACGCTAGCGAGGCTCTGGTCAAGCAGGGGAAGCAGACGTTCCGCTTCGACACGTTCGGTGATGAGCCGTTCTGGAGTGGCACGCTGCAACTCGACAAGGCCATCGAGGGCGCCGCGAACGGCGGCGAGGGTGCGGGCGTCAGCCCGGCAACCGCACTCGCCGTTGGGCTCAAGGTCGATGTCGATGCCCTTCCGGCATCGGTCAAGGACGGAATCACGGCAGGCACGGTCGATCTGAACGACCCGGCCACGACAGTGGCTCTCCTCAAGCTGAACGCGGTTGTCGGTGTCAAGGGCACCTTCAACTCGGCCGGGAGTCTTCAGGCAGTCGGCATCGAGTGCGCACTGTGTCACTCGACCGTCGACAACTCCTTCGCTCCAGGGATCGGACACCGGCTCGATGGCTGGGCCAACCGGGACCTGAACGTCGGAACGATCATCAGCCTGTCGCCGAATCTGACGCCAATCGCCAACCTGCTGCACACCGACGTTCCCACCGTGAAGAAGGTTCTCGCTGCCTGGGGGCCCGGCAAGTTCGACGCCGAGCTGTTCCTGGATGGTAAGGCCTTCCAACCCAACGGCACTTCAGCGGCGGCATTGATACCGCCTGCGTTCGGGTTGGCCGGGGTGAATCTGCATACATGGACCGGTTGGGGATCAATCCCCTACTGGAACGCGTTTGTAGCCATCCTGGAGATGCACGGCCAAGGGAACTTCACCGATGCAAGACTGGACAACGCGGCTCAGTTCCCCATAGCCGCGGAGAACAACTTCGGTCACGTTACGACGACGAACGACCTGGTGTCACCGAAACTACCGGGACTCCAGGCCTACCAGATATCACTGGCGGCGCCGAAACCACCGAAGGGGACGTTCGATCCAGCAGCCGCTGCTAGAGGCAAGGTGCTGTTCAGCGGGAAGGCCAACTGTGCTTCCTGCCACGTGGCACCGACCTTCTCCGAACCAGGAGAGAACCTGCACTCCGGTTCGGAGATCGGAATCGACAACTTCGAGGCCGATCGCTCGCCCACCCACATGTACCGGACGTCTCCGCTGGCCGGTCTGTGGACGCACGTGAAGGGTGGCTTCTACCACGACGGCCGGTTCCCGACCCTGCTCTCGGTTGTCCAGCACTACAACGACACATTCCATCTCAACCTGACAGCTGCCGAGGAGAACGATCTCGTGCAGTATCTGATGTCAATTTAGAGGTGAGGTGCTGACACGATGGGGTTCGAGAGCCCGGACATCCATCGTGTCAGAACCTCTCAGACACCAAAGAAGTACCTGCCGAATCTTGGAGGTCGGTTGTGAAGCTGTTAAACACCGCCCTCGCCAAGGCCGGCAGCCGCGGCGCCCAGCGCATTCTTGGCTGGGCGACCGTGGCTGGCCTGGCGGCGGCTGGGGTGCTCGCGCTCTTCGTCGTCCCGCCAGATGCCAGTCAGGGCGATGTGCAACGACTCATGTACGTGCACGTGCCTGCGGCGTGGTTGGCCTTCGCGTCCTTCGGCGTGGTCTTCCTCGCCAGCGTGGCCTACCTGAAGACCAAGCGTTCCTACTGGGACCGGATCGCCGTGTCGTCGGCGGAGATCGGCGTCCTGTTCTGCGTACTGACCATCGTTCTCGGCTCGCTGTGGGGCCGGCCGGTGTGGGGCACCTGGTGGACCTGGGACCCCCGGCTGACCACGACCGCGATGCTGCTGCTCATCTACGTCGGCTACCTGACCCTGCGTCGTGTTGCTGACAGCCCGACCCGGCGTGCGCACTGGTCGGCAGTGATCGGTGTGGTCGGATTCGCCGACGTGCCGATCACGCACCTCTCGGTGACGTGGTGGCGCTCGCTGCACCAGGGACCCACCGTCCTGCAGCTCAGTTCGCCGACCATCGCGCCGATCATGCTGTTCACGCTGATGTTCGCGCTGGTCGTGTTCACCCTGGCCTACGGCTACCTGATGGCCGTGCGGATGCGCGTCGGCCGGATCGAGGACCGCGCCTCCAGCACCGTCGTGTCGACGCCGGCGCCGAGGGCTCGCGCACCGCGTCCGGCAGCAGCCGCTGCCGCAGTTGCCGGAGGTGGCGACGATGCATGACCTTGGCTACATCGTGGCCGGATATTCGCTGACCGTACTGGGGATCGTGGGCTACCGGTGGCGACTGGCCGTGCGCGGCCGCCGCGCCACCGGACTGGTCCGGGCCGCAGCCGGGCGCAAGGCCGCCAGCGGGAGGTCGTGATGAGCCAGCTCACCGGGGACGGTCTACGGCCGGACGACGGCCTGGACTCCCCGAACAGCTTGGCTGAGCTGGACGATCTCACGCCGGACGACTTTCGTGACGACATACCGCGGCGACGCGGGCTGAGTTCGGCCAAGTGGCGGATCATCGCCTGCCTGGCCATCGTGGTCGCCGCACTGGGCTGGGTCGCTGTGTCCGGCCTGAGCGGCAACCTCGTCTACTACCTGACCCCCACCGACATCAGCAACCACAAAGCCGATGTGGGGCAACGGATCCGACTGGGCGGTTACGTCGTACCCGGCAGCGTCGGCCGGGCGGGTCAGCTGTTGAAGTTCACCGTCTCCGACGGCACCAAGTCGATGACCGTGGTCGACACCGGCAGCGTGCCCGAACTGTTCAAGGCTGGACAGGGTGTGGTTGTCGAAGGCTCGTTGGGCAGCGACGGCAGGTTCCACTCCGACACGCTGCTGATCAAGCACAACGGCGACTATCAGCCACCCAGTCCTGGCGAGAAGCCGCCGAACAGCGCAAACCTGAGCCAGGGAGGCTGAACATGGACCGACTTGGCCCGTTCGCGCTGATGCTAGCCGTGGCATTGGCGGCCTACGGGATGGTGGCCGCGGCAATTGGTGGTCGCGGCCGCCACCCGGCGCTGGTGGACAGCGCTCGACGGACATCGTTCGCGGTGTTGGCGGCGGTCGCCACGGCCAACGCGGCCATGCTGGTCGCGCTGCTGCAGAACGACTTCGCGATCAAGTACGTGGCGGAGAACTCGTCGCTGGAGACACCGACCTTCTACAAGGTGCTCTCCCTGTGGGCAGCCGACGACGGCTCGCTGCTGCTGTGGAACCTGGTGCTGTCCGGCTTCACGGTGGCCGTGGCACTGCGGTTCCGCAAGTACCGGCCGGTGACCTTCCCGTACGCCCTCGGCGTGCTCAACGCCGTACAGATCTTCTACCTGATCCTGGTCAACGGGCCGTCCCGGCCGTTCGCCACCATGCTCAACCCGCCGCACGACGGCAACGGGCCGCCCGCGCTGCTGCAGAACCACCCGCTGATGGCCATTCACCCACCGTTCCTCTATCTGGGGTTCATCGGGTTCACCGTGCCGTTCGCGTTCGGCGTCGCCGCGCTGCTGGTCGGCGGCGGGTCGGACCACTGGGCCGCGCTGACCCGACGGTGGACCCTGATGGTCTGGTGCTTCCTGAGCATCGGGCTGCTGCTCGGCGGCCTGTGGTCGTACTCCGTGCTGGGCTGGGGCGGTTACTGGGCCTGGGACCCGGTGGAGAACGTCGCGCTGCTGCCCTGGCTGGTGTCCACCGCGTTCCTGCACTCGGTGATGCTCCAGGAGAGACGCGGGATAGCCCGATTGTGGAACGTGGTGCTGGTGATCGGCGCGTTCGCGTTGACCACGTTCGGCACGTTCCTCACCCGAGGCAATGTGCTGTCGTCGGTGCACACGTTCTCCCAGACCGGTGTCGGGCCCGCCTATCTTGCCTTCCTGGCCCTGGTCCTGGTGGTCGGGTTCGGCCTGGTCGCCTGGCGGCTGCCCACCCTGCGGTCGCCGGCCAAGATCGACTCGGCGGTCTCCCGTGAGGCCGCGTTCGTCGGCAACAACGTGCTGTTGTTGATCGTCACCGGGATCATCCTGCTCGGCACCATCTTCCCGCTGGTCGTGCAGGCGATCACCAACCGGCAGGTCACCGTCGGTGGCCCGTACTTCCGGGAGTCGCTGGCCCCGGTGTTCCTACTCCTGTTGCTGCTGGTGGCCAGTGCGCCGCTGTTGCCGTGGCGGGCGGGCAACCGGACACGCTCGCTGCGCAGGCTGCGACTGCCCGGAGCGGTAGCGGGGGCCGTGGTGATCGCGTTGGCCGTGGCCGGGATGCGCGACGTGTACGCGATCGCGGGTTTCGCGCTGGCCGGCGCGATCATCGTCGGCAACGGCACTGAGATCGCATCCGGGATCGCGGCTGCCCGCCGGGGTGTGGACCGCTCCTGGTGGACGGCGATGCGCAACGGGCGACGGCGCTACGCAGGCCTCGCGGTGCACGTCGGGCTGGCCATTATCGTCGTCGGCATCACCGCGTCGTCGAACTTCCAGCAGCAGACCGAGGTCACCCTCCAACAAGGACAGTCGACCACGTTCCAGGGCTACACGCTGACCTACACGGCACTGAACACCGACAAGCAGCCGCAGCGGCAGGTACTCACCACCCAGATCGCCGTCCGGAAGACCGACGGCACCCGGTTGGCGCCGATGCACCCGTCGCTCAACCTGTACCCGAACAACTCCGAACCCATTGGCACACCGTCGATCCAGCGCGGTTGGGTCAGTGATCTGTACTCCTCGGTGCTCGGGTTGGAACAGAACGGCAAGTCGGCGACGTTCCGCTTCTTCACCAACCCGGGAGTCACCTGGCTGTGGGTCGGCGGCGCGATCATGGTGCTGTTCGGGCTCATCGCGGCACTGCCGGCCCGGCGCAGGCGCAAGCCCAAGACGCCGGTGCCCACGCAGGAGGACCTGACCGACACCCGAGAACCGGTCGAGACAGGAGCAAGCTGATGTCCATCCGGGCCCGACGCGGCATTCTGCTCGGCGTGGTACTGGCGGTCGTCGCGATCGTGGCGGCACTGCTCACCTCCGGGTTGCGCCACGACCCGTCGGTGACCGCGTCACCACTGGTCGGCCGCACGGCACCCGACTTCACGCTGCCCGAGTTGGACGGCCCGCCGATCCACCTGGCCGCCTTGCGCGGCCAGGTGGTGGTGGTCAACTTCTGGGCGTCGTGGTGCGCCGAGTGCCACACCGAACAAACGGCGTTGAACGACACGTGGGCCAAGTTCCGCGACTCGGGTGTCGTGATGCTCGGCGTCGACTTCGAGGACAACAACACCGACGCGAGTGACTACCTGGCGAGTGTGGGCGGCACCTACCCGGTCGTGGTGGATGCCAACTCCAGCACCGCGTTGGCCTTCGGCGTGCGTGGCGTGCCGGAAACCTATGTGGTGGACCAGAGTGGCCGGATCGTCGATCGGGTCATCGGCGCTGTCGACGAGGGCACGCTGACCCAGATCCTGGACTCGCTCGTGCACGGTGGTGCGCAATGACCACCGCTGCGGACGAGGTGCGGCAGGAGCAACCGCGTGGTCGCCTGTCCGGCTGGCTGTCCAGTTGGACGGGCATCATCGGGCTGGCCGCGCTGGTCGTGGCCGTGGTGGGTGCGGTCGTGCTGGTCGTGATCGGGGTGCGTGGCGAGCCGCCACCGGCCACCCTCGCACTCCAGGCACACCAGATCGCGTCGACGCTGCGCTGCCCGATCTGCGAGGACCTGTCGGTGGCCGACTCCCCCGCGCCGCTGGCCGGGCAGATGCGGCAGCAGATCACGCAGCAGCTGAAGGCAGGCAGGACCGCCGACGAGATCCGGGCCCACTTCGTGGCCTCCTACGGCGAGTCCGTCCTGCTGTCCCCGCCGCACCAGGGCATCGGCCAGATCGCCTACGTGCTGCCGATCGTGGTGGTCGGTGCCGGCGTGTTCGTCGCGGTGCTGGTGTTCGGCAAGGGACGACGCAGGACGAAGGTGTCCGCCCGCGGTCGCCCAGGCAACCGAGAACCCGTGCTGAGCGCCGCCGACCGAGGGCGGCTGGACGATGCCCTGGCCCGGCTACGTGAGGAGGAACCGTGATCATCACGCTGATCGTCGTCGCGTTGGCGGGCCTGGCCGGCCTGGCCGTGCTGCGGCCGTTCACGGTCGGCCGGTCCGGCGCCCTGCACTACGACGCCGACCCGGACGAGGACCTGCGCAGAGGCCTGTTGCGCCAGCTCCGCGACCTGGACAACGACCTGGCTGTCGGCAAACTGACCGAGGAGGAGCACGGAGCACTGCGCAGGCCGGTGGAAACCGAGGCCGTCGCCGTACTGCGCCGAATCGACCGGCGGGTCGGCAGCGGAGAACTTGCCACGGGTCTCCGCGAGATCCGCCCGGTCCCGAAGCCAGCGCCGGTGGCGCCCCGTCGGCGCCGGCTTCGCCTGGTCGTCGGAATCGGCGCCGGGTTGATCGTCACCGGTGGTGCGGTGGCTCTGCTGACCGGCGCGGTGACTCCCCGCCAAGCCGGCGGCACCATCACCGGCGGGATCGGTGCGGCCGGTGCCCCACCCGCGGCACCGGCCGCACCGGCCTCGCCGACACCGTCCGTGTCGGCAGCGACGTTGCAGGAGATCTCGGACGCCCAGGCGAAGGTGAAGCAGAACCCCAAGGACGTCACCGGTCACCTGGACCTCGCCCAGGCCTACATGGATGCCAACGAGCCGTCCGAGGCGGCCATCGAGTACCTGGCGGTCGACCAGCTCCAGCCGAACAACGCGGCTGCCAACACCGGTCTGGCGTTGATCGCGTTCCAGGACGGGAACACCTCGGACGCCAAGAGCATGGTGGACAAGGTGCTCGCCGCCGCGCCGAAGTATCCCGAGGCGCTCTACGCCCGCGGCGTGATCGAGCTGATGGGCATGAACCAGATCGCCCCGGCCAAGAAGGACCTGGACGGTTACCTGGCCGCGGCCCCGTACGGATCGCACAAGGACGCCGTGCAGACGCTGCTCGCCATGATCGCGGAGGCGCCGGCCAAATGATCACACTGGACTGCTTGTCGCTCGGCGGTTGCCGGGCCTCACTCGATCTGCTCGAACGGACGACCTACTCGGCAGCTGAGTTGGCCGAGCGACTGCCGGCGTTGCGTGCTGACGCCGGCGTGGTCCAACTCGCTGTGCTGTCCACCTGTCAACGCACCGAGTTCTACGTGGCCTGGGCCGACCAACCGGACCCGGACCGCCTGATCAAAGTACTGGCCGCCGACCGGGGACTGCCGGTGGACGAGGTCGAGGACGCCGTGACCTGGTGGCACGGCGAGGACTGCGTCCGGCACCTGCTGCGGGTGACCAGCGGCCTTGAGTCGTTCGTGCTCGGTGAGACCGAGGTGATCGGTCAGGTCCGGGCGGCGGCGCAGATCGCTCGGACCGCCCGGGTGTGCGTCGGTGAGCTGGACGCGTTGCTGCGGACGGCGGTGAGCGCGGCCCGCCGGGTGCACCGGGAGACGTCGTTCGTCGCGGCTGGCCGCTCGGTGGGCACGACCGCCGTGGACGCGGCCGCCGACTGGTGGAGCGCACGCGGCGGTAACGGGCTGGCCGGGCGCGAACTGGTCATGGTCGGGGCGGGCCAGATCGCCAACGCCGTCGTGGCGCGGGCGGTCCAGGCCGGCGCCGAGGTGACCGTGTGCAACCGTACCCTGCGGCACGCCGAACGGTTCGCGGCCGCCGGAGCGAGAGCCGTGGACCTGACCGAGATGGCCAACCTGTTGGGCCGATCCGACGTGGTCCTGGTGGGCACGGCGGCACCACACCGGTTGGTCGACGTCGACCTGCTCGCCCGGGTGCGGACCGAGCGGAGCCGGCCGTTGCTGCTGGTCGACCTGTCCGTGCCGCGCAACGTGGATCCCGGTGTGCGGGACGTGCCCGGGGTGGACCTGGTCGACCTGGCTGACCTGCGTGGCTCCGGTTCGGCCGACGCGGCCACCCTGGCCGAGGACGTGGCGCTGGCCGAGGCGGTGCTGGGTGCCGAGCAGTTCCGGTTCAACCACTGGCTGCGGTCCCGGTCCGCGGTGTCGATGGTGCGCCAGCTGCGTGCGCACGCCGACGACGTGGGCCGGCAGGAGTACGACCGGGTGGCCACGCGGCTGCCCGCCGACGCCCGCCCACTGCTGGAACTGGCCGTGCACCGAACCGTGCACCGGTTGATCCACGCACCGACCATCGCCCTGCTGGACGCGGCGGCCACCGGCGATCGGGAACTGGTCGAGACCCTGGCCCGCGCGCTGAGCAGGCAACCGGAACCGCCGACCGGCTGCCCGGCCGGCGGTGATCGCCTCACGTCAGGCGGACAGCAACCGGGCGCAGCACAGACCACCGTCGACGGGCCCTGCGACAGCCCGCAACCCGGTCACCTCAGCGCCGCTGAGTAGCCCGGTCACCAGGGCCTTGTTCATCGCGCAGATCTGATCACGGTGTGACTCGGCCAGTTCGACGAAGATGCAGTTGCCCAGGACCAGTTCACCGCCGCGTTGGTGCGGCTGGAAGCCCATCTCGGCGAGCGTGTGCGCGACGGCGTCCCGGCGGGCGGCCGCGCCCCGGTGTTCGGCCCGGATCGTGGTGCCGAGGCGCTTGCCGACCTCGGTGGCCACCCGGTCCACCGCGGACCAGCCGTCGCCTGCGAGGTCCGGCCGGGACAGCGCAGTGGCCATGATCGCGGCGGCCAGCGGGTAGCCGGTCTGCGGCACGTTCACCGCGAACTGGCGCGGGGACACGCTGTACAGCTTCGCGGGCCGACCGGCACCGGGACCCACCCGGCCGGAGAGCCTGCGGTAGTCCACGGCGAGCAGACCGACATCGGCCAGGCGATCCATGTGGAAGGCCGCCAGCTTGCGGGAGATCCCGGTCGCTTCGGCGGCCTCGTCGCGGCCGACCGGCGCGTGGCGGTCGCGGACGTACTCGTAGAGCTTGCGACGCACCGGCTCGGCGAGCAGCGCGATAGCTGCGAGTTCATCCAGCGTGTTCATCCGGCCGCACCCAGGCGGTGGGTGCCCTCCTCGATCTGTTCATTCTATGCCGAGTCATTGACCTGCCGAGTAATCGACGGTCAACGTGGCGTGCTGTGGTCCGCCCACTGGCGTGAACCGCCCCGCGTACGCGACGGTGACCAGTCCGATCATCGTGATGCCGAAGCCGGGTAACGCCATCCCGACGGCGATCGACAGGTGCAGGACAACGGTGACGACCAGCGCGTACCTGCGGACCCGCCGTGGGCCGACGATCGCCACCGCGATGACCGCCTCCGCGACGATCACGGCCCAGGACAGCAGCGCGGCGGGCCAGTACGACCCCAGGATCGGCGCCGACAGTGTCCGCGCGAACGGGACGAACCCGTTGATCGGGTCGTTGTCCAGCAGGTAGAGCGCGATGCCGTGCGACCAGGCCGGGTCGGCGAGTTTCGTGCCGACGGCCACGGCGTAGATCACCAGGACCTGTAGGCGCGTGACGAACGTGGCCGCCAGGGCACTGCCCCGCCAGCGCGGCGCCATCGGGATCTCGGGGCGACTCCACTGCCACACCCGGGTGTCGCCGAGGCAGATCGGGATCAGCAGCAGGGTCGCCGCCTTGGCCGCGTTGTCACCGCCCTGTGGCTGGAACATGCTGGAGCCGAGGCTGAACGTGACGTACCAGTGCGGCACGCACGTCCGGTTCGGCCGATAGCCCGAGCACACCGTGAGCAGCACGGCGACCGACACGATGCGGCCGACCAGGATGCCGTGCGGCACGGTGGCGAGCGGGCACCACAGGGAGATCGCGCCGACACCGGCACAGTTCGCACCGCTGGACAGACCGGCGACATCGCCGAACAGGCCCCGGTCCGGCGTCCACAGGATCGCGGTCAGCGTCGCTACCGCCAGCAGCGTCCTGCCGACCGCCAGCGGCGTGCCACGCGACTCCCACCGGGGAATCGCGAACATCAACCGGTCGACGTGGCGCACGGCAGTCTCACCACAGCCACCTGGTAGGCCATCCTCGGTCGCGCTGGCAGGCTCCGCCCGGCCACCGGAGTCGGCCGTTGCACCGATATCGCCGCCACACCACAGAAATCCAGCGTCGGCCAGTACTTCGCCACCGGGAACTCGTGTGCGGCATCGGAGCGCACGTCGCACCGGGTGGGCACCGTGGTCCCGCAGGACTGCCAGAACCGCTGCGGCACGGTGGTTGCCATCATTTCCAACGCCACCGATCGCGTGTCCGCGGTCCGATCGAGACCTGATGATCGGTCGCTCGGATCCACAGGTGTGGCCAGGCGCCCACCAGCGGCCAGCCGGTACGCGGTGAGCCAGTTGGTGTTCGCCAGTCCGGTGTAGAACGACCAGCTCTGCGGCCACACCACCCGGTAGGGATCGGCTGTCCGGCTCAGCCCACCGGGCAGCACGAACTGGAAGACACCGGCCAGCGCGAGGCTCACCAACAGCAGTGTGGCCACCAGTCCGAATGCCCTGCGGGCCGACAACTGCGCCGCGTCATCACCATCATCCGTTGAAGACGAAGTGGCCGCCGTTTTCCGGCATGTCAGGATGGACAACATTGTTGACCACAATCGGGTTGAGCTGAGCGGGTTCGTCATGCGTGCGCACAATCACAGCCACGACCGCGAGGGTCACCGAAATAACGAGTCCGACAACAACTGAATTCCGCACCGCTGGGAACACCTCGTCGTCATTGCTTATCGTCAACCGGCAGACCCTATCAGCGCGCCCTACCCGACCGCTACTCGCCGCAACCGTTACGGGTTGGGTATGACCCGTATAGCAGGTGACGTCCACCGGCGCATGCCCTATCATCACGACGACCTCGACGAGGTGGGGCGGCATGGCTGACACGGGGGAATCAACCTTCCTGATCTTGGGCACACTGGAGCTACACGGGTCCGGCGGGCCGCTGCGCGTCGGCGGGTTGCGGCAGCAGACACTGATGGCCCTGCTGTTGCTCAATCTCAATCAAACGGTCTCCGCGGAAAAAATGGTGGACGAGCTGTGGCACGAACCACCGACCTCCGCGCGCCAGCAGATCCACAACGCGATGAGTACAATTCGCCGCACATTGGATACATTGCCACCCGGCGCAGAAGTGGTGACGACCGATATCGGCTACAAACTTGAGGCACCGGAAAACTGGGTCGACGCGTACCGGTTTCGGGCCCAGGTACAACAGGCCGAGCAGGCACAGGCGGCCGGTGATCTGGATTCCGCAGTACTGCGGTTGACCGCGGCACTGGCGATGTGGCGCGGCAGGGCACTGCTCGGCCTGGCGAGTGCCGCGGTCCGCAACTCCGCCGCGATGCTCGACGAGGAACGGCTGATGGCGGTCGAGGCCCTGCTGTCGCTGCGGCTGCGGACCGGCGGGGCGCCGTCGATCGTCGCCGAGTTGCGCGAGTTGGTCGCCGAGCATCCGTTCCGGGAATCCTTGCGCAGCCTGTTGATGATCGCGCTGCAACGCAGCGGCCGCCAGGTCGAGGCGCTCACCGTCTACGACGACGGCAGGCGACTGCTGGCCGACGAGCAGGGCTTGGATCCCGGCCCGGAGATCCGCAAGCTGCACGCAGACATCCTGCGGGGCACCGAGGCCGTGCCGCCGCTGCCCGGCGTGCCGGACAACGGGCGCGCGCTGTCCGGGGCCACCACCACCGGCCGCAGCTACCTGCCCAACGATCCCGGCGACTTCGCAGGCCGGTCGGCCGAACTGGTGCAACTGCTCGACCAGGCCACCCGGCAGGACACGTCGACGCTGGTGATCTCGGCGATCGACGGCATGGGTGGCGTCGGCAAGACAACGCTCGCGGTGCGGTTCGCCCATGAGGTGGCGGCACGGTATCCGGACGGGCAGTACTTCATCGACCTGCACGGCTTCACGTTCGACATGGAGCCGCTGACGGCCGCGCAGGCGCTGGACTCCCTGCTGCGGGACAGCGGTGTGCCGGCCGAGGTCGTGCCACCGGACCTGGAGGGCCGCCTGAACCTGTGGCGCGCGCACATGGCGGGCCAGCGCGCGATGATCATCCTGGACAACGTCGCTGATCTCGCCCACGTGCGGCCGCTGCTGCCTGGCACGCCGGGCATCCTGGTGGTCGTCACCAGCCGTAGGAAGATGACGGCCCTGGACGCCGCCACAACGCTGTCCCTGGACGTCCTGCCGGTGGCCGACGCCGTCGCGCTGCTCACCCAGATCGCAGGCGCGCGGCGGGTCGCCGGCGAGCCATCGGCCGCTGTCACCGCGGTGCAACTGTGCGGTCGGCTGCCGTTGGCGATCCGCATCGCGGCCGCCCGGCTGCGCGACCGGCGCAGTTGGACGGTCGGCGATCTGGTCGGCCGCCTTGAGGACGAGTCCCGCCGCGGCAGGCTGCTGGCCAGCGGCGACCGGAGCGTCACGAGTGTGCTGAAGGTGTCCTACCGCTACCTGACACCCCAGCGGCAGCGGCTGTTCCGGCTGCTCAGCCTGCACCCCGGCACCGATGTCGACATGTACTCGGCAGCGGCGCTCGCCGACGTGGGCCTCGATGACGCCGACACGATGCTGGAGTCGCTGCTGGATGACAACCTGCTGCGCCAGGACGTGGCCGACCGGTACTACTTCCACGACCTGATCCGGGACTGCGCACGGGAGTTGCGGCACGAACACGATGCGCCGGACGACATCCGGGCAGCGCGGCAACGGTTGTTCGACTACTACGTCCAGGCCGCCGGGACATGGTGTGACCGGCTGGGCGGCGGGATCTACGAGACCGGGCGGCCGGCCGCCGCGCCGACCACGCCGGTCAACGCGGGACGATCCGAGTCGAACGTCGTGGACATCATGCGTGCCGAGTACGCCAACCTGGCTGCGCTCATCCGGGCGGCCGCCCGCGACGGCTGGCACCGGCACGCGTGGCAGTTGGCCACGGCACTGCATCCCTACGCGAAGCTGCGCAACTACGACGGCAACGCGATAGAGCTGTTCGAGCTGGGGCTGCGGTCGGCACAGGCGGACGGCGACGTCCGAGGGGAGATCGCCTGTCTGCGGTGCCTGGTCGCGGCGTGCCGGGAACGCGGCTCGGCCGAGGACACCCTGGCCCACCTCACCCGGGGCATCGAGCTGAGCAGGTCGATCGGGGACGCGTACGGCGAAGCCGCCCAGATGGTGGATCTGGGTGTGTTCCACGGCAATGCGGACAACCTGTTGGCCGCCTACGACGCCTTTCGGGCCGCCGAGCGGCTCGCGACGGACACGTCGAGCACCACGCTGATGCCGTTGATCACCAACAACCTCGGCGTCCTGTGCCGGGATCTCGGCCGGTTCGACGACTCGTTGCGCTATCTCCGTGCGGCGTTGGAGACGGAGCGGACGGTCAGGGACTCGGCCAACTACAGCTCGCTGATGCTCTGGAACATCGGCATGGTGCACCACCTCAGCGGCGAACAGAAGGCGGCGAGCGACGTGTTCGGCGAGGCCCTGGACGTCAGCAGGGCGGCCGACTTCCAGCACGGCGAGACACTCGCGTTGGTCGGGCTGTGCTCGACCGGCCGGGCTCTCGGTGACCTGGCGGCGTCGCTGGAGTACGGCCGGCAGGCGCTGGCCCTGGCCAGGCGGTGGGGCCTGCGGTGGGAGGAGTGCGAGACACTGGCCGCGATCACCGACACGACGTTCGCGCTGCGGGAGTACGACCGGGCCAGGCAGGTCTGCGAGCAGACCAGGGAGTACGCCCGCGAGTACGGCTTCGACCACTACGTGGCCAGATCGCTGGAGGGCTTCGCACACCTCGCCGTGGCCTCGGGTGACCCGGCGGCGGCGCGGTCGTACTGGGAGCAGGCGGTCGAGCTGTACCCGGAGCACATGGTGGACGCGGACTATCCCCGGGCACACCTCGCCGGGTCGGCGGTCTGCTTCCGGTGCTCACCCCCTGAGCCATCCGGGGCATGAGTTCCTGGCCCGGACGGCCCGCGCCGGTCGACGTCACACGGATGCTCGCATTCCCGCGATGACCTGCCGGTTTACCGTATCCGTCGCCATCAAACAGGATGGGCGGGGCAAGGGAAAGAAATGGCCGGGCAAGGAATGCGTACGCGCTGGTTGGCGGGCGCCGCCCGCGTGGTCGGGTTCGCCGCCGCGCCGGGACCGGGTGCGCCCGCCAACGCGACCACACCGCTGAGCATCCACCTACTGCTGTGTATCCCGCAGGGCGACGATCTCGTGGAGTGCGATGTCGCCGCGGCCGGTGGTGTGGCGCCGTACGGCTACGTGTGGGCCAACGCCCCGGAGCAGAGCGACGACGTGATCTTCGGCTGCTCGTCGCAGTTCGGGGCGATGAACGTCGCCACGGTCGCGGCAACCGACTCGGCGGGCAGCCACGTGACCAAGAGCATCCCCTTCACCTGCAACGACGGTCCCCGGCTGTAGCGCGGCCAGACCCGGGGTGATGCGCTCGGCATCGCCCCGGCGGCGCGCCTGGTCCCGGGCCGGGTCGCGGCCGGAGTGTCCTACTGACGCGCTCCGGCCGCTTTTTGTCTGCTTCCCACAACACGGCGGCTCCGGCATGCGCAATGCACGACATTGGTTACCTGCCGGTAAGGGGGCAGAGTGGGTATCCGGTGCAGGCGACGGTCCGGGGATCGGACGTCGCCTGCCGCGCGTAGTACAGGGAGGCTCAGTCGGTGTTCAGTCGTGTCGCCATCGTGAACCGCGGAGAGGCCGCGATGCGGCTGATCCATGCGGTCCGGGACCTATCCGCCGAAACCGGAAAGCGGATCGAGACGGTCGCCCTTTACACCGACGCCGATCGGTCGGCGACATTCGTCCGGGAGGCCGACCTGGCCTACCCGCTGGGGCCCGCGTCGACCCGGCCCTACCTTGACCTCGCGGTGCTGGAGAAGGCACTGGTCGAGACCGGGGCCGACGCGGCCTGGGTCGGCTGGGGTTTCGTGGCCGAGGACCCGAACTTCGCCGAGCTGTGCGAGAAGGTCGGCGTGACGTTCGTCGGGCCGAGCGCCGACGCGATGCGCAAGCTCGGCGACAAGATCGGCGCGAAGCTGATCGCCGAGGAGGTCGGGGTCCCGGTCGCGCCGTGGAGCCGTGGTGAGGTCGCGACGCTGGACGAGGCGCTGCTGGCCGGCGACGAGATCGGTTATCCGATGATGCTCAAAGCCGCTGCCGGCGGTGGCGGGCGCGGTATCCGGATGGTCGCGACGGCCGCCGATCTGACCGACGCCTACGAGCGGACCAAGCAGGAGGCCGCGCGCGCGTTCGGCAGCGGCGTCGTGTTCCTGGAACGCCTGGTCACGGGCGCGCGGCACGTCGAGGTTCAGGTGATCGCCGACGGCCAGGGCACCGCGTGGGCACTGGGTGTCCGGGACTGCTCGGTGCAGCGGCGCAACCAGAAGATCATCGAGGAGTC
>DASUJK010000334.1:0-56652 GCA_036279295.1 Pseudonocardiaceae bacterium | reverse complement strand
CCAGGTATCAGTGCTGGTGGCGCCGGGCTCAGGAGTGCGCTCGTCGCTGGTCACCTCGGGCAACACGTCACCGAAGACGTCCGCGATCGACGGACGCTTCTTGGGCGCGCGTGCCGGCGGGCGGGGTTTCGGTTCGGTTGGCTCGGTCACCTCACCATCATCACAGCAAGCCGCTGCTCGCGGATGGTGGCAGCATGGAAACCAGAAACCCGGTCAAACACGACACGAAGGTAAGGCAACACGATGACGCTCTTCGACAAGGCCAAAGACCTCGCATCCAAGGTCGGCGAGAGAGCCAACCAGGTGGCAGACGACCTGGCGGAGAAGGCCGGACCGCTCGCGGAGAAGGCCAAGCCGCTGGCTGAGAAGGCAGCACCCTACGCCGAGAAGGCAGCCACGCTGGCCGCCAAGGGTGTGGAAAGCGCTGCGTCCACAGTGGACAAGAAGACGGGTGGCAAGTACCACGACCAGATCGAGAACGTGAGCGGCAAGATCGGCACCATGAGCGGCAAGCTCAGCGAGGCACTGAACCGGGACGGCCGCCAGGGCCAACCCGAGGACCCGGGGCCCAGCCAGTCCTGACGGCCGGCCTCCCCGGTCCTCTGCCCACGAACCGGGGTGGCCGCGACAAGGGCCAGGAGTCGGCGCGGTGGCACGCCGGCCGGAGTTGGCGAGCGGCGGCGCGCCGGTTCCGACTCAGGCCTCGTCCAACCCGGACAGTTCCTCGATCACGTGCGGCACGAGCGCGGACAACGTGGCCATGCCGTCACGGACCGCTGCGCGCGAACCCGCCAGGTTGACCACCAGCGTGCTGCCGGAGACACCGACGAGACCGCGCGAGATGCCGGCGTCGACGGCCCCAGCGGCGAGCCCGGATGCCCGCAGCGCTTCCGCGATGCCGGGAATGGGCCGGTCCAGCACGCCGAGCGTGGCGTCGGGGGTGACGTCCCGTGGTGACACGCCCGTTCCGCCGACGGTGATCACCAGGTCGACACCACCGATGACGGCGGTGTTCAGGGCGTTGCGGATGTCGACGGTCTCACCCGCGACGGCGACAGTGCCGTCCACGATGAATCCGGTCTCCTCCAACAACTCGGTGACCAGCGGTCCGGTCTTGTCATCGTGTTCTCCGTGCACGACTCGATCGTCGACGATCACGACGAGTGCCCGGCCGAGCCGTTGCGTACTGCGCTCCATGCGGCTCACGGTAGCGGTCCACCGATCCGGCCGTTTCGTGACGTCCACTGCGTGGTCGGCACCGCCCCACCAGCGGCTCAGCCACATGCGCCCGACCCCGCCAGCAGGCCCATGTCAACCACTCGCCGCCCCCTGCCGACCCCGTCCTGGCAAGCCGACGCGGGTGTCGACCATTCCGGCGCGCGAGTCGAATACCCGCGGGCGTGTCGACCGCTCAGGACCGCGAGCCGACTGCCCGGGCGGCGTGTCGACCATTCAAGCGGGCGAGCCGACTGCTCGGGCGCGCGAGTCGACCGGCCAGGCGCGTGTCGACCGCTCGGCCCGCGTGTCGACCGCTCAGGACCGCGAGTCGACTGCTGGGAGCGTGACCGGCGTGTCTCGAACTGTTCGCGGAGCGAATCGCGCCGGCTAGTGAGCGGCGGCCGTTGAGGCAAGCGGTAGGCGGACTTCGAAGCGACAGCCTGGGCCGTGGTTGGAGGCGTCGATCCGGCCCTGGTGCGCTTCGACCAGCCCCCGTGCGATGGCCAGGCCCAGGCCCGCGCCCGCTGGTTCCTCCAACCGGCCGCCCGGCATCCTCGCCGCCGTGCCCCGGAACGCCACGTCGAACACCCTGGCCAGTTCGTCGTCCGGGATTCCGCCGCAGCCGTCGTCCACGTGCAGCAGCGCCTCCTCGCCGGACACCCCCAGTCCGACCATCACCGAACCCTCAGGTGGGGTGTGCCGGATGGCATTCGACAGCAGATTCCGCACTATTCGCGCCAATTCCGGGTCGCTGCCCAGCACCACCGGCCATGCCCGCACGTCGGCGTACACCTTCACCCGCTTGCGCTGCGCCACCGGCAGTGCGGCCGCGACCGAGTCACTCACCACGTCCCGCAGCGGCACCGCCGACAACGTCAGCCGCAGCGCCCCCGCCGTGATCTTGGACAGCTCGAAAAGATCATCAACCATGCCGGACAGGCGAGTCGACTCGTCGCTGATGCGGTCGGCATAGCCGGCCACCTCGGTCGGCGCGACGACCAATCCGTCCGACAGCGCCTCCGCCATCGCCTTGATACCGGCCAATGGCGTCCGCAGGTCATGGCTGATCCACGCCACCAGCTCCCGCCGCGCCGCCTCCGCCGCTCGTTCCCGCTCCCTGGCCTGCCGCTCCCACACACTGCGCCGCGCCACACCCCGACCCAGGAACACGGCGGTCGGCACGGTGATCACCGCCGTCGTCAAACAGACCAACAACGTTGTACTCAGCACGACGTTGTTGAACATGAACTTGCTGACGCCGAGCACGCCGGAAAGTTCAGCACCCAGCGGCACCAGCACCAGCACCGTCATCGACGCGGCCAGTGACCGCTCCCCCAGCATGCGTAGTGCCAACAGCCCCAACAACGCCACCGGCAACGAGAACACCAACACGTACGGTGCGATGTGCAACAGGTCGCGGATCACGTCAGCTCACCCGGTCGTAGCGGTAGCCGACGCCCCACACGGTCGCGATCCGGCCCGGCCGCGCCGGGTCCTCCTCGACCTTCTCGCGCAGCCGCCGCACATGCACCGTCACGGTGGACTGATCACCGAAATCCCAGCCCCACACCCTGGACAGCAGCTCAGCCCGGGTGAACGCCGTGCCCGAGTGGGTGACAAGAAACTCCAGCAGATCGAACTCACGCGTGGTCAGGGCCAACGGCATGCCCGCCAGACTGGCTCGCCTAGCTGTGACGTCAATCACCAGATCACCGTCCACCAACTCCTCGCGCGGCGGCGCGGGCTCGGCATCCGCCCTGCGCAGCACCGACGTCACCCGCAACACCAGCTCACGCGGGCTGAACGGCTTGGCGACATAGTCGTCGGCACCCAACTGCAGCCCGGCGATCCGATCGTCCTCGTCACCACGTGCGGTCAGCATGACGACCGGCACCTGCCCACGCAGCCGCAACCGTCGACACACCTCGAACCCGTCCATACCGGGCAGCATCAGGTCCAGCACCACGAGATCCGGGTCGCCGTCCTCGGCCAGTCGCAGCGCCTGCTCGCCACTACCGGCCAGCGCCACCCGGTACCCCGCGTGTTCCAGGTACCTGCGCACCACGTCCCGCACGTTGACGTCATCGTCAACGACGAGCACCCGCTTCTCCCGAGTCGTCATCGGCCTCATCGTTCCCGGCGGTCAGCCACACTTGCACCGTAGCGCCGCCAAGGGCCTGGTCCGACGTCACCGCCGGGCCAGGCCCTGTGTACGAGCACTGCTGCTACTTCGGTGTGACCTGCTGCCCGCTCAACGTCACTGTCACCACACTGCCGTTGCTCAACGTCAACTGCATCTTGTCGCCGGGCGCCGCCGCATGCACAGCGGCCACCAGGCCGTCGGAGCTGGTGACCAGCCTGTCATCCACCTTGACCACGACCGCGCCTGCCTTCAGGCCACCCCTGGCCGCGGGGCCATTGGCCGTGACCGACTTGATCAGCGCACCGTTGGGCAGGATGCTCGGCTGCCCGCCCGACGTGGGCGTGTTGTCCGACACCTGCACCCCGAGCACGGTCTGGATCGCCTTGCCGGTCTTCACGATCTCGTCCGCGGTGCGCTTGGCCTGGTTGATCGGGATCGCGAAGCCGATGCCGACGTTGCCACCCTGCGACTGACCCTGTAGTCCACCACCGGAGTTCGGCGAGTAGATCGCGGAGTTGATGCCGATCACCTGGCCCTGCATGTTCACCAGCGGACCACCCGAGTTGCCCGGGTTGATCGGCGCGTCCGTCTGGATGGCGTCGAGCACGGTGGTCTGGGCCGCACTGCCGTCACCCGCCTCGGTCGGCCGGTGCAGCGAGCTGATGATGCCGGACGTGACCGTGCCGGACAGCTCGAACGGCGCACCGATCGCCACCACCTCCTGCCCCACCGACAGGCCGTCGGACCGGCCGAGCTGGGCGATCGGCAGCCCGGCCACGCCCTGGGCCTTGATCACCGCGATGTCACTTGTCGGGTCGCGGCCGACGACGGAGGCGTCGACCGTCTTGCCGTTGGCGAAGATCACCTGGATCCGGCCACCGCTGGCCGCGTCGGCGATCACGTGGTTGTTGGTCAGGATGTCGCCGTCGGAGCTGATGATGAACCCGGATCCGGTGTCCCCGTTGAGGCCACCCTGGTCCTGGAACTCGGCCGCGATGGTGACCACCACCGGCAGCACCTTGTTCGCCACCGCCTGCACACTGCCGGCCGGCGCGTTGGCCGTCTGGTTCGCGGGCGTGGACTGGTCCAGCGAGCTGATGACGGTGCCGTTGTTCGTGGACACCAGGTAACCGCCCAGGCCGCCCGCTGCCCCGCCGATCACCAGTGCCAGTACCGCGATCCCGGCGATCAGGCCACCGCGACCGTTGCGGCGCGGCGGTTCCGGCGGCAGCCCGCCGATCTGGTAGCCGGCGGTGAGGGGGCCGGTGGGTGGCCCGGTCAGGGACGGGTAGGGATACGCGCCCTGGTGCGGCGCGGCCGGCTGCGGCCCGATCGGCTGGTGGTAGCCGGACTGGTAACCCGCGCTCTGTTGGCCATAGCCCGGTTGGCCGTAACCCTGCCCAAGACCTTGCCGACCCGGGTTCTGTTGACCGTAGCCACTACTGGCCCACGGGCTCCGCGGGACGTTGGCCACCGGCACCGAGCCGGAGTGGGGGTGGGCCGGGAAGCCGGTCGACGGCGTCGCGGGCGACTCATCATCCGGCGTGGAGACAGTGGAGTCGGCGGCGTCAGCGGGTTGGGGGTCGGCCGGCTGCTGGGATGCCGGCTGGTGGACGGCTGGCTGCTCGGTCGGGCGCTCCCCGTGTGGTTCGGCCGGACCGGAGTTCTCGGCGGGGGGCACAGCGTCCATCGGCTGGCCGTCGCCCGGGAAGTTCTCGGTCATATGACTACTCTGCGCCATCCGCCTGAGAACACGCTGAGATCAACCTAGGGTTCCGCTCAGTGGACTAACGCGGGGTCGTTGGCACGCAGCCGATCAGCCACCTGTTCGGGTGTCACATCGTTGATCCACACGGCCATGCCGGACTCGGAACCGGCCAGGTACTTCAGCTTGTCAGCGGTACGCAGCACGGAAAACACCTCAAGGTGCAACCACGTGAGATCCCGGTCGGCCCGCACCGGCGCCTGGTGCCACGCCGCGATGTAGGGCAGCGGCCGGTTGTAGAGCGCGTTCAACATGTGCAGCACTCTCAGATAAAGCTCCGCGAAACCGTCCCGCTCGGCACCGGTCAGCGCGGGCAGATCGGGTACCTGGCGGTGCGGCACCATGTGCACCTCGACCGGCCACCGGGCCGCAGCCGGCACGTACGCCGTCCAGTGCTCACCGGTGGCGACCACGCGCCTGCCCACCGAACACTCCGCGGCCAGCACGTCGCCCATCACCGGCCTGCCGTGCAGTGCCTGGTAGTCGCGGGCGGTGGCGAGCATGCGCTCCGTTCGCGGCGTCACGAACGGGTACCCGTAAATCTGACCATGTGGGTGATGCAGGGTGACGCCGATCTCCTCACCCCGGTTCTCGAACGGGAAGACCTGTGCCACACCGGGCAACGCGCTCAACGCGACCGTCCGATCGGCCCACACGTCCATCACCGTACGCACCCGGCGCGGGCTCAACTGGCCGAACGAACTGTCGTGGTCCTGCGTGAAACAGACGACGTCACACCGGCCGAGACCGGCCGCGAGCGGCACCATGGGCAGGCCGTCGACGGTCGGCTCGGTGGTCGGAATCCCTTGTGCGAACGAGGGAAACCGGTTCTCGAAGACAACGACGTCGTAACTGGACTCTGGGATCTCGGTGGGCCGACCCGGGCTGCTCGGACACAGCGGACACAGGTCGGCGGGCGGCCGGTAGGTCCTGGTCTGCCGGTGGGCCGCCATGCCGACCCACTCCCCGGTCAGCGGATCGCGCCGGATCTCCGAATGCGGCTGTTGCGCCGGCAGATCCCTGGTGTCCCTTGCGGTGCGCTCCGGCGCGTCCGGCGTGTCGTCGTAGTAGATGATCTCCCGGCCGTCCGCCAGGTGCCGCACCGTCCTGCGCAGCACCGCCGGATCGCTCGCCAGGTCGCTCACGCGGTCTCCTCCCGCCGCCCGCGAACCTGCGCGACGACGAGTTCTCCCACTTCGTCCGGCAACGTCTCGCGGGCGTCGACCGGCAGCCCGTCGTCCATGATCAGCACGTCGGCCTCGTCCAGCGCCGCGATGGTGGAAATGCCGACGACGCCCCACTTCGAATGGTCGGCGAGCACCACCAGCCTGCCGCCCGCCTCGACGAACGCCCGGTTGGTCTCGCTCTCGTTCAGGTTCGGCGTGGTGAAACCGGACCGCTGGGCCACTCCGTGCACGCCGAGGAACACGATGTCCAGGTGCAGCGTGCGCAGGGCCTGCACGGCGACGGGACCGACCAGCGCGTCCGACGGGGTCCGCACACCGCCGGTGAGCACCACGGTCCGGTCGGTGCGACCGCCCTGGCGCAGCACGTCGGCCACCCGGATCGAGTTGGTGACGACGGTCAGGTCGGGCACGTCGGCCAGGAATCTGGCCAGGGTCCACGTGGTGGTGCCGGCGGACAGGCCGATCGCGGTCCCCGGCCGCACCAGGGTGGCGGCCTGCTGGGCGATCGCTTCCTTCTCCTGCAGCTGACGGACCGACTTGGCCTCGAATCCCGGCTCGTCCACGCTGCGGCCCGCGACCGAGGTGGCCCCGCCGTAGACCTTGTCCACCAAGCCACGGGCGGCGAGCACGTCCAGGTCGCGGCGGACGGTCATGTCGGAGACGCCGAGGCGTTCCACCAGTTCGCTGACCCGGACCGCGCCGGTGCGCCGCACCTCGTCCAGGATCACCGACTGTCGTTGCCGCGCGAGCACGTGACTCCCTCCCCTGCGAATACGTCAAAAGACTACACAGTTCAACACGGATATTGTTCGGCTTTGTTGTGCTACTGAAACTTTCAGCCGGGCCGGCCGGGCAGCCGGATCGCCATCAGCGCACCGCCGTCGGGCACCTTGCCCGCGTACGCCATGCCACCGTGTCGTTGCGCGGCCTGCAACACGATGGACAGCCCGAGACCGGAGCCGGGCAGTGTCCTGGCCTCCTCCGATCGGTAGAACCGGTCGAACACCCTGGGCAGATCCTCGGCCGAGATGCCCGGCCCCTGGTCGGTCACCTCGATCACCGAGGACCCGTCGCCCAGCGACCGGAGTGTGACACCAATCACGCCATCTGGCGGGCTGAACTTCACCGCGTTGTCCAACAGGTTCAACACCGCACGCTCCAGCGCGCTGGCGTCGCCGAGCAGCGTCCACGGTTGCAGGTTCACGTCGAACCGCACCCCGGCCGCCCGGCGCCGCGCCCGGTCCAGCGCCCGCTCGACCACCTCGACCAGCTCCACCGGCTCGTGCACCACCTGCGGCGCGTCCTGCCGGGCCAGCTCGACCAGATCGCCGATCAACGTGGTCAGTTCGTCCAGTTGGCCACGCACGTCGCTGTACAGCTCGGCGGTGTCCTGTTCGGACAGCATCGGCGCACCCGGTTTACGCGCCTCGATCAGCAGTTCCAGGTTGGTACGCAAGGAAGTCAGCGGTGTGCGCAACTCGTGGCCCGCGTCCGCGACCAGCCGCCGCTGCTGCTCCTTCGACTCGGCGAGCGCACCCAGCATCACGTTGAAACTCTGGGTCAGCCGCGCGAGTTCGTCGTCCCCGCTGACCGGGATCGGCCGCATGTCGCCCTGGGTGGCAACGCGCTCGGTGGCCTCGGTCAACCGGAGCACCGGGCGCAGCCCACCCCGGGCCACCGCGGTGCCGGCGACCGCCGCGACCAGCACACCGGCCGCGCTGATCAGGATCAGCACCAGGCTCAGCGACTTGAGGATGTTCTGGTCCTCTTTCAGCGGCTCACTGGCCACCAGCGCCGCGTCGTGCAACGCCGGGTACCGCACGGCGACGATCTCGTAGCCGTACGCCGACCGCGCCGACGACGTCATCCGCCCGGCGGCCACCGCCTTCTCGTCCGGGCCGATCAGGTTGTGCGGCAGCCGGTTGCCGGCCGGGTGGATGTCGACCTTGCTCGTGCCGTCCGGGTCCACGATGTCGAACTGGATGTCGGAGAACTGGAACGGTCCGGCGTTGACCTGCAGGTCGCCCTGGAAGTCGGGCTGGATCGGCGACGACGCCACCTCCACCGCCCGCTGCACCAGCTCGTTCTCCAGCTGGCTGTAGAGGTTGTTCCGGACCGTCACGAACGCGCCGAACGACACCAGTGCGACCGCGCCCGCGACACACGCCGCCGCGAGCAGAGTGACCCTGGCGCGCAAGGACATCCGCTGGGTGGTCCGGCCCCGGCCACCGCGTGGCTGGTGGGCCTTCGGCGGCGGGTCGTTCTCGGGTTGGGTCTTCGGCGCCGCCACATGGGTGTCGGTCACGGGGGCGTCTCCCGCAGCACGTAGCCGACACCGCGCACGGTGTGGATCAGCCGGGACTCGCCGTCCGCCTCGGTCTTGCGACGCAGGTAGCCGACGTACACCTCAAGGGCGTTGCCGGAGGTCGGGAAGTCGTAGCCCCACACGTCCTCCAGGATGCGCCCCCTGGTGAGCACCTGTTTCGGGTGTGCCATGAACAGTTCGAGCAGCGCGAACTCGGTCCTGGTCAGGCTGATCGCGCGCTCGCCCCGGCGGACGTCCCGGGTGCCGGGGTCCAGCTCAAGGTCGGCGAACCGCATCGCGGGCGGGGCGTCGGACAGCGCGTCGGACTCGGCGGCCGCCCTGCGCAGCAGTGCCCGCAGCCGGGCGAGCAGTTCCTCCAGCGCGAACGGCTTGGGCAGGTAGTCGTCGGCGCCGGCATCCAGGCCGGCCACCCGGTCGGACACCGCGTCCCGCGCGGTGAGCACCAGTATGGGCAGGTCATCGCCGGTGCCGCGGAGCCTGCGGCACACCTCCAGCCCGTCCAGCCTCGGCATCATCACGTCCAGCACCATCGCGTCCGGGCGCTGCTGGGTCACCGAATCCAGGGCCTGCTGGCCGTCGCCGGCGAGTTCGACCTGGTAGCCGTTGAACTGCAACGACCGTCGAAGCGACTCCCGCACGGCGCGGTCGTCGTCGACAACGAGGATGCGCATGTGGACAGTGTCCCGACATGTCCTGAGAAGCGCCTGAGAGACGTCTGTGGAACCCCGGTACCGGGTACGGATTTCACCCGATTCGCGGTGGTTCAGGTGGTACCCGGCGCTGTCGGGGCGTTCCACCGCCGCCACAGGGCCACCACCCTGATCAACACGACCAGCGCCGAGCCGAGCACGGTGATCGGGCCCGATGGCAGCCGCAGCCAGTCCCCGACCACCACCAGCACGCCCCCGGCCAGCGCGGCGAGCGCGTAGATCTCCCTGAGCAGCACCACCGGGATCTCACGCAGCAGCAGGTCACGCAGCACACCACCGCCGATGCCGGCCGTCATGCCGATCAGCCACGCGTCATACCTGGGCACCCCCAGTGCCAGCGCGGTCGCCGTACTCGACGTGACGAACAGGCCCAGGCCGACGGCGTCGGCGAGCAGCATCGCCCTGCGCAGCCGGACGACCTGCGGGTGCAGCCAGAACACGCCGAACGACACCGCGGCGGGCACGGCCAGGAACGGCCAGTGGATCAGGGTGGTCGGCGGGTGCACACCGAGCAGCACGTCCCGGATCAGCCCGCCGCCCAGCGCGGTGGCCATGCCGACCATGGCCACGCCGAACAGGTCCAGCCTGGCGCGCACGGCGGCCAACGCGCCGGACGCCGCGAACACGCCGATCCCGACCAGTTGCAGCACGTTGAGCAGCACGGACGGGAGCGTACGGTCAGCCGGTCGGCACGGACAGACCGGCGAACAGGCTGAGCAGGCCCTGCCGGACCTCGGTCCGGACGGCGTCCCGCTGATCGGTGTCCCTGGCGTCCGCCACCAGCAGCGCGGCCTCGATCAACGCGCTGAGCAGCAGCTGGGCCAGCACCCGAACCGGTTGGCGGACCATCAGCCCGGCCGCCATCGCGCCCTCCAGCATCTCGGAGATCATGCCGAGGCCGTGCTCCGTCTCGATCTCCCGCCACTCCCGCCAGCCCAGCACGGCAGGCCCGTCGGTGAGCACGATCCGCACGATGTCGTCCCGCTCGCACGAGGACAGGTAGGCGTCCAGGCCGACGACCATGGCCTCGGCCGGATCGCTCGCGCTGCCCGCCGCTGCCTCGATCTCCGCGCTCAGCTCGTTTTCCAGCTCGACGAACACGGCGCGGAAGAGGTCCCGCTTGTCGGCATAGTGGTGGTACAGCGCGCCTCGGCTCAGCCCTGCCGTGGACACGATCTCGGCGGCCGGGACATCGGCGTAACCGCGTTCGGCGAACAGCCTGCGTGCCGTCGCGACCAGGGCCGCCCTGGTCGTCCGCGACCTGTGCTCCTGGGTGTGCCGTGCCAACGCTTCCCACCGAGCCGCCGTCCCGCCGTCACCCGGACCGCAGGAACTCCACCACCAGCCTGACCAGTTCGGCAGGCTGATCCTCCGGCACGAAGGTATACGAGTCGGCCACCGTGACCCGCCGGGCGTCCGGCAACAACTGGGCGAGCCGAGCGGCCAGCCGGTCCGGGAAGATGCGGTCGCCGTCCGCGCCGACGAGCAGTACCGGCTGTTCGAACCGGGGCAGCCGGTCGGCGGCGGCGAGGGTGTACCGACGATGCACGCCACGCAGGAATCGGCGCAGATCCCTTCGTACACCGGCGTTTCCGGCGCTCGGCGCGGTGTACGAGTCCAGGATCGACGCCGGGATCGTGGACCTGGTCGTCATGCCGAAGCCCGCGGACGAGTGCTGAATGAACGGGATCCTGAGCAGTTTGCCCAGCGCCCACACCAGACCCGGCACGGCGGCCAGTTTCGGCAGCAGCGCGAAACCCGGTGGGAAGAAGTAGTCCAGCGCGTCGCACGGGGTGAGCACGACCCTGGCCAGCCGCTCGGGATGCGCCGTCATCAGCAGCTGGGTCAGGGCGCCGCCGGTGTCGTTGGCCACGATCGTGACGTCGGTCAGGTCGAGGGCGTTGAGGAAGTCGGCGATCATCCTGGCCATCCCCGGCGGGCTCAGGTCGGCGGCAGGCGGGAGCGGCGTGCGGTGCGAGCCGAGTGGCCAGTCCGGCGCGAGGCAGCGGTAGCCGGCGTCGGCGACGCCGGGCACCACGTTGCGCCACAGGTCGGCGTTGACCAGCAGGCCGTGTACGAACACCACGGGAGCGCCGGTGCCTCGCTCGTGGTAGTCCAACCGACCGGTGGGCAGGTCGACGGAATGCGTGCTGCCGAGGAATGCGCTGGTCGCCATGGCGTTCACAGAAACATACATACAGTCTGTATGTCAATCAGGATGGATGCGGCTCCGAGTCACTCCAGGACTTCGGCCATGAACATCGCGACCAGCGCCATGCCACCGATCTCGACCAGATTGGCGCCGGATGCCTGCCACTCCGGGGTCTTGAACGCGGCCTTCGCCGACTCCGCCGACTCGAAGTACAGCTCCGCGATCAGGTACGGCTCCGTCTCCTCGCCGAGGAAGCCGGGCACGTACACCCGCGTCACCCTGGCGATCTCGGCCCGCAGCAGACCAGGAGTCTGCTCGACCAGCGGAACGTGCGAACCGAAATACCGCTTCTCGAACGTCTCGGGGTCGTCCGGCTTCTGGTAGAGCGCGATGTACTTCAGCATGCGTCGACCCTAAGCGGTCTCCCCGGATGGCGGCGGGGTACAACTACGGTGTAACCGACCGACCACGTCCGGTGCGCGCCGAAGGTCAACGATTAGTCCGATCCGGCGACATTGGCCGCGACTGACAGTACAAGGCGCGACCGTCACCGGTAATCTGCTGAGCACACCGGCGACAAGACCGTTCGTAGCAGATACGACCGTCGGGCAGGGAGTGTCGAGACTGAGGTGGAGCAGGACAAACCGCTGAGTCCAGGCCGGCTGCCGGACGCGGATATCGAGGTGCGCCGGTTGCTGGAGGCTGGCCGACTCACTGAGGCGAATGTCCTCTTCGACAAGGTCGTCGGCCACCAACAGGCCGGCTCCGATCCGGGCGTCCGAGCATCAGTGCTGGTGAGCAGGGCTGTCATCGCGTGGCGCCTCGGCCGTATCCCGCTGGCTCTGGAACTGGCCGCGGAAGGCTGGACCGACTTCGACGCGGCCAAGACCGACGGACCGGCCGCCGCGCAGACCCTCGGCCAACTGGGTTACCTGCTCGAAGGGCTCGGCAACCGCAGGGCAGCGCTGGACACACTGCGGATGTCGATCCGCTACGCCAGGGAGGCCGGTGACCCCGAGGTGCTGGCACACAGCCTGCAACGGCTGGGCGGCACGCTGAACTTCCGCGCCGCCGAGGGCCGCGAGGAGATCGCCCGCGCCGCGTTCGAGGAAGCCCGGTCGGTGCTGGCCGAAGGGCTCGGGCTCGGCGTGGAACCCAGGATGCACAGGGCATTGCTCGGTGCGTACGGTCGTTCGCTGGCCGGGCTCGGCGAGTTGTCCGCAGCTGCCGAAGCGGGCCGGCAGGTGATGCGACTCGGTGTCCAGACGGACGACCTGTGGGCCATCGCGGTCGGCGAATGGGTACTGGCCATCGTCGGCCGGGCCCGTGGTGACCTCACCGAGGCACGGACCATGGCCGCGCGGGCGGTGGCCAACGCGGAAGCGATCATGGACACCTCCCTGCTGCTCCGGTTCTCCACCGACCTGGCCGACATCTGCGCGGAACTGGACGACCCGGTCGGCGAGGCGGCGGCGCTGCGACTCAGCGTCGCGGCGGCACGGAAGTCCGCCGAGACCCTGCGGGAAGGGCTCGGCCAGGCCATGGAACAACGCAGGCTCGCCGCGGCCGCGCAGCGGATGGCGATGGCCGCACAGGAAGCGGCCGCACGCGACCCGTTGACCGGACTGGCCAACCGGCTCGGCCTGGAGCGCACCGCGCCCGCCATGCTGGCCCGCGCGCACGACGACGGCAGGACACCGTGGCTGGTGCTGATCGACGTCGACTGGTTCAAGGGTGTCAACGACGATGCCGGCCACGCCGCCGGGGACGCGGCGCTGCGCGAGATCGCCCAGCTGATCCGGCACGAGTGCCGCAGCGACGACCTGGTGGCGCGGTGGGCGGGCGACGAGTTCGTGATCCTGCTCGGTGACGCGAGCGGCGACCGGGACGCGGGGCCGGTGGTGGCCGAGCGGATCCGGGCGTCGGTGGCCAACCACGACTGGACGATGGTGCTCGGCTCGGCGCGCCGGCCGACGGTCAGCATCGGTGTGGCCAGTGGATCGTGTGTGCTCGACGATCTGTTCGCGGCCGCGGATGTCGTGCTGTACCAGGCGAAACGGCAGGGTCGGAACCGGGTCGCGGTCTACCAACCGCTGGACGACATCAGCCAGCTGGCCACCGAGCGTTGAGCCTGCTTCAGGCGATCAGGCCGCCCCGATAGGCGACCAGGGCGGCCTGCACCCGGTTCGCGGCGCCGATCTTGCCGAGCACCGCCGAGACGTAGCCCTTCACCGTTGCCTCGGACAGGTGCAGCGTGCCACCGATCTCGGCGTTCGACATGCCCTGCCCGATCAACGCCAGTACCTCACGCTCCCGGTCGGACAACACGGTGAGCAGCCTGCGGGCCGGTTCGGCGGCACGCTCGCCGTCGGCCACGGCGGCCAGCACGCGGGCGGCGACCCCCGGGTCGAGTACGGCCCCACCGCGCGCGAGGTCCCGGACGGCCTTGACCAGTTGGGCCGGCTCGGTGTCCTTGAGCAGGAAACCGCTGGCGCCCAAGCGAAGCGCTTCACTGACGTAGGCATCCACGTCGAACGTGGTGAGCATGGCGACCGCGGGTGGCTCGGGTAGCGCGAGCAGTTTGCGCAGTGCGGCCAGGCCGTCCGTGGTGCGCATCCGGATGTCCAGCAGGACCACGTGTGGACGGTGCAGCCGGACCAGTTCGGCCACCTGACTGCCGTCGTCGCACTCGCCGACCACCTCGATGTCGCCCGCGCTACCCAGGATCATGCGCAGGCCGGACCGAACCAGGTCCTCGTCGTCGGCGAGTACCACTTTGATCACGGACGCCTCCCCGATGGGCGTGGTTGCCATCGGGATCATCTCATTACGTATCGCGACCAGCGAACACGGCCACATGACCCGCATCGCCACTGTGCGCGTTGGTCCAGTCGGCGGAAAGTAAACGTGAGGACCTTTCGCGATAGGCCTACTCAGAGGTAGCTTGTGATGCCGGACACAGCGAGGTAGGAAGGGAGCGTCCGTCATGGGCCGACCAGCTCGGCGAACTGTCAGTGCGGTCAGCTGCTTGGTCGCCGTGAGCACGGCGATCAGCCTCGGCGTCGCGGCACCGGCCAGCGCCGCCGGCACCCCGTTCACCGTCACCGACTACTGCGGAGGGCAGTGCTCCGACATCCTGCCGCCCGGCGAGAACGGCAACGCCACGCTGGCCGACATCCTCGGCAACAAGCTGTTCGGCACCCGGCCCGCGCACACCGACGACCAGCTCAACACGTACGGCAGCCTGGCCGACGGGTACCAGAACCTGACCAACGCGACCATTGATCAATATTTCAACAATTCAAGCTTTGGAGTGCCCGCCGATCAGGTTGCCTCCAGCATCCAGCCGCGTGCCGACGTGACCATCGTGCGGGACAAGGCAACCGGCGTGCCGCACGTCTACGGAACCACCCGATCGGGGACCGAGTTCGGCGCCGGTTACGCGGCCGGTCAGGACCGGCTGTGGCTGATGGACCTGTTCCGGCATGTCGGCCGGGGCGAGTTGAGCAGCTTCGCCGGTGGCGCGGTGGCCAACCGCCAACTGGAACAGACGTTCTGGGCGGTCGCGCCGTACACCGAGCAGGACCTGCGGAACCAGGTGACGGCGATCGCGAACAGCGGACCCGCTGGGGCGCAGGCGATGCAGGACATCAACTCCTACATCAGCGGCATCAACACGTACGCCACGCGGGCATACAACGGCCGGTTCTTCCCCGGCGAGTACGACCTGACCGGCCACATCAACCCGATCACGAACACCGGCACGATCCAGCCGTTCACGCCGACCGACCTGATCGCCATCGCGAGCGTGGTCGGTGCGCTGTTCGGCAGCGGTGGCGGCGGCGAGGTGCGGTCGGCGCTGGTCAAGGAGGCTGCGGACGCACGCTACGGCAACACGGTCGGCGACCAGGTCTGGCAGGGATTCCGTGAGGAGAACGACAAGGAAGCCGGCCTGACCATCCACACCGGACAATCGTTCCCGTACGCGGCCAGCCCGAGCAACCCGCAGGGCATTGCCATGCCGGACCCCGGCTCGGTGACCGCGCAGCAGGAGGTGTTCGACCCGACCGGATCAGCGACGACCACCACCGCGAGCACCGGCATCTTCGCCAATGGTGTGCTGCCGGCCGGCCTGCTGGCGCAGAAGCACGGCATGTCCAACGCACTCGTCGTGTCCGGCCAGCACACCGATGACGGACACCCGATCGCGGTATTCGGCCCGCAGACCGGTTACTTCGCGCCACAACTGTTGATGTTGGAGGAGCTGCAGGGACCGGGCATCAGCGCACGTGGCGCCGCGTTCGCCGGGCTGAGCTTCTACGTCGAACTGGGTCGGGGCGCCGACTACGCGTGGAGCGCCACCTCGGCGGGGCAGGACGTGACCGACACGTTCGCTGTGCCGCTGTGCACACCGGACGGCTCTCCGGTGACCAAGAATTCCAACTTCTACTTGTTCAACAATCAGTGTGTTGCGATGGAGGCGGTCGAGCGGGACGACTCGTGGAGCCCGAACACAGCGGACAGCACGGCAGCCGGTTCGTACAAGCTGATCGTGTACCGCACGAACTTCGGCCTGGTGCAGTTCCGGGCGACGGTCGGCGGCGTGCCGGTCGCGTACACGAGTCAGCGGTCGAGTTACCGGCATGAAGCCGACTCGATCATAGGATTTCAAATGTTCAACAATCCTACGGGCATGGGCACACCGCAGCAGTTCCAGCAGGCGGCCTCGAACATCAACTACACGTTCAACTGGTTCTACGTGAACAACACGGACACCGCGTACTACAACTCCGGCTCGAACCCGGTCCGGCCGGCGGGCGTCGACCCGAACCTGCCGATCCAGGCCGCTGACGAGTGGCTGAACTGGAACCCGGCCACGAACCAGTCGGACGACACGGCGTTCGCGGCGCACCCGAACTCGATCGACCAGGACTACTACGTGTCGTGGAACAACAAGCAGGCGCTGGACTACACGTCGGCGTCGTTCGGCGACGGCAGTGTGTACCGGTCGAACCTGCTGGACAGCAGGGTGCAGGCGTTGGTGGCCAGTGGAAAGCCGATCAGCAGGTCGGACGTGGTCAAGGCGATGGAGGACGCGGCCGTGACCGACCTGCGTGGCGAGGACGTGCTGCCGACGCTGCTGAAGGTGATCAACAGCCAGCCGGTGACCGACCCGACGCAGGCGGCCGCGGTGGCGAAGCTGACCACGTGGTCGCAGGCCGGTGCCGAGCTGGTCGAGACGGCGCCGGGCAGTCAGTCGTTCGTCAACGCGGCGGCGATCCAGACGATGGACGCGTGGTGGCCGCTGCTCGTGCAGGCGGAGTTCTCCCCCGGCATGGGCGCGAACCTGTTCACGGCAACGGTCGGCGCCATCCAGATCAACGAGTCGCCCTCCGGTGGGCAGACCGGGCCGAGCGCCGGACCGGTGGATGCCAACGAGTCGGTCCCACACAAGGGCTCGTCGTTCCAGTTCGGCTGGTGGTCCTATGTAGACAAGGATCTGCGGTCGGTGCTCGGTCAGCCGGTGCAAAGTGGGCTGGGTCAGCAGTTCTGCGGCGGCGGCAGCCTGGCCGCGTGCCGGCAGGCGCTGCTGACCAGCCTGACGCAGGCGGCGGCAGAGCCGGCCAACCAGGTGTACCCGGGTGACGCGGACTGTGCCGCGGGCAACCAGTGGTGCGCGGACTCGATCATCCAGCGTCCGTTCGGTGGCGTCACGGACGGCAAGATCACGTGGCAGAACCGGCCCACGTACCAGCAGGTGGTCCAGTTCGTCGGCCACCACTAGTCGGGTTCGACCTGGTCAGCCCTTGGTGTACCACCGGGCTGGCCAGATCGCGGCACCGATGGTGCACTGCTCGTCCCGGTCGACTGGCGGCGGAACCCGGAGCGACCACGGGCGGACCTCGCGAGCCAGCACGCTGGTCACCATGCAGGTGTTGCAGTCGACCATGACCGGACACTGGCCACATGACGGCTGACGCGCGAGGTCTGTTGTTGGATCAGTTCAGCTGGCTGGACGGGCACGCGGACATGTGGCGCGTGTCGGCCATCCGGACGCATTCGCGGCCGCGATCGCAGCGCTCGTGGAGCTGTTCCGCGACACCGGCGTCACCGCCGTCGCGGGTATCGAGTCCCGTGGGTTCCTGTTGGGTGGCGCGGCCGCGGTCGACCTGGACGTCGGTTTCGTGGTGGTGCGCAAGGCGGGTGCGTTGTTCCCCGGACCGAAGATCCGCAGGCGTACCGAGCCGGACTACCGAGGCAACCGGACAGATCTGCTGTTGCGGCAGGACAGTGTCGGCCGTGGTGACCGAGTGCTGTTGGTGGATGACTGAATCGAGACGGGCAGCCAGGCGCTGGCGGTGGGAGACCTCGTCCAGGCAGCTGGAGCGACACTCGCTGGGGTGTCGGTACTGGTCGACGGGTTGGCCGACCACGTGCGGGCACGGTGTGGGGCGTCATCCGGTTCGACGACCTATCAGCGGATTGACCACGTCCGCGAGCGCCAGGCCTGCGGCTCTACACTCGGCCGGCACCAGCCAGTAGGACGACTGGTCGCGGGACGGCTTCCGCCAACGGGACCGGTCAGCCCGGAGAGTACGGGCCAGGACACAGCCGGTACGCTGGGCGAACGCAGTGGGACGGCCCCCGTAGCTCAGGGGATAGAGCGACGGTTTCCTAAACCGCAGGTCGCAGGTTCGATTCCTGCCGGGGGCACCACCTTTCACCGGGTGACATCAGGGCCGCTGACCTGGTCAAACAGGTCAGCGGCCCTGATCTTTAGGTGACGCGATGTCGATCAATACTGCCCTTCGTGGGGCCACACGTGGTGCGAGCGGAGTTACACTCGCACGATGAGTGCCGCCCAAACTGGCCGCAAGCGGCGCACTCGGGGCGAGATCGAGACGCTGCCGAGCGGAGCGCTACGGGTCAAGGTGTACGCCGGTATCGACCCTCTGAGCAGTCGACGCCACTACCTCACCGAAACGGTGCCTGCCGGTCCGACGGCTGAGAAAGAAGCCGAGAAGGTCCGAACTCGCCTGGTCAACCAGGTTGATGAGCAGCGCAATCCCCGCACCAAAGCCACGGTCAACCAATTGATGGACCGCTACCTCGAACTTCTGGACGTTGACGTCAACACGCGACGAAGCAAAGAGGGCTACATCCGCAATCACATTCGCCCACTGCTCGGCAAGGAACAGGTCGGGCGACTGGATGGCGAAATCTTGGACTCGTTCTACACGATCTTGCGGACGTGCCGACTGCACTGTGGTGGCCGAAAGTTCATCCAGCATCGGACGGCTCGCGAGCACGAATGCGACCGACGTTGTGGACCGCACAAGTGCAATCCCCTCTCGACATCGGCCATACGGCAAATCCACTGGTGCCTCAGTGGTGCTCTGACCCGCGCCATTCGGTGGAAGTGGATCACGGTTAATCCCCTCGACCAGGCCGAGCCCCCAAAGTCCGTCACTGCCGATCCACATCCCCCGACGCCTGAACAAGCTGCCGCCATCGTCAATGAGGCGTTCGCCGATCTGGCGTGGGGCGTACTCGTCTGGCTCACGATGGTCACGGGCGTCCGACGTGGAGAACTGTGTGCGCTCCGCTGGGACCTTCTCGATCTCAACACAGCCACACTGTGGATTCGCACGAGCATTGGCCAAGATGGCGCCAAGACATGGGAGAAGGACACTAAGACACACCAGCAACGCCGGATCGTGCTGGATCAGGATACCGTCGCATTGTTGCGGCTCTACCGCTTGCTCTGCGAAGCACTGGCAGAAGAACTTGGTACATCAATCGATCCGAAGGGCCGAATCTTTTCGGGCTCGATCGACCACAGCACATGGCTCAAGCCTGACACCGTGACGCAGCGATACCGGCGCATGTGCGCGAAAATCGATCTGGACATGAACATCCATCGGTTGCGCCACTACTCGGCGACCGAGCTCATAGCAGCCGGAGTTGATATCCGAACGGTCGCCGGTCGACTGGGCCACGGTGGTGGCGGATCGACCACCCTCCGCGTGTACACCGCATGGGTGTCGGAAGCCGACCAGCGAGCAGCAGGAAGCCTTGGCGGCCGAATGCCGGCTATGCCAATCGCCATTGACGAAGGTCGGGCCACCACGACACGAGAGCCAGAGAACGCAAACCCCTATCAGCGCATCGCAGCGGACCTCCGAAGCGCGATCATGTGCGGAGCGCTGCGTGTCGGCGATCCGTTGCCACCAGTCGTGGAACTCGCCAACCGCTATAGCGTCTCGTTCGGCACCGCCCAACGAGCGGTCGCGGAACTGAAGGCTGCCGGGCTGGTCAATGTCAGTCGCGGTCGGCGAGCAGTGGTCATCCCGTCGATTCCACAAGATCATGTTGCCGAAGTAGTTCAGCTACGACGTCCCTGACCAGGCATTCCGGCTGCTGGCCGTAGACTGATGGCTACTTGTCGACCAGCGATGAGAGAGGGTTCTGGTGGACGTCGAGGACGGGCACGTCGGTCGGCGAGTTCGCGAGGTACGCAACTGGCGCGGGCTGAGCGTCACGGCCACTGCCGGTCTGGCTGGCATGTCCGCGTCGTACCTCTCGCTCATCGAACGTGGTCTCCGCCCCGTGACGAAACGGTCCGTACTCGAAGCACTGGCGTCAGCGCTGAAAGTCTCACCAACAGAACTCACCGGACAGCCATATCCGCTCTCGGATCTCTTCGCTGCCGATTCTCATTTCCAGATGGCGGCGCTGGCCGACGCGCTGACGGGCTGGTGGGTGGGCGAGACTCCGGATGGGCCTGCTCGACCATGGGGGCAGGTTGCCGCAGATGTCGACAGGGTCAAGACAATCCTCCGGCCGCGTGCCGACTATGTCGAGCAGGCCGCTCTCCTGCCGCAATTGATTCGAGATCTTCTCTCGGCGTCGGCAGGCGATCCGGACCACCGACAAGTCGCCCTGGTCGGCCTGATCGACTGCTATCATGCAGCCACCAATGTGGCGTCCCATCTCGGATTGCCCGGCTTGCCTACGGTCGCCGTCGAGCGGATGCGTCAGGCGTCCGAATTGCTCGATGATCCTGCGTATACCAGCTTTGCTGGTTGGGCTCGCGCGCATGCACTGTCCGGCACCAATCGTGCACGGCAGTACCAGCTGGCCGTCAATGTGGCGGACAACTCGGCCGCCACTCCGGAAGTGCGCGGCATGGCGAACCTGACTGCTGCCCTCGCGTGCGCTGCGCAGAACCAGAACGACACCGCCGAGACTCATCTTGACGAGGCGGCGGGGTTCGCCGAGCAGATCGAACCGGACGTCAGCGAGTGGGGAGACATGCAGTTCGGTCGAACCAACGTAGGTATCTGGCGCGTGGCCATTGGTGTCGAACTCGGTAAGGGCGGCAAGGTCGCCGAGATCGCAGCCAAGGTCCGACCGGAAACCATTTCCCGTTCGCGTCAGTCCGGGTTCTGGATCGACTACGGCCGTGGACTGCTCGCCGACCGTAAGAGCCGTGATCGTGGACTAGCCGCCCTGCTGCACGCGGAAACACTGGCGCCACAGCAAGTTCGGAACAACGTATTCGTACGCGAGTCGGTTGCGAACCTGCTCACTGGCGCTCGCCGAGACGCAGGTGGCCGAGAACTGCGCGGACTCGCTTGGCGACTCGGCATTGCCCCTACCGGGTGACATGTTTCCTTCGTTGACAACTTGTCAATTTTTGAGGCTTGATCGTTTTTAGCGTCCTCCTTGAAGGAGGTTTGCTGCGATGACAACAGCTTCAGCCGAGCAGACACATAGCCAGCGAACGGTGACGAACAGGACGCCGATAGTCCCCTACATCGCAACGTGGAGCGAGGAGTACGAACCTTCCCTGAAGTTGGTGGAACGTCCAGGTATCGGATTGGGGTTCGCCGATGAGACGGCCGCCGATCGGGACCGCGATGGCGTGCTGTGGAACCGGACAGTAATGCTTCCTGGCCAGGGCAGGCCCCGCTTTGCGGTAATCCACCCGCTGCGGCAGCGTCGAGTGATGCGCCGGTTGTTCTGCCAGGTCTGCGGGAACCCGGCCGATCGTGATGAGCAGGGCGTCTTGTGGTTGCTGCCAGACCTGCGTGACTCACAGGTGGGATGG
The DNA here is from genome assembly GCA_036279295.1 of Pseudonocardiaceae bacterium. Taxonomy (GTDB): domain Bacteria; phylum Actinomycetota; class Actinomycetes; order Mycobacteriales; family Pseudonocardiaceae; genus DATEPR01. The sequence continues at coordinate 35,037 of DASUJK010000334.1, read as the reverse complement.
CCGGAGGGAATGATCGTCGCCGAGCCTCCGGTGTGTGCGGCCTGCGCAGTCCTCGCTGGACGGTTGTGTCCGCACCTTCGGCGAGGAAACGTCATGGTGCGCGCACGACGCTTCCCGCTGTCGGGCGTCAAGGGCTTCGTCTACCGTCCGGGCCGCCCGCATCCCGTGTTGCTGCGGGACGATCTTGTCAGCTATGACAGCGCTGCGCTGTTGCGGTGGACTCTGGCCGAGCAGCAACTACGGACCTTGCATGGCTGCACGATCATCACCAATGATCTGGCCTGAAGAGGGGGCGGACATGGGGAAGCGGTCAGGTATCGAGGCCGAGTCCGTGGTCACGGTGGATGGCGAGTGCGACATGAGTTGCGAGGTGCTGGGGGACGACCAGATCGAATTCTGGTTCGGCCCCGTGACCGATGGGTTGCATCTGTACTTCGACAAGTCCGGTTTCGCGAAGTTCATGCGTGTGGTGGACGAGATGCGGGCGCGGGTCGCCAAGATCCCTCGCGGCGAGTGCGTCGAACTCATGGTGAATGCCGACGAGCGCTCCCGCCGAGCACACGCGCCGAACCTCTGACCATGCCCGGCCAGCCTGGCCGGTGGCCCCACTCTGACGCCCAGCCACCGGCCCATCCGGGACGGGTGTGACGGGTTCCACGCCACCCGTCACACCCGTCCCAACCTCTATTCACCCTGGTCAGAACTATGTGGACCCGTCACAGTCGCTGTGACGGGTCCACATGGTTGTGTGACGGGTTCAGCCATCCTCGGCCGCGTCGCGGATGGCCGCGCGGAGGTCAGCTGTGAGGTAGCCGCGTACCTGCCGGACGCTGCCGTCCTCCTGTTCGGTACGGCGGCGGGTGGGTTGGCACCCGCACTCGGCCATCTGCCGGCCGAACAGTGTGGGCTCCACTGCCAACGCCTCGATCAACTCGGCGGTCGGCACGAACTCGCGCCGGTCGGTCTCCTCGCCCAGGTACCGCGCCACTGACGCCAACGGCTCCGGTAGATCGACCACCGGCCGATCCGGTGTGCCGCTGCCCAGTGCCTTGAGCACGGCGGCCGGGTCGATGGTCCGGGTGGCGTGGTCGCCGACCGCGTGCCCGCTCAACGTGCCGGTCGCCTCCCGCAGTGCGCGGCCCCGTGCGCACACGTCGCGCCATTCGGTGTTGGGCATGTAGTAGGTCCGCACGGTCAACGCCAGCACCTCCGCCCCGGCTTGGGTGTCGCCGTCCGGGCGCAGGATGCCGACCCCTTTGTGGCCGGGCAGCAGGGTGGACGAGTCGTAGCCTCGGGTGTTCATCTGCTCGCCCAGGATGATGTTGGAGTCGCGCCAGTCCATCACCCGCAGCGCGAACCGTGACCCCAGCACTGCTCGCAGCCGGGACGGGATGGTGGTGGAGTCCGGGCGTTGGGTGGCCAGGATGTCCACGATTCCCGCTGCTGGTCCTTTCTTGGCCAGGTAGGTCAACAGGTCCGCGATGTGCGCACCCAGGGTCGTCTTGGTGCCGCCGACGAGTTGGCGGGTGGGGTTCTCTAGGAACACCTGGACCTCGTCCAGGATCACCGCCGTGACTGGCATCCCCATCGATACATCCCGCGACAGCGCGGGCGTGATCTTCGATTCTGGACACACTTCGTCGTCCAGCGTGGCCATCCGGGCGTAGCGGGACTGGACCTCGGCCACCAGCTCCACGAGGTGATCTCGCACGGCTTCGGTGTGCTCTAGTTCGTCGCCACACACGAACCGGTGTGCCACCTGTCGTGCTGCGTCCCAGTCCTTCCCTCCCTTTCCGTCGAACACGTACAGCCGCGTGTGGGGGTCCAAGATCAAGCCTGCGGTGGGTAGACGGGTGGCGAATGTCTTGCCCTGTCTAGGAATTGCGCCTACCAACAGCGATGTCCACACCAGCGGGAGCATGATTGGCCGGTTGCGCGCGTCGCGGCCGAAGGGGATCGGCCGCCATGCATCCCACTGCTCGGCCTGCACCAGCGGCGAGGGCAGGGGTGGGCCGGCGTAGGGGTCGCGGTCGGCCACCCACAACGCCACCCGGCCCGCGTGCCCGCCCAATCCGCGTACTCGTTCGGCGATGAGCTGGACCTCATCGACCGCGAGCGCGGACGCCAACGCTTCCCGGTGCTTGATCACGTCGGCGGCCTTACGAGTCGCGGGCAGGTCCACGGTGATGGCCCAGCCTTCGCCTTGCCGGGACGCGCGTTCGACCAGTCGTAGGGACTCGTCCTTCCCGATCAGCTTGGCGTCCCGGAAGGCATCCACGAGTACCTGCGGGTCCATGGTCCAGGTCAGCGTCCGTGGTCCGGCGAGCACGGCCTTGCGGCCGGGTGCGCCGTCCTTGCGCCTGCCGGTGATGGCCAGCACCACCGACGACACGGCCAACGCGGACCACCAGGCGATCGGCCCGTAGATGAGGCTGAATGTGCCGACGACCACGAGCGTGCCGGCCAGGGTGGCGGCGGTGACTTTCCACCGGAATAGCGTCAGCGCGCGGATCTCGGTGAACTTGTCGGCCAGCTTCTCCGACAGCTCGGCGGCCTCCCGGTAGTCGTGAACGCGCACCCACCGACGCCACCCACGTACGGCCAGCACCACGCCCCGCGCGACTGAACCCAGGAACCGCCACGGTGAACACGCCAACCGCAGCAGACCATCCCGCACCGCCTGTCGTGCCGCCGTCCACGACTTGAGTGCTTGCGGCACTCGTCGTGAACGCTGCCACCAGTTCATGAACACCGGTCGAACTGGTGGGCTCTCCTCGTCCACGAGCTCGCCGTCGTACACGGGATCGGCCGGTACAAGGTCCTGGCTGGGTACTAGGCGCAGGCGCCGACTGCTGCTCTCCTCTCCAGTCATCGCGCACCGTCCATGGTCTCGGCCGCGAGAGTCGCAGCCAGGCGGGAAGACAGCCCACGCGAGCAATTGGTGACCTCTCGGACCCATGCCGGCGTGACGGTGGTGCCCGGTTGCCACGCCTCGCGGGCACGGTTGAGATAGTCGTCAAAGGACGTTCGACCAACAGATGTCGGGCGCTGCTTGTGCACTGGCCGCGCACCCCTCGACGGCTCCGCGACAACGAGCTTGTCTCGCAGTTCCGTGACCGCTTCCGTTGCCACGAACACCACGAGTGGCGGCACCGAGTGCAGTACGACCAGCGCCGGTGAACCAGTCGCGTAGGCGGACCATGTGTTCATGAGGTAGGTCGCGCCCAACGTGAACCACTTGGCTGCGCGCACCCAGCCGCCCATGTGAACACCACGGCGCGCGGTCACCTGCTCGGCACGCAGGATCGACAGCAACACGAGGGACACCATCGGGTCCAACAACCACGCGGCCAGCCACGGTATGGACCAGGTCCGCGCTCCGGCTGCGGCGAAGCCCTGAACGTTGGTCATCGTGAACGCCAGGCCCATCAGGATGCCGGTCCAGCACAGCCTGTCCACCTGGCGGCCGATGTGTTCGGCCTGCTTGGCCCCGCCCGGGGCGGGCGGCTTGCGCCGTCCGCCCCGGTCCGCTGATGCATGAGCGTTCATCGCCGACCACCCCGTCGCCGTGGTGTTTCGGCTGTGGTGACGGTCAACGCGCGGGTCAGCGCGTGACCGGCCAGCAGAGCCGGTGCACCCAGCACCACCGCCACCAAGGTCACGTGGCCGGCGGCATGGAACAGCACCACCCACTGAACGCCGGCAATGACGGCAGCCGTGACCGTGACGCGACCAGCGAGCGACATCAAGCGAGCGCTTGCCCTCGCCGTCTCGGCCGTCCGTCGAGCCGCCCGGACGCTTACTCGCCACACCGTGATCAGAGCGACGATGGCGCCCAAGCCGGCTAGCACTTCGACCGGTGACAAGTGGAGTGTCATGGCGTCTCGCCCCCCTGCGGTCGCGCCTGGCGTGCCAGAGCGGGTAGAGAGCCCGCCTGTCCGGCTCGGACAGCGCTCCCCACACACCGAGCGTGTTGGTGCCGGCCATCCGTAGTTCGAGTTCGAGGCAGGCGAGCGGGACCGCACAGTTCGCGCAGATCCGCTCCGCCAACTCACGGTCGGTGAGGTCATCGCCCACCCAGTCCGGCTCGTCCTCGTCGGCGTAGAGCACCATGCAGGCCCCGTCCCGGGTGACGATCGCCAACAGCACGTCGTCAGGCACCTCGGCGTATCGGTCGAGGGCGATCGCCAGGCATTCGAGATAGCTGTCGTTCACCACGACGCACCTCCGGTCAACCGGTCGACCTCGTGGGCCGTGCGACGTTCGGCTGCCATTCGTGCCGGGTCGACAAGGCCACCGGTCTCGGCCACCTCAGCGAGCAGCTTGTCGAGCGCGGCAGCAGGTACGACGTAGCGACTTCGGAGCCGTACCGCTGGGAAGGCCCCTTCCCGGATCGCGCGGTAGAGGGTTGAGGCACCGACTCGAAGAATCCGTGCCGTCTCTGTGACTGTGTAAAACGCCGGTCGGGCGTTCTCTGTTTGGTCGTTCATGATGAGTTTTTTCGGCCCGCGAAGTTTGTTTTAAGCCCAATTTTAGGGATGATTTCATACCGTGTTTAGCCTGTAGTGGCCCAAACCCGTGAATCCGCCGGGTTTGAGTCGTCGTCCGCAAATACGCCCGCTAGCCTCGGCGGCGAAGCGGAGCACGGAGGAATGGGTGACAGAAGAGTCGGCGACAGGGGACTGGGCGGCAGTCGCAGCGGAGATCAATCGGCGGATGGCCGAACTCGGCCGCACCCAGAAAGACGTCATCGGACTGTCGGGCCTCTCGAAGGCCACCGTTCACGAGCTCCAGAACAACAAGGAGCCACGGCGGCGAAGCCCCCGCACACTTGCCGACCTGTCGATCGGCCTCGACCTGCACCCCGATCACTTGGCCGCCGTACTGGACGGACGCACGCCGCCCGAGCCCGGAGGGCCCTTCGCCAAGTCGGATGACGACGTCGCCGGTCGTCTCGACGTGATAGAACACCGTCTCAGCCAGATACTCGACAGGCTCGATCAGGTCGATTCCGAGGACCGTTTCGACTGGCTCAGAACGGAGATTGACACCGCAGTCCAACGCGCGGTTTTCAAGCTCAGGCGACCCGACCGTTGAGGAGTTGGAATGTCTTGTGCTCATGTCCAACGGTCAACGTCGAATTCGTCGCGCGAACCATGCGACAGCAGTGCGGAACCAGTGCACGACCAGTGCAGCTTCAATGCACCTTCGCCGGCCGGGCGGTAATAACGGTGTCACCAACTGGCACGAGCGGCCCGACCTCCAACCGCGCGTCGAGGTGCGGCGTCTCGGGCGAGAGCAGGCGGTCGACTACCTCTGCTGGCATCTGTCCGACGAGGCGAGCGCGAACCCCGGCGGCCACCTCGTCATAGGACGACCCGGTCGGGCTCGTGTCCTGTTCCGTCAGCAGAACGTCGACGATCACCCGGTACTGCGCAGCGAACCGCGAGGTCAGGTAGGCCGGGACGAGTTCCTGCACCGGAAGTAGAGCCGACCACGGATCAGCAAGTGCCTCGGTCTCCGGCATCTCGTCGTGATCGGCCGGGTGAACTGAGGGCTTTCGACCAGTCGGTCGAAAGCCCTCGGTGTTCGCCCTGGAGAACTTTGTTCAGCGGACCGCCAGGCCCTCTACCTTGGCCGGCGGGGCCGCGATGTGGAACAGGGTGGCGAATCGTTCGAACAATGCCGTGTCGCCGGTGATGTGGATACCGCCCCTGGCCAGTACGTCGGCCGGTGTGATCTCGCCTGCGAACAGTGGGCGGAGCGACTCGTAGGCCTCGATGATCAGGTCGGCGTCGGCGTACTGGCCCTCGGCGACCTTCAGGTGACCGTCGTCCACCAGTGCGTGGATGACGACTTCGCCGAAGTGGAGTTCGTAGCTGGCCTGGACTCCTTCGGCCATCTCGGGCAGGAACGTCGTGTACAGGGACAGGATCGCCGCGTCCACGGTGAACACCTCGCCCGGTGCCGGGTCACCGAGAGACCTGGCGCCCCAGGAACCCAGGTGCAGCAAGGCTTCTTCCAGCTCGCTGCCGTACTCGGTGAGCTCGTAGACGACCGCGGCGTCCAGCTTTGCCAGCACTCGCCTCCGAATCACGCCACCCTCCTCCAGCTCGTTGAGCCGCGAGGACAGGATGCTCACCGGGATCTTCGGCAGACCCTCGCGCAACTCGGTGAAACGCTTCGGACCGAGTACCAGGTCCCGGACGACGAGCAGCGACCAGCGCTCGCCGACCAGCTCAAGAGCACGTGCGACGCCACAGAACTGTCCGTACGTTCGACCAGTCATGCGAATCCTCCAGGGATCAATAACGTGTAGCCACCACGTCATATCTTCCCAAAGCGATTACATGAACGGCAGTGCCGTCACCATTAATCTACTATGCATTCATCATGGTCATCAAACGAGCCGGCCGCCATTGAAGCGCCACCGAATGAACGGGGTACGCATCGGTCCGTTGGCGAACAGCCATACACACACCCAGACCACGATGAATTGGATGGCGAATGCGCTGACCGGCACCGCGCCGGGCAACAGTGGCAGCCAGTTCATCCTGGCCAGGATGCCGACCAGGATGCCTTCCGGCACCAGGGTGAGCAGCCCGAACAACGTCGGCCAGTCTTTTTCCCAGCGCCACTGCATGGCCACGTGATAAATGATCTCCCAGACTATTCCGATGATCGCCACCGAACCGAGCACGATGAACGTGGCCTGGTATCGGGGGCCGTACGGACCGGTCAGCGGCAGCGCCAGGGTAATGAGCGCGGTCACCGGGCCGCCGATCAATGCCATCAGGAAAAGCCGAGTCTGGATACGTCCGAGCAGGGTGGGCAGCATGGTGACAAATCCCCTTTTAGATCTGGCGGCTACGGGCCCACTTGAGCCACTCGATGGTTGAGCTGACAGGCCCCATTTTTCGGCAGAGCCCTCGGTTGGCGATGTCGTCGATGACCTCCTGCGCGGAGATCTGCAGGCCGAGGAACGTGTCCACACCGGGGAAGTAGCCGCCGTAGGAGGCGGCACCGGTGACGTAGACCCGGCCTGGGCCGTTGCCGGAACCGCGGACCTGGAAGCTGCGCTCGACGTCCATCCTGCCCAGTGGGTTGCGCCTGGCCCCGCCGTGCCGCAGCAGGTCACCGAGGACCCGGTGCTCGGCGACGTCGGCGTCCAGCCCGGTGCAGTCGATCAGGTAGTCACCCTGCAGGTCGCGCTCACCTTCCGCGTTGTGCAGCGTGGTGAGTACCGAGCCGTCGGCGGCGAGGCGCAGGTTGTCGACCGTGCCCTCCATCGCGGTGTACCAGCCGTCCTTGCGGCCCTTGGCCAGGTGGTGCTGCCAGTGCTGGCGCAGCGGGGCGGTGGTACCGCCGATCTCGTCGTAGATCCGGACCCGGTCGTTGCCCTCCGAGCGCCGCATCTTGGCCTTGACCTGGCCGCCCCACGTGGACTTCGGGTAGTTGAAGCCCTGGTAGGCGAAGCCGTTCGAACCAGGCCGGCGCGACCACACGTTGTTGCCGTGCTTGCCGGCGAAGAACGTGCGGAAGACCTGGATGATCCTGGTCTGCGCGCCGAACTGGAGGCGGTCGCAGATCACCCGCTGCATGACCGCGGCACTCACGATGCCGCCGCCCCGGACGATGACCGTGCCCGGCCTGCGGCGCAGCACCTCGTAGATGTGCTCGTGGTCCTCGTAGCCGTTCACCACGTGGTGGTAGTCGTTGTACTTCTCGCGGAACTCCTGCAGGTCGGGCAGGAACCGCAGGCCCGTGTAACCGACGGCGATGTGCACGTCCCGGGAGCGGTAGGCGACCGGGCCGTCGACCAGGGCGGCGTGCGCGGTCGGCAGGTGTGTCGGATTGGGCGTCGGCGTCTTCGTCGGGTGTGGCATGTGGACGGTGAAGTAGCCGCCGCCGACCCGCCGGCGCACGGTGCGCACCTCGCCCTGGACCAGCATGTCCCAGTAGCGGATGCGGTCGGCTTCCTTGCGGATGCTGTCCAGCACCTTGCCCAGCAGCGGCGTGTAGAAGTCGGCGAACACCGGCTCCAGGAACACCTGCCGGAGCGGCTTGAGCGTGCGGTCCTGGAACGCCTCCTGGATGGCGTAGGACGGGAAACCCCACAGGTTGTCCGGCCGGGACGCCGAGTCCGACCGGATCCTTCGGTGGCGCGGCAGCTGGGAGACGCGGGTCAGGTACTCGTAGGTCTGCCACGGGTGGCTCAGGTTGGACAACACCCGGATGTCCTCGGGCGGAATGCCGCCGGCCACCCGTAGGTAGTCCACCGTCACGAACGAGCCCATACCCCCGCCGACGGACACGAACGGCACGTCCTGGATGGGAATCCCGGCTTGGGCCACCATCTCGTCGGTCCACCAGTCGGCCTGCTCCAGCGCGGGCGGCAGCACCGAGCCCGCTGAGGGCAGTACGTCGTCGGACACCGGCGCCACCGCAGGCGGTCGCACCTCTCCTGGCACCGGCCGTGCTGGGGCAAGGGTGCTCAGGTTGATCATGTCGGTCACGTCGGTCACCAATCTGGTCTGAAGAACCTGTGCTGATTCAGCTGAGCTCGTGTCATCGCTTGGCGCGCAACGGGTTCGTGAAGTCGACGGATTGCGCGCGGTGCGAGTAGTAACGCAGCTGCCGCCGGCCGAAGGCGAGCATCATGCCGGGCAGCAGTACGGCTCCGGTGCCCGGCGGTACCTGGGCCCACTCCGGCTGGCCGGGTGAGCACACGAACGTGCCGTTGGTGGAGCCCGCGTCGATGACCCGGACCTCCCAGCCCTCCAACACGATCCGCGCGTGCACCCTGGACACCGAGTGGTCGTCCAGTACGACCGGCACGGCCGAGCCGGTCACGACTGCCTGGTCAGCGGCCGGCTCCCGGCCGAAGACGTGGTCGTTGACCAGGGCGAACATGCCCCCGTCGTCGAGCACGAGCACACCGAGCGACGGTCGCCTGCCCAGCAGCTGGTTGCGGGTGGACTGCGCCATCGAGATGCCGCACACCGTGCAGTAGTTCATCGCGGGGTCGTTGAAGTGCGACCGCCGGCAGTAGACGCCGAGCACCAGGTTGCCCTCGACGGGCGAGGGGGTCGGCTCCGCGACGGGTTCGGGTTCGTCGATGATCCGCCGGACATGTGCGGCTGTGACCGGCTGGACAGCGGGCGCCTGCCGTTCGAAGTGCAGTTCCTCGCCGTCGATCACCGCGCTGGCCGGTCCACTCGGCATGGCGTCGACGTGATCGACCGTGGTCACGCCGTGCCGGCCGGTGAACCGTCGCTCGTCGGCGCCGGCACCGAGCACCAGCTCGGCGTTGCCGTGCACGACGATGTCGACGCCGTCGCCGGCCGGGCCGAAAGCACAGAACGACGGCACGTTCGCCACATCGGACACGTCGATCAGATCGGTCAGACGTTGACTGAGCACGGCACCGTCGGCGTGGTCGGCGGCCACGGCGGCGACAGTATCCAGCAGTGAACCGGTCAGCAGTCCCTGGCCGGCGGTCAGCTGGCACAGCAAAACCAGATCGCCCGCCCGAGCCAGCACGCTGTGTCCGGACGCCGGAAACACCTGGTGCCGCAGCTGTCCGCTCGCTGCCTCGGTGACGATCGTGTGGTCGGACATCCGCTCCTCCCCTCAACGTTCATCTAAAGAATGAGCCCAGAAAGACGGCGACACTTCTCCGTGCATGCGGAAGGGCGCGGACAACCCCAGGTGCGTCGTTTCCTCTTCTTCGTCGTTGCCAAGTTGCGCACGGAATCGTGCGGTACCCGCGAGGGATGACATTTTCACAGGTCGGCCGGGTAGACTCACCGCATGTCGTTCTCCGACCCGGTTCCGGCTCCGATTCGCCAACTGTCCTCCCGTGTCGTCTACGAGAATCCGTGGCTCACCATGCGGGAGGACCATATCCAGCGGGCCGACGGATCACAGGGCATCTATTCGGTGATCGACCGGCCGGATTTCGCCGTGATCATCCCGAGTGAGAATGGCGGATTCCACTTGGTCGACCAATACCGCTATCCGGTCGCCGGCCGGTACTGGGAGTTCCCGCAGGGCGGTTTTCCCGACCGGGAGGACGGTGAGCCGACCGTGCTGGCACGCCGGGAGCTGTCCGAGGAGACCGGCCTGCGGCCCGGCTGCCTGGTGCACCTCGGTCACCTGTTCGGCTCGCACGGCATCAGCGGCCAGGGCTTCAACGTGTTCCTGGCCACCGACCTGGCACACGGCACACCGCACCGCGAGCCCGAGGAGCAGGACATGCGGCAACGGTGGTTCAGCAGGGCGGAATTCGAGCGGATGATCAGGGACGGCCGGATCAAGGACGACGCCACGACCGCCGCGTACACGCTGCTGCTGTTGCACGAACGCGCGGCCGCCGCATAGCGACGACCGCGCGTGCACACGGGTCAGAGTGCGGCCAGAGCCGTCCGGTAGTCGGCCGCGTTGCGCGCGTCCGGAATGGCGTTGACGACCTGCCACCGGATCGTGCCGGCCTTGTCGATGACGAACGTGCCACGCAGCGACAGGCCGCGCTGCGGGTCGAACACGCCGTAGCTGTCGGCCACCGCGCCGTGCGGCCAGAAATCGGAGAGCAGCCGGAACTTGTAGCCCTTCTGGTCGGCCCATTCACGCAGGGTCGGGCCGGTGTCCGTGGACACCGCCAGCACCTGGGCGTCGCCGCTGTCGAGGTCGGCGAACTCGTCGCGAATGGTACACAGTTCACCGTCGCAGATACCGGTGAACGCGGCCGTGAAGAAGATCAGCACCACATTCTTCTCGCCGCGGAAATCCGACAGTTTGACAGTGGCACCGGTCTGGTCGCGCAGTTCGAAGTCCGGAGCCAGTTCGCCTACCGTGGTCGACATTCGTCGTCCCTTTCTAAAAAGTGAGAACAATGGTTGCGGCCCGCATGGCGGGGGTGAGTCGCCGTGCGGGCCGCGGTCGATCGAGCTCAGGCGGACGCACCGGTGTCCGGCAATGCCAGCCACCGCTCGTCGTCCCGAGCCCACGCGATGGTGCGCGTGAGGCCTTCGCGCAGGGAGATCTCGGGCGACCAGCCCAGCACGGTCCGTGCCTTCGTGTTGTCCGGGATTCGCCGGGCCAGATCCTCATAGGACGGACCGAGGGCCACGCTCGTCTCGATGTTCTTGATGGCCGCGCCGGTCAGCTCGGCGATCAGTTCGGCCGCCTGCCCGATCGTGGTCTCCACCATGCTGCCGATGTTGAACGCCTGTCCGATGGCGGCCGGGTTGGCCGCGGCGGCCAGCGTGCCCCGGACGGCGTCCTCGATGTAGGTGAAGCACCGGGTCTGCTCGCCGCCGTCGTACACGAGGATCGGCTTGCCGTTGAGCGCCCGGTGCACCGACCTGCTGACGATGAAACCGGGGCGCTGCCGAGGCCCGTACGCGTTGAAGAACCGCACGATCGTCGCCTCCAGCCCCAGCTGGCGGACGAACGCGAACGTGAGGTGCTCGGTGAGTGCCTTGCTGGAGGAGTACGTCCACCGGTCGGCCGCTGTCGTGCCGAGCACCCGGTCGTCGTCCTCCCGCCACGGCACGGCGGGGTTCTTGCCGAAGACCTCGCTGGTGCTGGCCACGACGACCTTCGCGCCAACGTCGGTGGCCCGCTGCAACACGTTGCGGGTACCGGTGAAGTTGACGTCGATGACGTCCAGCGGGCGGGCCAGGTACTGGTCCACGCCGACCACGGCGGCCAGGTGGTAGACCACGTCGGTGCCGGGCACGATCGCGCCGGCCAGCGCTGCCGGGTCGAGGATGTTGCCGGTGACATGGCGGATCCGGGTGTCGCCGGACGGCCGGTCGTCGATGACGGTGACCTCGTTGCCCTGGGCGAGCAGTTGTTCGATGAGGTGGCCGCCGATGAAGCCGCTGCCACCGGTGACCACGATCCGGCCGCTCATCGGCCCACTCCTCGGTAGTCGTAGCCGAGCGAACGCAGCTCGGCGATCTTGTCCTTCGAGTAGTACGCGCGACCGTCGACGATCAGGCAGTTGTCCGCGACCTGGAGACCGGCGAAGTCGATGTCGGCGAACTCGCGGTGCAGCGCGAGGATCGCGATGCAGTCCGCCTCCTTGACGGCCTCACCGAGGCTGTCGGCGAGCGGCAGGCCGAACAGCCGCTCGGCCTCCGCCTCGTCCACCAGCGGGTCGTAGATGGTCACGTCGCCGAAGGCGCGCACCAACGCGGTGACGGCATCCTTCGTCGGTGTGGCCCGCAGGTCGCCGGTGTTGTTCTTGAACGCCAGTCCCAGCACGGCGACCTTGGCACTGGCGGGGTCCTTGCCCAGCTTGCCGAGACCGTCGATGGCCAGTTGGGCGGTGTAGCCGGGCATGCTCTCGTTGACCTGTCGGCCGGCCGGCGCGGTGAGAATGTCCACGCCCCGCTGCCGGGCGGTGTGCCACACCATCCACGGGTCCTTGGTCAGGCACGAGCCGCCGACGCCGACGCTGGGCAGCAGGATGTTGACCATTCCCTTGCCCTTGGGGATGGTGTTCGCGGCCGAGATGACGTCCAGGACGTCCACGTCGAACAGCGCCGACAGCTTGGCCAGTTCGTTGCCCAGCGCGATGTTCAGGTCGATCCACCAGTTGTCGGCCAGCTTGACGATCTCCGCGGCCTCCAGCGAGTCCAGCGGGATCACCTCGACCCCCAGTGACTGCCGCCAGAACTCGGCCGCGTCGTCCGCGCTGTCCTGGTCGAGGCCACCGGCCACGATCGGGAACGTGCGCAGCTCGCGGATCGCGGTGCCCTCGGCCAGTCGCTCCGGGGTGAACGCGAGACCGAAGTCCTCGCCGCCGACCAGCCCGCTGCGTTCCAGCAGCGGCAGCACGACGTTCCGGGTGGTGCCCGGCGGCACGGTGCTCTTGAGGACCAGCAGTTGGCCACGGTGCAAGTACTGGCTCAGTTGCGCGCAGGCCCCGGACAGCTGCTCGTCGGCCAGTGAGCCGTCGCTGCGCACCGGGGTGCCGACGGTGATCAGCACGACATCGGCGTCCCGCACGGCGGCGAAGTCGGTGCCGATCCGCAGTGTCCCGCTGGCCAACCCGGCGAACAGCAGGTCGGCCAGTCCTTCTTCGGCGAACCGGCAGTAGCCGTTGGTCAGCTCGTTGATCAGGTGGGGATTGGTGTCCACGCCGACAACATCCACGCCGCGGTCGGAAAGCACCCCGGCGATGCATGAGCCCACATAGCCCAGTCCAATGACAGCCACGCGAATGTCACGCTGGCCGGAAACAAACCGCATGCTTGCGCTCCCAACAACTACGTCGTCTCAGGTATGGCGTCCGGTGGTCGACCTCAGCCCTTGACCGGGCTGGTCTGCAACGAGACGAGCTGCCACACGCCGTCCCGCTTGACGGTGACCCACACGTCGCGGGTCGAAGCACCCTGTGCCAGCTCGGTCGCACCTGCCGCGACGACACCGCCGTTGGTGATGACGATGGCGACATCGGGTGTGACGAGCTTGACCTCAACCGGCTCCTGGGCGAGCTTGGTGCCGGCGAGGGGGCCGGCGAAGGCCGCCTTCATGGTGTCGCGGATCTGCTCCTGGCTGGTGAGCTGCTCGTCGCCGAACAGGAAACTGCCGTTGTCGACGAACACCTCGGCGAAGCCCTCGGCGTCATTGCTGTCCCACATTGCCCTGGCACGCAGCGGCACGGTGAACGCGGCGGCTTCCTCACCCTGCGTGTAGTCGCCGTAATAGCTCGCCCATTCCTTCGCGCCGGCGACGAGCTTCGATGCTTTTGCGGACATGCTGCCCTGCTCCTTCTTCGAATCAGCCCTTGTAGGGGGCTGGACTGCTCTGGTGTGAGAAGAGTTTCCAGACGCCATCGCCCTCGTCGACGATGATCCACGTCGCCCGGATCTGCCGTTCCGGCGCGATCGCGCTCTCCCCGGCCAGAATGATCCCGCCCTCGGTGATCACCATTGCGATGTTGTCGCGGAGGAATTTGATCTCCAATGGACCGCCGGACACCTGGGCGCCCTGGAGCGGACCCTGGAAACCGGCGGCCATGAACTCACGAATCTGTTCACGACTGGTCAGCTGCGTGTCCTGCATCAACAGGCTGCCGTTCTCGACAAAGATGCTGGCGAAGAAGTCGGCGTCGTTCCGCGCCCAGCCGGCCGTGATCTTCATCGGCACGGTGAGCACGGCCTTCTCGTCCTCGCTGTTGAACGACCGGTAGTACGAGACGTCCTCCACGATGCCGGCGTCGGCGAGGAGTTCGGAAGCCTTGATGGTCACTGACATAACGCATGCTCCTTCTCCAGGATCCGGGGTGGGGTCACCAGCGCAGCGTGGCGCCCGCGCCCCTCGGGCTGTTCTGGTAGCCGGCGAGGAACCACTCGCCGTCCTGCTTGACACACACCCAGGTGGACCGCACGGCCAGCTCGGGGTCGATCTCGGTCTCACCCTCGGCGAGAATGCCGCCGTGCGTGCGCAGCAGGGCGACGTCGTCGGCGACGAACCGGACGTCCACCGGGTTGCCGATCACGCCGGTGTTGCGGAACGGACCCGCGTAGGCGGCGACCATGAAGTTGCGGATCTCGTCCCGGCCCTTCTTCAGGACGTCACCGGGCAGAATCAGGATCCCGTCCTCGGTGAAGACGTTCGCGACGCCTGCGGCATCGTTCTTGGCCCACGCGGCGACCAACCGCAGCGGAACGCCGAGAACTTCCTTCTCCTTCTCGCTGGTGAATTCGCCGTAATAGGCGTTGAGCCGGGCCTGGTTATCAGCGACCGCGGTCATGGGTATTCTCCTTAAAGTCACGTGAGAGCACGGCAGGGTCCTGCGCCGGCGCCTCGTGGCGGTCGGCAGTCGTGGATCCGTCCGATCCACACCAGTACATGGTCAACCCTCCGATCGTCGGCCACGTCTCCTGCGCTGCGCCCTTGTATCCGTACGGCCGCAATTTGGCACCCCAAGAGATGCAGGCGGATACCGCCGACGGTGAGGATCAATGAGAACCCGCACGGCACCGGTTCGAATCGGTGCTGGCGCGATCTTTTTCGTCAATCGCGGCCATCCCTAGGAGGACAGGGTGACGAACACACCCGCGCCGAGCTCGACCGAACTTGTCAGCCGGGCGGCCGATCTGGTCCCGCTGCTGCGCAAGCACGCGACCTGGACCGAGGAGAACCGGCGCCTGCACGACGAAACCGTTGAGGCACTGGCCGACGCCGGTGTCTTCAAGCTGCGCGTCCCGAAGCGCTACGGCGGCTACGAGGCCGGCGCGCGCACCCTGGTGGACGTGGCCACCCAGCTGGGCCGCGGCGACGGCGCCACGGCGTGGGTCGCCTCCGTGTACTGGATTCCCACCTGGATGGTGGGCCTGTTCCCGGACGAGGTCCAGGACGAGGTCTTCGCCACACCCGACGTCCGCGTGTGCGGCACGCTGAGCCCGACGGGCATGGCGACCCCGGTGGACGGTGGCATCGTGGTGAACGGCCAGTGGGGCTTCATCAGCGGTGCGCCGCACGCCCAGTGGCAGGAGATCATCGCGATGGGCCAGGCTCCGGACGGCACGCCGATGCCGATCATGGCGCTGGCTCCGCTGTCCGAACTGGAGATCGTGGACGACTGGTACGCGTCGGGCCTGAAGGGCTCGGGCAGTGTCACCACGGTCGCCAAGGACCTGTTCATCCCGCAGGAGCGGGTCATGCCGCTGCCGGCGATCCTGACCGAGCAGTACGCGTCCAAGTTGAACGCCAACTCGCCGATGTTCCGGGCGCCGCTGCTCGGGGTGGCCGCGGCTTCGTCGGTGGGCACCCTGCTCGGCCTGGCCAAGGCGGCGCAGGAGACGTTCTTCGAGCGCATGCCGAACAAGAAGATCACATACTCCGGCTACGCGCACCAGGCCGAGGCCCCGGTGACGCACCTGCAGGTGGCCGAGGCCGCGCTGACCATCGACCGGGCCGAGTTCCACGGCTACCGGGTCGCCGACCACGTGGACGCCAAGGGTGAGTCCGGCGAGCCGTGGAAGCTGGAGGAGCGGGCGCGGGCACGTGCGGACATCGCGTCGGTCGCGCAGCTGTCCAAGGCGGCCATCGACATCTTCGCGCTGGCCAGTGGTGGCTCGTCCATCTACAACACGGTGCCGATCCAGCGCATCGCGCGGGACGCGCAGGCGGCCAACCTGCACGCCCTGATCTACCCGCCGACCAGCTACGAGCTGTACGGCCGGATCCTGTGCGGCCTGGAGCCGGACACCCCGTACATCTGAGTTCACACAAACGAACCGCCGGTGTCCACTACGGACACCGGCGGTTCGTGCCGCACGGCGGATCAGGCAGCGCGCTGCTGGCCGTCCCGCTGCTGCGGCACCGAGGGCACGGCCTTCAGCTGCGGCGCGGACGGCTTCGGCCAGAAGATCTTGCGCAGGTTCGACGGCTTGAAGAACGCGCCCGGCGACTCGACGAAGCACGCCACCCGGAAGAACAGGTCGGTGACGGTGGCGTCCTGCATGGCGGCGCCGACCACCTTGGCGTTGAACGAGTTCTGGAACTTGATCTTGCGGGTGCGCTCACCCTCGACCGCTGGGTCGGCCAGGTCGCCGCCCGCGGCCACGTCCCACGCCACGTCGATCACCTTGGCGATCGCCTTCAGGTACTTGCGCGGTGCCGGCACCGAACCCTTGGCCAGCAGGGTGCGCAGGGTCATCGCCTCCAGCGCGGCCACGGACATGCCCTGGCCGTACACCGGGTTGAAGCTGCACACCGCGTCGCCGATCGGCAGCAGGCCGGCCGGGAAGCGGGTCAGCCGCTCATAGCGCTTGCGGACACTGGCCGGGAAGCGGAACGTCACCGGGTCGGTGAGCGGCTCGGCGTCGCTGATGGCGTCACCGATCTCCTTGGCCGGCAGCGACCTGGCGAACGCCTCGAAACCGTCGTGGTCCGTCGGCGGGTGGTCGCCGAGCATCCCGGCCAGCGACAGCTCGGCGTAGAACGGGTCGCTCTCCTTGATCCGGGAGAAGATCGCGCCACGCGGCGAGCCGGGGCCGGCCACCGGGTTGATCGACAGGTCACCCTGGAAGATGTCCCGCTTGAGCTTGTAGTGCCTCGTCGTGTACGCGAGGCTGACCTTGATCTTGTCCTCGGCGGGCCGCTCGTAGCCAAGCTCCTCCAGCCAGACCGGCGAGCGGGACCCACGGCCGGTGGCGTCCACGACCAGGTCCGCGGCCAGGAACTCGGACGTGCTGACGCCGTGCCGCTGGATGTAGGCGCCGATGACGCGGCTGCGGTCGGCACTGGCCTCGACGCCGACGATGTCGGTCTCCTCGATCATCGTCACGTTGGCCAGGGCGGCCACCCTGTTGCGGATGTGGGCTTCCAGGATCGGCCGGGTCGCGGAGATGCAGGCGAGGCCGTAGTGCCCGTGGGCGACCCGGTGGCCACCGAAGTACCAGCGGATGTCGCCGTTCAGGTCGCCGAGCGGCACGTCCGACTCGTCGGTGAGTTCCTTGGTCAGCCCGGGGAAGAGTTCTTCCAGGATCTGGTGGCCTCGGGCCAGCAGGCCGTGCGCGTGCGGGCCCTGCGGGACACCGCGGCGGGGTCCCCAGACCCCGGTCAGCGTGTCGCGGTCGACCACCGTGACCCGCTCGTAGGATTCGGACAGCACCCGGGTGGCAAGCAGCCCTGCCATGCTGGCCCCGAGTACCACCGCGTGGCTTCCGACGTGGTTACCCACGGCCGTACCTCCTTGAGAACAATGGAATCAGCGGAATTTCGGCCGACACGCCGTGGCCCGGACGGTGTCCGAACCACGGCGTGCCAACTGCGATCGCTCAACCCGAGTCAGGCGCTGCGTACGTCAGTACCTCAGTACGCGGCGATCCCGTTCGGCCCACCTGCGCCGCCCTGGTCCAGCGGAGTGACATTGAATTCGGGGATCTTCTCGATGAAGGTCAGACTCCCGTTGGTGTTGACCTTGAACGCGAAGACACCACCGGCCAGACCGTCCAGGCCGTACAGGTAGTTGCTGTCCCGGCTCAGGGCGATGTCCAGGATGCCGTCGCTCAGATGGTTGTCGGTGATGCTGTTGCCGTCGTCGGACGATGCGTCGGAGTGGATCAACGTCATCGATCCGTCCCTGCCGATCCGGTAGGACGAGATCGAACCGCCGACACCGTTGTCACCGAACGGACTGGAGACGAACGCCAACGTGTTGTCGTTGGTCAGTGCGATCCAACACGAGTCGGTGCGGTTGTCGGGCACCCCGTGCGCCTCGATCGGCGTGAGCTGACCGTCGTCGACGTTGTAGCTCGACGCCAGGCCACCGTTGGGGTTGCCGAGGTCACCGGCCTGGTCGGCGGTGTACATCGTGCCGCCGTCCTTGCTGAACACGAAGCTGTACAACCCGTTGGCGGCCGGGGTCTGGATGTTCGGCTCGTCCAGGGTGCCGCTGGGGTCCACCGGGAAGCTGGAGATCCGGCCTTCCTGGAGGCCGGTCTTCGGGTCCGGCCCACCGGCGCGCCGCTCGGCGGCGTACAGGTACTTGCCGTCCGGCGTGAAGCCGATCATGGTGCAGCCGGAGTCCATCTGGCCGGACAACAGCCGGGTCGAGTCCGGAATCGCCGTCAGCGTGCCGTCGTTGTGGATGCGGAAACCCGTGACGGACGGCAGCTGGCCGGTGGTGCAGTTCTCGATGGCCGTCGTGGCGCTGGTGACGAACTGGTTGGTGACCTCACCGCTCTGCAGCACGTAGAGCAGGCCGTGGCTGACGGCGATGCTGATCGGCTTGAGACCACCGGAAATGGTCACCGAGTCCCGCTTGAGGCCGTGCGCCTGGATGGAGAACACGGTGATCGTGCCGCTACCCAGGTTCGGCACGATCAGGAACTTCGGGTCGTTCACGTCGTGCTGCGGCGACACGGTGCCCTGCGTCGACGCGACGACCAGACCGTTGGACGTGTCCTCGACGGTGCCACTGCCCTTGCCGCCGGTCTGGTACGTGCCGATCTGCTTCAGCGAGCCGTCCGCGTTGCGGGCGAACGCCACGACCGTGTTGGCGTCGGCGTTGTTCGAGTCCAGGAACACCGCACCGTTGCGCAGGTCGTAGCCGGCACTCGGGCCGGACGCCTTGTGTGCCGCACCGGCATTGGTGTTGGCGGTCGAGGTCTGGTCAGCGACGCGGGTGACCCCGGTGTTGTTGCCGAACCACATGAAGCCGAGACCAACAACGACGATCATGGCCACGACCACGGTGAGCGCCACGAACAAGTGGTCGCGCACCCGCCACCGAACCACCGGCACCACGGCGGCCGGCGCGGCCCACTGCGGCTGTGCCGGGTAGCTGGCGCCCGGCGGCGGAGGTGAGTACTGCGGCGGCAGTCCCCCGGTCGGGGGTCCCTGGTCGGGTCCGCCCGACTGGGGCGGCCCTTCAGGATTCTCGACACTCATAAGAATCTCCTCGATGTACAACATTCGATGCGCCTGATCGGGGCCTTATCAGGATGGGCCGGAGTGCCGCACAGTAGTTATTCCTGCGTGCGCAGCGACGTATCGCACCGAGGATTCAACGGGTTGGGCACGATATGAGTCGGGCGCATCCCGTTGTTGACATGGGATGCGCCCGACGGCCGTTCGTACCGGTGATTAGTTGTCCTGTGTGTGCAGCGGTGACAGGCCCGAGAAATCAACGGATTGGGCACGGTGCGAGTGATACCGCAGCTGGCGTTGTCCGAATGCGACAGCGGCACCGGGCACCAGCAGGACACCGTCGCCGCTCGGTATCCGCCGCCACGACGATTCCCCAGGGCCGCACAGAAACGAGCCGTTGGTCGAACCCGCGTCGATCACATGCACGTTCCAGCCGTCCAGCATGATCCTGGCGTGCACCCTGGACACCGAGTTGTCCGGCAGCCGCACGGCACGGGCCGCACCGGCGATCACCGCCGCGTCGTCGTCGGGCATCCGGCCGAACACGTGATCGGTGACGAGTGAGTAGGTCGTCCCGTCGTCCAGCACGAGCACCCCGAGCGACGGCCGCCTGCCAAGGCCGGGCTCCCGATTGGCCTGCGCCATCGAGATTCCGCACACCGTGCAGTAGGCCATCTTGGGATCGTTGAAATGTTCACGCCGGCAGTAGACGCCGACCACGAGGCTCTCGTCCTCGGTGCCCTCCGGCAGCGGCTGGTCGGCGACATCCACGACGTTGGCCGGCTCGGCCGGTGGCTCCACCACTTCGGGCATGGGGACTCCTGGCATCGTGGTCTGCAGCGGGTCACCCCGATCCGCTGCTACCGCCTCGATCACCTGGCTGGCCATCGTGTCGACGGGCGGGCCGACCGGTACCGGCCGCTGGGCGGGTTCGACCACTGTGGACTGTTCTGGCGCCGCAGCCTTGGCCTGCTGTTCGAACTGGAGATCGGCACCGGTGCCGAGCACCGCGCGGACCGACTCGACCGGCGTGCGGATCACCCGGTCGGCGATGGTGACCGAGTCCCGACCGTCCAGGTGCACCTCCTGCCCACCGGTGGTGATGGTCAGTTCGGCCTCACCGTGCACGACGGCGACCACACCCTCACCGAGCGGGCCGAACGCGCACATCGACGGGAAGCCGTCCTGGCCGGCCGCGACCACCAGGTCGGTGACGCGCCTGCTCAGTCCGATGCTGTCGCCGCTCTCGGCGGTGTCGGCGAGCGCGTCGTACAGCGCGCCGACCCGCTGGCCCTGGCCTCGCACGATGTCGCAGAGCAGCACGAGATCACCGGTCCTGGCCACCAGGCCACGACCCGATCCCGGCCGCACGTGGTACCGACCGCCGCCGGACCGCACCGCCGGCATCGGTGCGGACACCGGCTCGACGGCCACGCTCGTGGTGGTCTCCTCGGCTGCCTCGCCGCCCGACTTGATGTTGCGCATCAGGAAGATCGCCAGGCCCGCCATGATCAGCAGCACGGGCACGCTGATGGCGGCGGCGAGCGCGAACCCGCTGCTGAACGCCGCGCGGGCCGCGTCCAGCAGTGGCGCGCCGATCCTGGCCGGCAGTGATGCCGCGGCCGTGGTGGCACCGACCAGTGTGTCGCCGCTCGCCCGCGCGGCGCCTGCCGGCACGCCGGCCGGGATGTGGCCCGCGATGTGGCCCCGGTAGACAGCGACACCGATGCTGCCGAGGACGGCGACACCGAGCGAGATGCCCAGTTCACTGCTGGTCTCGGACAGCGCCGCGGCCGCGCCTGCCTTGTCCGGCTTGACGGAGCCGACGATCAGGTCGGTGCCCAGCACCCAGGACGGCGCCACGCCGAACGTGGCGATCACGACGCCGATGATGACGATGACCAGCGGCGAGTGGGTGGACACCTGGGTGAGCACCAGGAAGCCGATCGCCGAGATCGTCATGCCGATGCCGATCACGTAGGCGGGCCGGATCTTGCGCGCCACCACGGGAGCCAGCAGCGAGCCACCGATCAGACCGGCCGTGTCCGGGAACATCAGCAGCCCGGACACCAGCGGCGACAGGTTGTGCACCAGCTGGAGGTACTGCGAGAACAGGAATCCGAGACCGCCGATCGCGACGGCGCCGAACATCAGCACACCGAGCGCGGACGCGAACTCACGGTTGGCGAACAGCCGCAGGTCCAGCAGCGGAGTTTTCAGTCTCTTCTGTCTTGAGATGAACGCGCCACCCGCGATCAGCCCGATCACCAGCGCGAGCACCGGTGTCGGAGCCAGGCCGTCCTGCGCGAACTCCTTGATGGCGTAGACGATGGGGATGATGGCCAGCAGCGAGAGCAGCACACTGCCCAGGTCGATCCGGCCGCTGTCCTCCGCCTTGTACTCGGGTACCAGCCTCGGCACCAGGATCAGGACGAGGACCATCACCGGGACGCCGATCAGGAAGACCGACCCGTACCAGAACACCTCAAGCAGGGCGCCGCCGATCAGTGGGCCGATGGCCACACCGACCAGCAACGCCGTCGCCCAGATGCTGATCGCGGTGGAGCGCTGCTTGTTGTCCCGGAACATGTTGGACAGCAGCGCCAGGATGGACGGCATCAGCGTCGCACCTGCGATGCCGAGCAGCCCTCTGGCCACGATCAGCACGATGATCGACGTCGAGTACGCCGAGACGATCGACAGGACGCCGAACGCGGCCGCGCCCCACAACAACAGTTTTCGACGGCCGATGCGGTCACCGAGATTGCCCGAGGTGACCAGGAATCCGGCGATCATGAATCCATAGATGTCCTGGACCCACAACAACTGTGTGCTGCTCGCGTGCAGGGCGGAGCCCAACCGGGGCAACGCGAGATAGAGCACACCGAAATCCATCGCGGCCAACATTGTCGGCAGGGCCAGGACGGCAAGACCGATCCATTCCCGCCGTCCGGCCCGCATACTCACGGTTACCGAACCAGGTGCAGTCATAGCAAATCCTTCCGGGTCCCCCGACCGTTGTGGCCCCGTGCCGGGTAATGGGGGACGATAATGTGAGGCGGTTAGAACGTCCAGCGGGTCGCGCTGAATCCCTTGTCGGTGGCGAAGCCGAATGCCCGTGCCGGCGCGACCTCGTACACCGCCCAGGGAATTTCGCCCATACCGCTGCCACTGTCACCGAAGAAAACGCCGTCCCGCACGGCGACCTGCCAGCCGTACTTGGCCTTGTAGGCGTCGCCGACCCGGTTGAGCACGAGTTCGTCGGTCACCGTGCTGGCCGCGCCCTCGACGATCAGGTCGAGCGCGTCCTGCCCGAATGTCACGGTGACGTGCGGGTTGGCGCCCAGATTCTGGTCCTTGACCGAACCGTGGAACGTGCAGAAATAGGCGGCGCCGTCGGCCCAGACACCCTGGACCGGCATGACGTGCGGCCTGCCGTCGGGGCGGACGGTGGCCAGCCAGTAGACGGGCGCGCCGCCGAAGCGCTCGCGGGCGTCGTCCCACGGTGTCACGGTGGAACCTGGCGTGCTGTTCGGCATCAGTACGGCAGCCGGATCGTGCTCAGCCATCTCTTCTTCCTCTGTCCCTAGTGGATTGCTCAGATACCGTAGGTGGCGACGAATTCCTTGATCGACGAAACGACGTAGTCGATCCGTTCGTCGTTCAGTCCCGGGTACACCCCGACCTGGAATGTCTGGTTCAGGATGATGTCGCTGTTGGTCAGATCGCCGACGACGCGGTATTCCGCGTCGGCGTAACCGGGGTGCCTGGTGATGTTGCCGGCGAACATCCGACGGGTACCGATCTTGCGGTCCTCCAGGAAGTCGATCAGCTCGGTCGACTCGAACGGGGCGTCCGGGTCCACCGTGATCACGAACGCGTACCAGCTCGGGTCGGCGCGCGGGGAGTGCTCGGGCAGCAGCAGGTTCGGCACGCCGTCCAGGCCGGCACGCAGCCGCTGCCAGTTCCGCCGCCGGGCCGCGATGAACGTGTCCAGCTTCTGGAACTGGGACAGGCCAAGCGCTGCCGAGATGTCGGTCGGCTTCAGGTTGTAGCCGACGTTGGAGTAGATGTACTTGTGGTCGTAGCCCTCGGGCAGCGAGCCGAGCTGCCACTCGAAGCGCTTCAGGCAGGTGTTGCTCTTGCCGGGGTCACACCAGCAGTCCCGGCCCCAGTCGCGCAGCGACTCCACGATCCTGGCGATGTGCAGGTTCGACGTGAGCACGCAGCCGCCCTCGCCCATCGTCACGTGGTGCGCCGGGTAGAAGCTGATCGTGGCCAGGTCGCCGAAGCTGCCGGTCGGCCTGCCGTCGTACATCGAGCCGAGCGCGTCGCAGTTGTCCTCGATGAGGAACAGGCCGCGGTCCTTGGCCAGCTTGGCCATCTCGGTCACGTCGTACGGGTTGCCGACGACGTGCGCGATCATGATCGCCTTCGTCTTCGGGCCGATCGCCCGCTCGACCATCTCGACCGTCGTGTTGTACGTGGCCAGTTCGACGTCCACGAACACCGGCACGAGGCCGTTCTGCAGGATCGGGTTGACCGTCGTCGGGAACGCCGACGCGGGCGTGATCACCTCGTCGCCCCGGTGCAGCTGCCGCTCCCCCATCTGGTGGCTGCAGAGCGCGGAGACCGCGAGCAGGTTGGCCGACGAGCCCGAGTTCGTCAGGTGCGCCTTGCGCAGCCGGAGCCGCCTGGCCAGCGCCGACTCGAACTTCTGGGTGCTCGGGCCGGCCGCGATGCGGAGGGTGAGCGCCGCCTCGACGATCGCGGCGCGGTCGTCCTCGTCCAGCACGGCACCGGTCGGCCAGATCTCGGTCTCGCCGGGCACAAATGTCCGGTCCGGTTCGACTTCTTGATGGAACTGTCGCACCGCATCGAGGATGTGGGCCTTCTGGTCACTCATCTTGGGTCTCCTAGGTCATCGTCGCGGTCGCTCAGGCGGCCTCAAGCTCAATGCGGGTGTGGTCACCGACGACCAGGCGGTAACCGACGCCGCCGCGGTTGTCCCGGCCGATGCTGGCGCCCCGGCCGATCAGCGAACTGTGCAGACCATTGACGTCCACAATGGACGCACCGGCCAGTACGATCGAGTCGGCGAGGCGGGAGGAGCGCAGTACGCAGCCCCTGCCGATGGAGGTGTTCGGGCCGATCTGGCTGTCCTCGATGACTGTGTCGGCACCAACGATGACCGGCCCTTCGACGCGGGACCTGACGATCGTGGCGCCGGGCTCGACGACGACCTGACCGACCAGTTCGCTGCCGACGCCGACGTCCTCGGGCACCGCCCTGGCCAGCTTGGCCAGCATCCGCCGGTTGCAGGCCAGCACGTCCTCGATCCGGCCGGTGTCCTTCCAGTAGCCGGTGTACTCGCTGGCACCCACCGGGAAGCCGTTGGACAGCAGCCACTGGATGGCGTCGGTGATCTCCAGTTCGCCCCGGGCGCTGGCCGGGATGGCGTCCACCGCCTGGTGGATGTCCGGCGTGAAGAAGTAGACACCCGCGATGGCCAGGTCACTCTTGGGCTGTGACGGCTTCTCCACCAGGCCACGCACGCAACCGTCGTCGTCCAGCTCGACCACACCGAACGACGTCGGGTCGGCGACCCGGTGCACGACGACCTGCGCGGCCGGCCGGTGCGCACGGAAGTCGGCCGCGAACGACGCGACACCGTCGGGCAGCATGATGTCGCCGAGGTACATGACGAAGTCGTCGTCGGTGAGGAACGGGCGGGCCACCTGGACCGTGTGCGCGAGCCCGCGCGGGTGGTCCTGGCGCAGATAGGTGATCCGCACGCCGAAGCGCGAGCCGTCCCCGAGTGCGTCGGCGATCTGCTCGGCCCACTGGCCGACGATCACACCGACGTCGGTGACGCCCGCGCTCCGGATGTTGTCGATGACGTGTTCCAGCACCGGTTTGTTGGCGATCGGGATCAGCTGTTTGGGCATCGAGTAGCTGAACGGCCGCAGCCGGGTGCCGGAGCCACCGGACAGCACCAGGGCTTTCATGTCCCGCTCCGGTGTTCCACGGACTTGCGCAGCTCGTCGGCGACGGTGCGCACCTCCGTGTCGTCCAGTGCCTGGTGGATGGGCAGCAGCAGGGTGCGGTCCGAGCCGCGGTCGGCGCCGGGCAGGTGCGTGTCCGAGCGGTAGGCGGCGACCTTGTGCAGCGGCGCGTACCGGAACGTCGTGTAGATGTCCCGCTCCAGCAGGTCGGCGGCCACCTGGTCGCGGATCTCCGGGTCCAGCTGCACCCAGTAGAAGTAGTGCGAACTGGTGTGGCCGGCCGGCAGCGCTGGCGGTGTCACGACACCGTCGGCGTCGGCCAGCAGCCGGTCGAAGGTGTCCGCGATCTCCTTGCGGCGCTGGATGAAGCCGGGCAGCCTGCTCAGCTGGACACTGCCGATCGCCGCCGTCATGTCGTTGCCGACGACGCGGCGGCCGAACGCCGTGACGTTGAGTTCCCACCACCGGCTGGGCACCTTCGCCGACGCCGAAAGGCCGCTGACGTGGCCGAGACCGTGGTAGGCCAGTTGATGCGCCCTGCGGGCCACATCGGGATCCTTCACGTACAGCATCCCGCCGTCACCGGTGACCAGGATCTTCATCGCGTCGAAGCTCCACATCGCGATGTCCCCGAACGTCCCGCACATCCGACCGTCCACACGGGACGAAACGGCGCACGCGGCGTCCTCGATCAGCTGGATGCCCCGGTCGGCACACAGCTGGGCGATCTCGACGATGTCACCGGGGTAACCGCCGTAGTGCAGGATCAGCACGGCCTTGGTCCGTGGTGTGAGCGCACGCTCGATGTGCGCCGCTGTCGGGTTCAGCGTGCGCGCGTCCACGTCGCAGAACACCGGCCGAGCACCACGCGCCGACACGGCGTTCGCGGCACCGACGAAGCTGATCGACGGCATCACGACGTCGTCCTGCGGGCCGATGTCGAGCAGCTCGGTGGCCAGGAACAGACCGGACGTCGCCGAGTTGATGAAGACCACCTGCTCGGCCGGCACCCCGAGGTGTGCCGCGAACTCCGCCTCGAACTTCCTGGTCCTCGGGCCGTGGCCGAGCCAGTTCTCCGCGAACACCGGGCGCAGCGCCTCAAGCTCCTCGTCGCCGAGGGACGGCTGGAAGATGTTGTACATATCTCCACCTCAATCGGTCGCGCTCGGATCAGCGCCTGCGGTACTGCGCGGTCAGCCGCTCCAGCACGGGCACGATGTGGTTCGGGGTCGGCGACGCGACGGTGTCCTGGTAGATCGAGGCCGCGCCCTCCTGGAAGGACGGCTCGGCGAGAATCCGCACGAGCTGCTTCTGCATCTGCTCCACCGGCTGGCGGATGTCCAGCGGCAGACCGGCGCCACGGCCGATGACGTAGTTCGCGGTCAGCGAGGACTCGGTGTGCTTCTCCGTGGCCAGCTGCTCGGTGCCGTCGTCGTTCACGACGACCGACGTGCCGTTGTCCACCTCGAAGTCGATGATGAGCTGCGGCACGCTGAACGCGGACGCGGCGGCGAACGTGCCGAGGCCGCCCTGGTGGATCAGCGCCGAACAGGTCGGCAGCAGCTGGTTGAGCGGCAGGTAGTCGATGGTGCGCACGTTGTCCGGCACCCGGCCGACACACGCCAACTGGTCCTCGTTCAGTGTCGCGACGACGTCGATGTCCAGTTCGGCGACCATGTCCATCAGCTTGGCGACGTGCTCCCAGCCGTCCTTGAAGAACAGCCGCTGGGACAGGCCGAGGGTCAGGCCGACCCTCGGCCGATCCAGCGGTTCGTACAGCCAGTCCGGAATGGGCGTCTGCGCCGAGAACGGCTCCCACCGGATGGACACCGTGCGGGTGTTGGTCGGCAGGCGCATGCCGATCGGCGTCGGGTCCACAGTGAACTGCCCGACGAGCAGTTCCTCGTCGACATCGACACCGTGCCGCTGCGCACCCGGCCGCATGGTCTCCGCCAGCGGGTCGACCGTCGGCCCGCCGGGCTTGCCGAGCCGCTCGGCGACCCGGTCCACGTTGTACGCGAAGTAGTCCAGGCCCCACAGCATCCGGCCGTGAGCCGCACCGCACGCCTTCGCCGCGATCGCGCCGATCGGCAGGCACGGGTCCCACAGCACCAGATCGGGCCGCCAGTTCCTGGCGAACCGCACCAGCTCGTCCAGCTCGCGGTGCGGATCGTCGGCCGAGGCACCGTAGGGCTGGAAGTCCCACATGGACGGCAACATGAACTGGTAGTAGATGTCCCACTGCTCACGATCGAACGGATTGAGGTCCAACTGCTCGGTCATCTGCTCGAACCGGGCCTCCAGGCCGGCAGGCCACGGATTGCCGGGTCCGATCGGGGTGACCGAACTGTCGCCGAGCGCCAACGCCGGCAGACCGACACCGGCGGTGCGCGGTGCGAGGGCGGCGTGCGAGGCGATGCACACCTCGTGGCCCGCGCTCTGCAGTGCCCAGGCGAGCGGAACAACGGGGTACAGGTGTGCCGGGTTCGGCCACGGCGTGAGCATGACTCGCATGTGAGGTCGCTCCTAAAACAGTCTTGATGACATGCGTTTTGTTGGACCTGATTCCGCCGACCCGGACAGCCATATCCTCGTCGCGGACGGTTACTGCGGCATCTTCGAGGGTGCTACGCCGCCGACCCGGAACCCAGGGTCGCGGCACCGGAAATGAGGTCGGCCGCCCGCTCGGCAACCGCGATGACCGGCGCGTTCAGGTTGCCCCGGCCGACAACGGGCAGCACCGACGTGTCCACGACACGCAGCCCGTCGACGCCGATCACCCGCAACTCACTGTCAACCACATGGCCCATGGCGCACGTGCCGGACGGGTGGAACAGCGAATGCGTGTACTGCCGTGCGTAGGTCCGCAGATCCGCGTCCGACTCGGAAGCAGGCGGCTGGTGCATCGCCTCGGTGTATTCCGAGAGCGCCTCCTGGCGGGCGATCTCCATACCGATCCGGATCCCGGCGACGGCCGTTTCCATGTCGGCGTCGTCGGAGTAGTAGTTGTGCCGGATGTTCGGCTTCGTGGTCGGGTCGTCCGAGGCGAGCAGCACGCTGCCCCGACTGCGCTGGTTGAGCACCACCGGGCCGGTGGACACGGCGTGGGCGGTCGGGAAGCCGAGGCCACTGTCCACGAACATGATCGGCGCGGTCAGGAACACCACGTCCGGTGCCGGCAGGTCGGGCCGGGTGCGGACGTAGCCCCCGGACTCCGGTCCGTTGGAGGTGAGCATGCCCCGGCCCTCGGCCTGGAACTGCTCGAAGTGGCTCGGGTCGGCAGCGGCCAGCAGGCTGACCGGCTGGGAGTGCGTGTAGACGAGCGGGACCATCCCGTGGTCCTGGAGGTTCTGCCCGACCATCGGCTGATCGATCACAACCGGGATTCCCAGAATGTTCAACAATTGAGCAGGACCGATGCCGGACAGTTGCAGCAGCTGCGGCGAGTTGTACGCGCCTGCCGCGAGCACTACCTCGCGCTCGGCCCGCAGCGTGATCTCCTCGGACAGCCGGTAGCCGGTGACACCGACGGCCCGGCCGCCCTCGGTGATGACGCGGTGCACCTGGAGGTTCGTCTCGACGGTCAGGTTCGGCCGCTCCAGCGCGGGGTGCAGGTACGCGGTCGCGGTGCTGCACCGCATGCCGTTGCGCTGGGTGAGCTGGAAGTGGCCGAACCCGTCCTGGGTCGGACCGTTGAAGTCGTCGTTCGCCTTGTAGCCGGCCTGGACGGCGGCGTCGACGAAGGCCTGGCACATGGGGTTGCGGGAGCGGCCGTCGGACACCGAGAGGGGGCCACCGGCGCCGTGGTACTCGTCGGCGCCGCGCTCGTTGTCCTCGGACCGCTTGAAGTAGGGCAGCAGATCGTCGAAGGTCCAGCCGGGCTGGTTCCACTCGGTGAAGTCGACGGGGTTGCCGCGCGAGTAGATCATCGCGTTCGTGGAACTCGAACCGCCGAGCACCTTGCCACGTGGCAGGAATACTCGGCGGCGGTCGAGAAATGGTTCCTCGTGGGTGTCGTAATCCCAGTCCAGGTTGGTGCGAAACAGTTTACCGAATGCCGACGGGATGTGAATGTTCATCGCAGTGTCTGCCGGTCCGGCCTCGACCAGACACACACTCACGTCCGGGTCCTCGCTCAGGCGCGCGGCAAGAACACATCCTGCCGATCCAGCGCCAACGACCACATAGTCGTACATCCGCTCCTCCTCATGCTTCGGCCTTGCGTAAAGCATGAGGGACAAACATGAAAACCGACGACTTTGGAGATGCGCAACTGATATGTAATGGTACCCGATGTGGCCATGAAATTGTCATTGTCGGAACAATACAGATCACATGTCCAGGAAAGCGCCGCACGTGACATTGGCCAGGGTCGCCGTCATCGCGCCCGCCCGGTCGGAGGCCAGCAGCGTGGCCGCGTCGGCGATGTCGGCCAGCAGCGGCAGCCGGCCCATGGCCGCGGTGTCGCCCCACGCCTCCTGGATCTTCTCGGTCGCGGTGTCCGGCGCGTCGGTGTGCAGTCCGAAGACCGCCTGGACGCCGGGCGAGTCCGGTGAACCGGGCGAGCGGACCACGACGGTACGGATACCCGACTTGCCCAGCTCGACCGCGAACCCACGCCACATGGCCTCCACCACGGCACACGCGGCCGGGAATCCGCCCAGGTCAGGAGCCATCGACGGCTCCGCGGTGACGGACATGATGACGCCGGCACCCTGCTTGATCATCTGTCGGGCGACCGAGCGCGCGGTCAGGAACTGCGTCCTGGTCGCGTTGACGATCGGCTGTGCGTAGTCGTCGAGGGACATGTCGACCAGGGGCGTGCCCTGGATGTCCGCCATGCCCATCGCGTTGAACAGGATGTCGATCCGGCCCGCCTCGGCCACCACGTCGGCGACGTGTTGGTCGACGGCCGCCGCGTCGCTCGCGTCCACCGCCGCGGTCTGTGCCGTGCCGCCGGTCGCGCGAATCGCGTCGGCCACCGAGTCGACCTTCGCGAGTGTGCGACCGGCCAGGAAGACGGATGCCCCGTCATTCGCGAACGCCTTGGCGATCGCGGCGCCAATCGCGCCGCCGGCACCGTAGATGACAGCGTTCTTGTTTTCCAGCAGCATTCGTTTCCTCAATCGTCTGATTGTGCCTGTCAGCCGTCGTATGCGATTTTGAGTGTTTCGATGTCGATTTTAGTCATCTGGAGCATAGCCTGCGTGGCCCGGCCGGCCCGGCCCGGGTCCGAATCGGTCATCAGATCGTTCATGGCCGTCGGAATGATCTGCCACGAGACACCGTAACGGTCTTTCAGCCAACCGCAGACACCGAACTCGCCGCCGGCTCCGAGCTTTTCCCAGAAATAGTCGACCTCGTCCTGTGAGTCACAGTTCACGATCAGCGACAGCGACTCGTTGAACTGGAAGCCGGCCGGTCCGCCGTTCAGTGCCGTGAACGCGACGCCGTCCAGCTCGAAATCGACCCACATGACCGGTTCGCCCGCACCCGGACGTGCCACGTTGGTGATCCCGGAGTTCTTGAAGATGTTCGTGTAGAACTCGGCCGCTTCTTCGGCCTCGTCGTCGAACCAGAAGTTCGGCGTGATCTTCGGCATGGTGGAACTCCGGTGCACTAGGGGGATTCGACGGAATGGTGCTCGTGCGCGATCTGCCATTCGCCGTCGACCTTCTTCAGGCCCACGGTGAGCCGGACCCGCAGCTGGTCACTCGGCGATCCACAGTGCACCATCGCGGTGGCGAACGCGGCCGTGTCGCCCGCGGTGACCTCCAGCTTGTCCAGGCCGAACCCGCCGTCGGTGCCCAGCCACGCGAAGAACGGCCGCCACGACTTCTGGTAGGACTCGATGCCGCGCAGCGCCTCGGTGGGCACGTCGTACATCAACATGTCCGTCGTGTGGTGCGCGACCGTGCCCTTGATGTCCTTGTTCGTGATCGCCTGCGCCCATGCCGTGATCAGGCCGGCGATCTGCTTCTCGTCGGTTGACTCGGTGCTGCCCATCAGATGACCTCGTAGACCTCGAACGGCACGAATCCAGGACCGAGGTTGCCTGCGGCGACCCCTTGGACCGTGTTGAGCCAGCCGTACGGACCGGGCTCCACCTCGAACACCGGTGCCGTGCGGAAGTAGATGGCGGACGGGTCCAGCGCCCGGCCGGACGCGAGGATGCCCATGCTGTCCTCGGGCATCGACAGCCTGCCGTTGTAGGACATGTGCACGACGGGGCCGTCCTCGATCTGCAGGGTCAGCCTGCCGTCGATGCGGAACGCGCCCTGGGTGTCGATCACGGCCCAGTCGCCGCCGCCGAGCACCGTGCCGCGCAGCCGGTCGCCTTCGAACGTGCCACCGAGCACGAACGTGGTCACCCGCATACCGAGCGAAGTGGTGGACACGTTCGGAACGGTTGTTTCCAGGTGAATATCTATTAACGGAACGAGCTCGGGGGTTTTCATGGGGTTCTCCCGTGATCGCAGCGATACTGCGGAGACACTACAACGGGTGGTCCGAGAACTGCCACGCTCGCGGGAAATTGCGCACGCTGGAAGAAGTCGGGATTGTTCGGCATCAAATTCGGCATGTTCGAAGAATAGGAAACGGAACTCGCTCGTTACCGTAAAAATCATCATCGAACTCAGGATTGGACAAGGACAGGTGACGACCCCGAGCGAACTGGAAGCGCTGGACCGGCAGTACCTCCTGCATCCACACCAGCGCACCGACCGGACCGACCGCACGCACATCGTGCGGGGCAAGGGATGTCTCGTCTGGGACACCCAGGGCAACGAGTACCTGGACGTGATGGGTGGCGGCAACTGGGCCGCCCAGGTCGGTCACGGCCGCACCGAACTGGCCGAGGCCGCCGCGCGGCAGACCGGCGAACTGGAGTACTTCACCTCGTTCACCGACTTCACCAACGACAAGGCCGTGTTCAACACCCCAACGCATCGATTGTTCAACAATTGAACAGCAGGATTGTTGGGCAACCAACGAGGGCGACACGCGTGCGCGTGTCGCCCTCGGGCTCTCGGCTGCAGACGTTCAGGCCGCCTTGCGTTCTTCCTGCTCGGCGTAGATCTCGGCGACGATGTCGCTCCACACCACACCACGGTAGAGGCGGGGCACCGACCCGATCGGCGGCTCGTACTCGGTCAGCTCGTCGGCCACCGCGTGGGTGTTGTCGGTTGAGTGGCTGTTCTCGACTGAAGAGAGAATGCGATCGTTGGTGGTCATTGGCCCGCCTCTTGCCTTCCTTACCCGATATGGCGTTACCCGATATGCGATCGTGTGCGGTCAGCGGCTCATGCGGTCGCCCGCAGGGGCGCCGCGCCGATCTCGTGATAGCCGCCGCCGTAGAACAGCAGTGCCTGTGGATTGCTGCTCCGGCTGGAGTGCAGCACCTCGCCGAGGAAGATCGAGTGGTCGCCGCCCTCGTACACGGACACCAACTTGCACTCCAGCCACGCGAGACAGCCGGTGAGCAATGGTGATCCGGTAAGTGGGCCGTCCACCCAGTCCACCGAGTCGAACTGGGCCATGCCGCGTGGCCTGCGCCAGTCCGTGAAGTACCGCGCCAGTTCCCGTTGGTCCGCGCTGAGAATCGACACCGCGAATGCCTGGGCCGCCGTGATGGCCTCGTGCATTCTCGCGGCCCGGGACACGCAGCACAGCACCATGGGCGGATCGAGGGACACGGAGGTGAAGGAGTTGGCAGTCATGCCGTGTCCTTCTTCGCCGCCCGCCGTGAGCACGGTGATACCGGTCGCGAACTGCGCCATGACCTCGCGTAACGAGTTCGTGGCCGAAAGCGGCTCATGTCGGTGCCCCGGGGTCGCCGGCGATTTCGCCGGCGACCGCTTCGAGGATCCGTCGATCCTGATCACACTAGGCTCCCTTGGTCCCGGCGAACACATTGGCCTGTGCATAGGGGGCAAGGGCGTCACGCAACTGCTCGGGAACCCTTGTCGGCGCCGTTGCCATGTTCTCGCCGCGCATGCACGCTATCCGCTGACGCCCTCGGGCGACCAGATTCTCTCGTCCCTCGACCAACTGCACGTAGTCGAAGCAGAATTGAATCTGGGTCTGCGTGAGTTCTTCCAGCTGCATTCGAATGGACAACTCGTCGAACGCGGTGATCTCGGCGAAGAACTCACACTCGACCTTGAGGGTGAACAGCTTCAGGTCGACACGGACCTCCTCCAGGACGGCGGGTGCCTTCTCCTTCAGGAACATTTCTCGGCACCGGCCCTGCCAACGCAGGTAGTTGACGTAGTACACATTGCCAACCAGGTTGGTCTCTTCGAAGCCGACCGTGTGCCGCAGTTCGTAGTAGGCCGACATTGTCAGTTCTCCTCTCCCGCGAGAACAGCGAAGACCACCGGCTGGGGCTGCCCGTTGACCGTCGTCGCCCACGTCGCGATCCGTGCCTCACCGCTGGACAGCACTGCCCAGCCGTCGGCGTGTACGCGGTGCACGGCTAGCGCCTGAGTCATGGCGCCGGTCTTGCGAACACATTCCAGGGCGCACCACACCCTGGTGCTGGACACCGTCGGCGACTCACCGGTTTCGGCGGCCAGCAGCTCGCTCAGCGCGAGCAGCTCCGGTCCGAGCAGGCCGGACCAGTCCTCGGCGTCCCGTTGCACTGCCGTCTCGACGTCGCAGGTGAGCGAACCGGAGCCGACCACGGCCAGCGTCAGGTCCGCCTTGTGCGACGCGGAGACCTCAACACCGTCCAGCTCCGGCTTGCCGTCCGGCCGGTACCGCACGCCGGCCGGACCGCCGATCGCCCTGCTGGCGGCCAGTTCGGTCTGTGCCCTGCGCTCGGCGATCGTGGCGGCGCCGTCGTACGGGTCGGGTTCCACGACGACGGTCCTGCTGCCGCCGAGCACCCGCTCCAACGAACGCTCCAGGTACGAGCTGAGCATCGATGGCACCCACGGCCCGGCACCGTCACGCTTGCGCACGGCCCGCAGGGTCAGCCCCTCCCAGCGCTCCACCAGGACACCTTCGGGCGTGAGCACGTCGATGTCGTAGGTGTAGCTGTCACCGTCCTGGAACCGCTCCCTGGCGTCCATCACCACGTAGTCGGCGTCCACCTCGGCCGGGTTGGTCAGGTACAGCTTCTCGATGCCCTGCGGCAGCAGGGTCGCGTCCGGCACGCAGCACTGGATCGCGTGCATCATCGCGTCCCGGGTGCCCGGGTCGGCCAGGATCCGGTCCTGCGGCAGGAAGGGCGCGAACCAGTTCACGTCGGCTCCGGTGGCGATCTCGGCGATCGCGCGGCGGGCACTGGCCTGCCGGTAGGCGGTCAGCCGCTGGAACCGCTTGCCCTGGAACATCACCGCGCCGTACAGCTCCGTGGTCGGGTCGACCGGCACCAGCGGCAGCCCGGTGGTCTCCCGCGTCCCGCCCTCGTCCGGCACGGCCGGCCGGGGCATCCGCACCGTCGCCCGGAAGTGGTCGGCGTTGAACCCGGTGTCCTCGGCGCGGATCGCCACCGACACCGTCTCGGTGTCCCGGACCAGCGCGGCCAGCCGTACCGCCGTCCGGCCGCCGGGCCGGACCACGATCGGCCGCAGGAACTCGACGTCCTCCAGCAGCGGTGTGGCCGAGCGGCCGAGCGCGGCCGACG
>DASUJK010000333.1:0-11552 GCA_036279295.1 Pseudonocardiaceae bacterium | reverse complement strand
CTGGCCGGAGACAAAACCGGCGTCGTCGCTGGCCAGGAACGCGATCGTGTTGGCGACGTCCTCCGGCTGGCCGACCCGGCCGACCGGGATCTGCGTCGCGGCGCCCTTCTGCATGTCCTCGAAGGACACACCCATGCGCTCGGCGGTGGTCTTGGTCATCTCGGTGACGATGAAACCGGGTGCCACCGCGTTCGCCGTCACGCCGAACCGGCCCAGTTCGATGGCCAGGGTCTTGGTGAAGCCCTGCATGCCGGCCTTGGCCGCCGAGTAGTTCACCTGGCCCCGGTTGCCCAGTGCGGACGTGGACGACAGGTTCACGATCCGGCCCCACTTGGCCTCGACCATGTGCGACTGGACGGCCTTGGACATCAGGAACGCGCCCCGCAGGTGCACGCCGAGCACGGTGTTCCAGTCGTCCACGGTCATCTTGAAGATGAGGTTGTCGCGCAGCACACCGGCGTTGTTGACCAGCGCGGTCGGCGCACCCAACCGCTCGGTCACCTCGGCGACGGCCGCGTTGACCTTGTCCTCGTCGCTGACGTCCGCGCCGATGGCGATCGCCTTGCCGCCCGCCGCACCGATCGCGTCGACCACCGGCGCGCAGTTCGCCGCGGCCAGATCGACGACACCGACCGCGAAGCCGTCCCTGGCCAACCGCTTCGCCGTCGCGGCACCGATGCCGCGCGCCGCTCCGGTCACGATCGCTACCCGCTGCGTCACGTCTCCTCCTGCTGATCGCTCGTCATTGCGCTGATCATTCGTACGCTCAGGGCCGGACCAGCACCCGGGCCACCCGCCCGGCCGCCAGGTCCTCGAAACCGGCTGTGATGCCGTCCAGGCCGACCTCCCTGCTCACCATGGCACGAAGATCCAGGTCGCCGGCTCGAACGTGGTCGAAGTAACCGGGCAGGTCACGCCACGCATCCAGCGACCCGTTCATGCAGGGCAGGATGCGCCGGGCGAAGGCGAACAGTTCCAGCACGGAGAACTCGACGACATCGGTGTGGCCGCTGATGCCCACGATGGTCAGCGCACCGCCCCTGCGGGCCAGTTTCCAGCTGTCCTTCACGGTGGCTGCCAGGCCGACACAGTCGAAGACGTGGTCGGCGCCCCGGCCGCCGGTCAGTTCACGGACCACGTCGCGCACCTTCGGGCCTGCCTCGACCGTGTCAGTGGCGCCGAACGTCTCGGCCAGGGTCAGCTTCTCCGGTACCCGGTCCACCCCGATGATCGGTGACGCACCGGCGATCTTCGCACCGGCCACCGAGGACAGGCCGACACCGCCGAGGCCGATCACCACGACCGACTCCCCCGGCTGCACGGCCGCCGTGCTCAGCACGGCACCGACGCCGGTGGTGACGGCGCAGCCGAGCAGAGCCGAGAGTTCCAGCGGCATGTCGTCGGGCAACGGGTAGCACTGGTGCGCGCCGACGACGGTGTACTCGGCGAACCCGGCCGTGGACAGGCCAGGGTAGATCGGGGTGCCGTCGGCGTCCCAGCCGTAGGGCGTGCCGAACCGGTCGGTCGCGTGCTCACACAGGTGCGGGTCGCCGTGGGTACAGAACCAGCACTCGCGGCACGGTGGATTCCACAGCAGCAGCACGGGATCGCCGACCGTGAGACCGGTCACGCCCGCGCCGAGTTCGGCGACCGTGCCGGCCGCCTCGTGGCCGAGCACGACCGGCATCGTCTGGTTCAGCACGCCGGTGGCCAGCGACAGATCCGAGTGGCACAGGCTGGCCGCCGCCACGCGAACCAGCACCTCACCGGGGCCGGGCGCCTTCAGCTCGATCGACTCGACCGACACCGGGCCGCCCACCTCGCGGATCACCGCCGCCTTGGTGGTCCGCCGCTCGTCATTCGTACCGTCCGCCACCAGGGCACACCTCCACAGAAACCGAACGCCGTTAGGGACCGGAACCGGTCGCACTCAACCACAGCTCACCACGGCCGGCAAGACCGCCGATCGGTCGGGAGTTTACGGTTGAGGTGACACGAGCGGTGGAGGCGACACAGATGGACATGACCGGCGGGCTGCCCCCACTGACCTGGGCGACCGCACTGGGCACCTGGCGGCTCGCCCCGGTGACCGACGTCGTGGTTCTCGTGGCAGCGGTGCTGTACCTGCGCCGTGCTTCCCGGTCGCGCTGGCCGATCGGCCGGACCGCCGCTTTCCTTGGCGCACTGGCCGTTCTCGCGGTGACCCTGCAGAGCTCGATCGATGTCTACGGCCAGGAACTGTTCTGGCTGCACATGATCGAGCACCTGTTGCTGATCATGGCCGTTCCGGTGCTGCTGATCCTGGGCCAGCCCGTCCGACTGGCCTGCACGGGCGAGGACCGGATCGCCACCCGCACCACGGCGCTGCTGCGCACGAAACTGGTGTCGTTCCTGACGTTCCCCGTGGTGGGCCTGGTCCTCTACGCGGCAGTGCTGGTCGGCACTCACCTGTTCGGGTACATGCCGGCGATGATGACCCACCCATGGCTGCACCCACTGGAGATCGTGCTGTACCTGGTCAGCGGCTACCTCTACTTCCTGCCGCTGCTGGCGCACGAGCCGATCAAGCGTGAGCTGTCCTACCCGCTGCGGGTGTTCCTGCTGCTCATGGGCATGACCGTGGACACCGTGGTCGGTGTGCTGCTGATGATCACCGTGCACGCCCAGCCCTACGGCAACCGCACGTGGGGCCCGTCCGCCCTGTCCGACCTGCACACCGGCGGCGGCATCATGTGGGTGATCGGCGACGGGCTGATGTTCGCCGTCACCGTGCTCGTCGTCGGCCAGTGGATGGGTGACACGGAACGGCAGAACGACACCGGGAAGTGGCTGGAGGCGGCCCGCCGGTCGACCATGGCCGGCATGGGCATGGACGGCGTCGACGTGGACGACGACACCGCGAACGTGGACGACGACGCGGCCCTGGACGCCTACAACCGGATGCTGGCCAAGCTCAACCAGTTGGATCAGCGCTAGGTTCCTTGCGTTTGCCCGTTGATCAGCGCCGTGATCCCGAGGATTCCGGCCAACGGCAGCAACACCAGGCCCGGCAGCTGGTAACGCCAGGAGAACTCGAAGATCGCCGCCGTGCCGAGCACGAAGATCACCAGGCCGGTCGTCAGCATCGTCACCCCGGCCAGGCCGGACCGCCCGCCCCGACGGGTGAGTCCGCCGAGCAGACCCAGGATCAGCAGGCCGGCCAGGAGCGGACCCGGTGTGTAGCCGCCGATCTGGTAGTCGGTCATGAACCTGGCCAGCGGGGCGTTCAGCGTGAGCGGCTTGCCGCCGTACTTCAGCGCGTACGCGTTGGTCTGCACGTAGGCGTTCGCGGTGTGGTCGTTCGGATCCACGGTGAAGATCGGCATCCTCGGCTGGAACTGCCACAGCCAGGTCGGCGGGTTGCCGGCCAGGGTGGCGTGCCACGGCAGGAAACCGGTGCCGAAGTCCTTCAGGATGGCCACCGTGACGGCCACCGGCTGGTGCTCGACGACCTTCTTCGCGAACTGCCGGTCCAGGTCGTACTTCGTCTCGCCGGGCGGCACGTAACCGGGCCAGGTCGGGTCGTCGCCGTCCAGGTGGGCGTAGGTGTTGGAGCCCAGCCGCTGGCCGAGCGGTTCCTTCGGGCACAGCTGGGCGAGCACCGGATCCAGGTCCAGCTTCGGGCAGTCGGCGATCTCGGCGGTCCTGCCGTACAGCGAGTTGCCGGATGCCGTGCTCAGCCCCCAGTAACCGGCCTTCGAGTGGAAGTAGGTGGCGTAGGCACCGACGACGACCAGGAAACACGCGGCCAGCGCGGCCAGTCGGGCGAGGATCCGCCGCCACCCGCCGGGTACCCGCCACTGTCGCCCGACCAGCACGACATACAGCGCGACCGGCACGATGGTCGTGATCGCGACCATCCGGATCGTCATCGCGAGCCCGACGGTCAGCCCGGCCACCGCGACCCAGCCGAGCTTGGGCACGCCCCTGCCGATCAGCAGCCAGAGCAGCACCACGAGCAGCACTTCCAGCCACACGTCGGTGAGCACGTTCTGCTCGATCTGCAACTGGTAGCCGTCCAGCAGCACCGGTGCCGTGGTCAGCGCGGCCAGCCACCGCTTCGCGCCGCAGCGCAGCGCTATCCGGTAGAGCAGCAGCGCCATGCCGATGCCGGCGACGTGCTGCACGGCGCTGACCAACGCGATTCCGCCCAGCGGGACCAGCGGCTTGAGGATGAACAGCGAGTACCCGATCGGGTCCAGGTACTGCGGATTCTCCGGGCCGATGTTGTCCAGGTAGCGGTACGAGTCGGTGTAGAGCAGGGCGGGCTGGTAGGCCAGCCACGTCACCACACGCAGGCCGACACCGAGCAGCAGCAGCGCCGAGAACACCCAGTGTGCGCGCAGCAGACCACGGAACCGGCCGCCGCGCGCTGAGTCCGGTGCCTGGTCAGTGGGCGGTACGGGTGTCGGGCTCTGCTCCGCCAACAGATCGGCCTGTGAAGTCGCCATATCGCAGATCAAAATATCCGACCTGGCTGTGAACGATCTGAGTCGGGGGCTGTCGAACCTGGGAAACACCTAAAGGTTCGGCTCCGCAATCCGGCCGGAGACCGCCAAACCGCGTTCCGTGATACGGAGAGTCATCGCGTGAGATGCTACCGTCCGTGTCGATGCCGTCACTCAATGCCCTGAGCACGGTTGTTACGGTTGCGCACACTGATGTTCGGCGGAGGCTGTGGTGACGTTTCGTATCGGCGACCGGGAGATCGGGCCCGCGCATCCGCCGCTCGTCGTCGCCGAGATCGGCATCAACCACGAAGGCGATCCCGCCAAGGCGCACCGGATGGTCGACGACGCGGCCGACGCGGGCGTGGAGTGCGTGAAGTTCCAGACCCACGTCGTCGCCGACGAGATGATCCCGAACGACGTCGTGCCGGGCAACGCCGACGAGCCGATCTACGACATGATGGTCCGCTGCGCACTGTCCGAGCAGGACGAACGCGACCTCAAGGCGCATGCCGAGGACCGTGGCCTGATCTTCCTGTCCACGCCGTTCTCCCGGGCCGCGGCCGACCGACTGGCCGGGTTGGGCGTGGCCGCGTTCAAGATCGGCTCCGGCGAGTGCAACAACTACCCGCTGATCCAGCACGTGGCCGACTTCGGCAAACCGGTCATCCTGTCCACCGGCATGAACGACGTGGCGTCCATCCGGCCCGCGGTGCGCATCCTGCGCGCGGCCGGTGTCGGGTTCGCGCTGCTGCACTGCACGTCGCTGTACCCGACGCCACCGGAACTGGTCCGGCTCGGCGCGCTGGCCGAGATCGGCGCCGCGTTCCCGGACGCCGTGCTCGGCCTGTCCGACCACACCACGTCGATCTACCCGTGCCTGGGGGCCGTGCCGCTGGGCGCGCGGGTGCTGGAGCGGCACTTCACGTCCGACCCGAGCTGGCCGGGGCCGGACATCCCGGTGTCGTCCACGCCGGCCGAGTTCACCCGACTGGTGGATGGCGCCCGGCTGATCCACGCGGCGCTGGGTGGCCGCAAGCAGGTCCTCGCGGCCGAACAGCCGACCATCGACTTCGCGTACGCGTGTGTGGTGACCACTGGTTTTGTGGCCGCCGGGACACCGCTGACCAGCGGAAACACGTGGGTGAAGCGACCAGGTACCGGCGAGATCAAGGCAGCGGACTATGACACTGTGCTGGGTCGATCGGCAGCCAGGGACCTGGCTGCCGACACACAGATTCACTGGGCCGACCTTGTCTGACGGTAACCGGGACGTGGTGTTCGTGACCGGCACCAGGGCCGACTTCGGCAAGCTGCGCGACATCATGGTCGCCGTGCAGGACAGCCCGGTGCTGTCCGCGCGGATCGTGGTGACGGGCATGCATCTGTTGCGCCGCTACGGTTACACGGTCCGCGAGATCGAACGCGCCGGGCTGCGCCGGCTGCACCTGATCCCCAACCAGGTGGACGGCGAGCCGATGGCGCTCGTGCTGGCCAACACCGTTGCCGCGCTGACCCGGCTGGTGCACGAGGAACGTCCGGCCGCGATCGTCGTGCACGGTGACCGGGTGGAGGCGTTGGCCGGTGCGCTGGTCGGCTCGTTGACCAACGTCCGGGTGATCCATGTCGAGGGCGGCGAGCTGTCCGGCACGATCGACGACACCATCCGGCACTCGATCTCCAAGCACGCGCAC
Source organism: Pseudonocardiaceae bacterium (assembly GCA_036279295.1). Lineage (GTDB taxonomy): Bacteria > Actinomycetota > Actinomycetes > Mycobacteriales > Pseudonocardiaceae > DATEPR01. The sequence continues at coordinate 5,371 of DASUJK010000333.1, read as the reverse complement.
GTGCACCTGGTCGCCAACGACACCGCGCGTGACCGGCTCACCCAGTTGGGCGAGGAGCCGGACCGGATCTTCGTGGTCGGCAGTCCCGAGGTGGATGTGCTGACGTCGCCGGACGCGCCGACGCTGGCCATGGTCCGGGACCGCTACGACATCCGGTTCCCGTCGTTCGGCGTGCTCGCGATGCACCCGGTGACCACCGAACTGGAGCACACCGCCCGGCATGCCGCCGAGGTGGTGGACGCCGTGCTCGCCGACGGCGGCAACTGGGTGGTCATCGATCCGAACAACGACGAGGGTTGCGCTGCCGTCCGCCATCAGCTCGACCGGTTGTCCGGGCCGCGGTTCGTGCGGCTGCCGTCCATGCGGTTCGAGTGCTACGTGACCCTGATGCGGCACGCCGATGTGATGGTCGGCAACTCGTCGTCCGGTGTCCGGGAAGCGCCGGTGCTGGGCACGCCGTCGGTGAACGTGGGTACCCGGCAGCGTCGTCGGTCCACCGCGGCGAGCGTGCGGCACGTGCCGGCCGACCGGGCCACCGTGTTGACCGCGATCGCCACCGCCCGCGCGTTGGGGCGGCACGCGAGCGACACCGGGTTCGGCCGGCCGGGTGCCGGCAAGCGGATCGTGGAACTGTTGGAGGGCAACGAGATCTGGCGGCCGTCGCTGTACAAGGAGTTCGTGGACCTGTGTGTCGCGGACCCGGGTGTCCTGGATCGGCTGGAGTACGCGGTTGGCTGAATCGGTTGATCAGACGCCATTGGTTGGTCAGACGCCATTGGTTGATCAGACCCAGCCCAGTGCGGCGGCGGTCCGCTCGGCCAGCGCCAGGTCGGCGGGTCCGTCGATGTCGATCGCGCGGGCGGCGGGCACCACCTGCGCCAGCACGTCCGGCACGAAGATCCGGCGGTGCGTGCGCAGGTCGCCCGCGGACACCACGTACACCCCGCCGGTCGGCCGGAGCGCGGGCGGCAGCGTCTGCCGTGGGGCTTCGAGGTCGGCCCATTCGCGTGCCGGTGCCAGGACGTTGTCCACCAGGACACATGCTTTCCACGGGTGGTGGCCGTCCTGCTCGGCGACCTGCACCACCGAGCCGGTCGGCCGATTTCCGTGCAGCAGCAAGCACTTCCGGATGTCGTCGGCGGTGCGCAGCGGCGATGTCGGTTGCAGAAGCACGACAACGGTGTCATCCGGTTGGTCGGCGACCGCGTGCAGCACGGCATCGACGCTCCTGCTGGTCGGGCCGGCCAGTGCGGTCGGCCTGGGGATCACGGTGGCACCGGCCGTGCTGGCGGCGCGGCCGATCCGGTCGTCGTCGGTGCTCACCAGGACGGTGCTGATGCCGGCGTGCAGCGCGGTCGTGACGGCGACGGCCACCAGCGGCTCGCCGAGGAACGGGGCCAGGTTCTTACCGGGAAAACCGGTCGAACCCCCGCGCGCCGGCACGACAGCAACCACCCGCCTGGACACCACCGAGGACCCCTCTGTCGATGAGTAGCCAGCAGACTACGGTCGGTCTGCGTAGCCTGCTGGCCGGCTACGCGCTGTCGCCCGAACCGGGCACGATCGCCATCGTCGGCAACGCTCCGTTGCCACCCGACCCGGCGCGGGTGGCCGCGATCGACGGTGCCGACCTGGTGGTCCGGATGACGAGTTTTGAGCTGTCCTCGGCTGCGCTGGGCCTGCGATGTGACGTGGTGGTGCTGCACCGGGGCGTGATCGCGAGCCCGCACACGTTTGCGGACTACACGAGCAGGCTGTATCTGCTGGTCGAGCCGGGTCGGTTGCACTGGGAGCCGGACGCGTTGCCGCACTGGTGGCCGGTGGATCTCGGGTTCGTGCCGGTGCCCAACCGGGAGTTCACAGTGCCGTTGCTGCACCTGTTGGGCCTGGACCCGGCCCAGCCGGTGTGGCCGACGACCGGCACGCTGATCACGTACGTGTTGACTTCGCTGTTCCCGGAGGCCCGGGTGTTGCTCGCCGGAATGTCCATTGTGGACAATCCGGACCAGCGGACGTTCCAGCACGCATGGGGCGAGCCGGTGCGGGTGACCGAGGAACACCGCCTGGCGGCCGAGGCGCGGCTGTTGCGCGGCTGGCACGCAGAAGGCCGGATCGAACTGTTGAAGTGAAGGATTTGCGGCGATGAAACATGCCCTGCGGGTAATCGCGAGGCGGACCGGGAAGCCGGTCTGGAGCCGGTTGTGGCCTCGGGTGGAGGCAGTGGCGCAGCGACACGCGGCCGGGGTGGCGCGTGAGTTGCGGGCGGAGATCGGGGAACTGCGGGCGGAGCTGCACGCCAGCGTGGCCGAGCTGTGTGGAGCGGTCGATCGGCTGGGTGGTCTGGTGGGTCGGATCGACTGGACGGAGGGCGAGGTACGCCGGATCGGCCCACACGTGGCGGCGGTGGACCAGCGGGTAGCGGGATTGGAGCGGCAGCCCGTCGGACCGGCCACCGGCGAGGAGCAGGTCGCGGCACGGTCGCTGGTCACGGAGATCCAGACCGAACACGCCCGCATCCGCACCCGCCTGTCCGCGGTGGCCGCCTACGAACACCGCATCGCAGCAATGGAAGAAGCCGTCACGATCCTGGCCGCCGAACACTGACTCGAACCGACGAGAGCTGGGCACGAGCGGTCGACACGCCCGCACAGAGGGTCGACACACCCGCTCGAACAGTCAACTCGCCCGCGGGAACAGTCGGCACGCCCGGCGGTGGCCGGGGCACGGACCCGCCGCGCCCCGGCCGCCGCCTCACACCAAACGAACCCTCAGAACGTGGCTGGTGGTTCCCAGTCCGGCCGCAACGGCATTCCCGACCTGCCGCCGTCCGGCTTCACCCCGAGGATCTGGTGCAGCTGGATGAAGTTGCGGTGGAAGCCCAGCCGCGACGCCGCCATGTACAGCCGCCACACCCTGGCCATGCCGTTGCCGACCTCGGCCACCGCCGCGTCCCAGTTGTCGTCGAGATTCGCGCCCCACGCGGCCAGTGTCTTCGCGTAGTGTTCGCGCAGGTTCTCCTGGTGCCGCACCTCGAAGCCGTTGTCCTGCATCACGCTGACCAGCTCACCGGACGTCTCCAGCTCACCGTCGGGAAAGACATACCGGTCGATGAACGCGCCGACCTCGGCCGGGTGCCGACTGTTGGGCCGGGTGATGCAGTGGTTGAGCAGCCGGGCGCCGGGGCGCATCTTCCCGAGCAGGAACCGGAAGTAGGCCGGCACGTTGGCCTGTCCGATGTGCTCGGTCAGACCAATCGAACTGACCGCGTCGAAGTCGGTCTCCGTGACGTCCCGGTAGTCCTGGTACCTGACCTCGGCCAGGTCGGACAATCCGGCGTCCGCGATCGCCCGCTGCGCCCATTCGGCCTGCCGCTCGGACAGGGTCACACCGAGCGCCCGCACGCCGTAGTGCTTGGCCGCGTGCATGACCATGCCGCCCCAGCCGCAGCCGACGTCCAGCAGTCGCATGCCCGGCCGCAGCGCCAGTTTGCGGGACACCAGGTCGAACTTGTGCTCCTGGGCCTGCTCCAGCGTGGCGTCCTCGGTCGGGTAGCACGCGCAGGTGTACGCCATGGACGGCCCGAGCACCCACTCGTAGAACGTGTTGGACACGTCGTAGTGGTGCGCGATGACCTTGCTGTCCCTGGTCTTGGAGTGCCGCCTGCCGAACTCGCGCAGCCGGCCGAGCCCCACGTTGGACCTGCGTTCCTGCTCCGGCGGCGCCACCGGCCACCACAGCCGGGCCGCGATCATCCGGAGCACCAGCTGGGCGCGCGCGTTCGAGGGCATCTGGTTGAGCGTCAGCTCGGGCAGGCTGGCCAGCGCGGTGTACATGTCGCCGACCACGTCCAGCGTGCCGGCCACGTACGCCCGCGCCAGGCCCAGCTCACCGGGGGCCGAGGCCAGGTAGGACATCGCGAGCGGTGAACGAACGTCGAGGCGCACCGGTGCGGTGGCCGATCCGGACCGGCTTCCGTCATAGGCGGTGAACTCGATGGGCACATCGGGCCCAACCATCCTCGTGACGACATCGGCCAACCCCATGGCGCCGCTCCTTCCTAACATCGTGCTGACAGACACGCTCACCGATTCCCCACGCACTTGGCGTACAGGTCGGGCAGCCGGTCGTCCGGGTCGTATTCCTGCTTCATCTTGCGGTACGCGTCGCCGTTGTACAGCCGCCAGAACTCGTCGGGCGAGTAGAACGACGTCGAGTACAGCGACTTGTGGCCACCCAGCTCGGTGACCTTGTCCTCGATCAGCCGGTTGTGGGTGCCGTCCGGGTCGCCGGGCCGCAGCGGCACGGTGGCCCAGAAGCCGACGTTGACGTACAGCTGATCCGGCTCCAGCGGGTACAGCGGCCACGCCGGGCCGGACCGCAGTCGCAACGGGCACAGCCACACCGGGCTGATGCCGATCTTGTCGTGGAAGAACGAAAGGAACTCGGCCAGCCTGCCGACCGGGATCTCCACGTCCTGGATCACGGCCTCGTGCGCCGGCTTGCGCGTGGCCCGGTACAGCCGGTCGGACAGCTGGTGGCGCCGGTCGAACGCGACCATCTTGCGGTACACGTCCGAGCGCAGGTAGCGCTGCGGCCAGAACCGGCGGATCGCCGGGTTCTGCACACCGAACACCTTGGAGCACCAGAACCAGTCGGTGTCCCAGCGCCACAGATAGTCCCGAATGGTCAGAAAGTCCTCTGCGCGCTCGCCGACCGACTTGTAGTAGATCCGCTGCCCGGTGTAGTCACTCAGGTACGGGGCGTCATCAACATAGGAGCCCAGCGTGAGGTACGACCGGTCCGCATCGAAGACGGTGCCGTCCACGAAGTGGACCTGGTGTCCGCCGAACGAGTGAGATTGGCAAATTTCCGCGATCGCGTCGGCACACTCCGCCGCTGTCGAGAACGGCACGTGCCGCAGCCGCACGTAGGGCTGCACACGCTCCAGTTCGATGCGCAACCGCAGGGTGTAACCGAGCGTGCCGTACGAATTGGGAAATGTCCGGAACAAGTCGGCGTGTTCGTTGTCCGGCCTGGCCACGACGACACGGCCGTCGCCGGTCATGATCTCCGCCTCCAGCGCCGACTCGTGCGGCAGGCCGTTTCGATACGACGTCGACTCGATGCCGAGGCCGGCCACCGCGCCACCCAGCGTGATGGTCTTCAACTGCGGCACGACCAGCGGCATCAGGCCGTGCGGCAGCGTGGCGTGCACCAGGTTCTCGTAGGTGGTCATGCCGCCGACCTCGGCCACGGCGGCGTCCGGGTTCACCGAGAGCACCGCATCGAACCTGCTCACGTCCAGGCCGGGGGCACCCGTCGGGTCGCGGAACCGAAACAGGTTCGACGTTGGTTTGGCCAGCCTCACCGG
>DASUJK010000332.1:0-9933 GCA_036279295.1 Pseudonocardiaceae bacterium | reverse complement strand
GGTAGTTGCGGCGCCGCGTGGATCGAGTAGTGGGTCATGCCGGGCAGCACGGCCAGCCGCATCGGCGTCGGTGACGTGCCGTCGAAGTTGCCGTCATGTCGACCGCCGCCGAGCAGGCCGAAGAACTCCGCGACGTGCGTGATCGAAATGCTGTCCGCGTCCGCGAACACCAGCAGCGTCGGCGCCGTGATCCGCTGTACTTCGGCCGACCAGTCGTACGGGGTGCGTAGCAGGTCACCGACCCTGTCCAGCAGGGTCGGGTACGAGTCGACGTCGGCCGCGACGGCTTTCATTCCTCGTACATCGGCGATCGGCTGTGCATGGCGAACGCGGATCGGTTCAGCTGGTCCATCCCGGCCAGGACCTCGGGCAGCCAGCCGTCCCTGTGGCACGGAAACGACATCACCGCGAGCCTGCGGACCAGGTCCGGGTGCTGGATGGTCGCCCGCAGGCTCGCGCCGGCACCGAGGGACAGGCCGAACAGGTCGACCTGGCCGAGGCCGAGGTACCCGGCGAGGACTGCGATGTCGTCGCCGAACGCCGCGAAACCGAACGGCTGACCGGTGTCCTTGGTGCGACCGCGTGACCACGCAGCTCGATGGAGATCACCTGCCGATCGCGGGCCAGTCGCGACGACAGATCGCCGAACATCGTGGTCAGCCCGAAACCGCCGTGCGTGACGATCAACGGCGTGCCGCCCGTGCCTCGGCTCTCCCAGTACATGTCCATGCCGTTGACCGGCGCGTATCCGCTCTCGTCTGGCTGAGTCATCCGCCATGGATACCAGGTCGTAAGAGATCGGTAAGCACGCTCCCGGTGGTCTGACCACCACATGCGGACCTACGCTTCCGTCGGGGACGATTGTCGGCAGGGCGTCGGCGTCTTAAGTGGGAGCACGCATGATCACGTTGATCGTTATCGGGTTTCTCGCTGGCGTGATCACGAGCATTTCGCCATGTGTGTTGCCGGTGTTGCCGGTGATCCTGACCGCGGGTGCCAGCCGTCGGACACCAGTGGCCGTGCCGGCCGGTGGCATGGCGCCGGCACCGGACGATGACGAGGAAGCAGAGCGGCCCCGCACGTTCTCGTGGCGGCCCATCGGTGTCGTCGTGGGCCTGGTGATCAGCTTCAGCCTGGCCACACTGTTCGGCTCGGTCGTGCTCAGCGCCCTGCACCTGCCGCAGGACCTGTTGCGTGATCTCGGCATCGCGGTGCTGGCGATCATCGGTGTCAGCCTGATCTGGCCCTGGTTCGGCGAACTGCTGGAGCGGCCGTTCGCCCGGCTGCCCTCCCGGCAGGTCAACCCGAACAGCAACGGCATCGTGCTCGGCCTTGGTCTCGGCCTGCTGTACGTGCCGTGCGCCGGTCCGGTGCTGGCCACGATCGCGGTGGTCGGCGCCACGCACGATGTCGGTTTCGGTGCTCTTGTCCTGACTGCCGCGTTCGGTATCGGTGCGGGCGTTCCGCTGCTCATCCTGGCGCTGGCCGGCGAGGCCATCACGCGCCGGACCGGCGCGCTGCGCACGCACGCCCGCCAGCTGCGGTTCACCGGCGGTGTGCTGATGCTCGTGGTCGCCGTCGCGATCGGCTTCAACCTGACCGACGGCCTACAGCGCAACGTGCCCGGCTACACGACCGCACTGCAGAACCTGGTCGAGGGTAACTCCGGTGCCAGCAACCAGCTGCAACAGGTCCGCGCCAACACCGGCAACGGCCCCGGCAAGGTGAGCGCGGCCGGTTCCGGCGCGGGCGCCGGCCCGACCAGCACCCAGTGCACCGAGGACGGCCAGGTGCTGGAGCGGTGCGGCACCGCACCCGACTTCGCCGGCATCACGGGCTGGCTGAACACACCCGGTGACAAGCCGCTCGACCTGGCCTCGCTGCGCGGCAAGACCGTGCTGATCGACTTCTGGACCTACAGCTGCATCAACTGCCAGCGGTCGCTGCCGCACCTGGAGGCCTGGTACAAGTCCTACGCCGCCGACGGGCTGGTCATCGTCGGCGTGCACACCCCGGAGTTCGCGTTCGAGCACGTCATGTCGAACATCCAGGCGCAGTCGAAGGCCCTGGGCGTCAACTACCCGGTCGCGGTCGACGACAACGACGCGACCTGGAACGCGTACAGCAACCAGTACTGGCCTGCCGAGTACCTGATCGACCCGACCGGCCAGGTCCGGCACATCAACTTCGGTGAGGGCGGCTACGGCACCACCGAACAGCTGATCCGGGAACTGCTGCTCGACCACGACCACACCCTCACCCTGCCCAAGGCGACCGACGTGCCGGACAAGACGCCGACGGAGACGCAGAGCCCGGAGACGTACCTCGGCTACCAGTACGCCCCGCTGCACATCACCGGCCAGAACCCGGTGCAGAACGCGGCATCGACCACCAAGCTGCCCGCCACGGTGACCCAGGACACATTCGCGCTGGGCGGCACGTGGACGTCGGAAGCCGAGGATCTGAGCGCGGGCCCCGGTGCGGCACTGGAACTGAACTTCCAGGCCAAGGACGTGTACCTGGTGCTCGGTGGCCACGGCACGGTCACGGTGCAGCTCGGCGGGAAGACGACGCAGACGTTCACGGTGGCCAGCGTGCCGAAGCTGTACACGCTGGTGTCGAGCCCGAACAGTCAACGCGGGCTGCTCCGGCTCGACATGTCCCCGGGCGTGCAGGCCTACGACTTCACTTTTGGCTGACTCCACCTTTGGCTAGTGTCGGACGCATGACGGTGTCCGAGTCGGTCCTGAGTCCGCTGGCCTTCCTGGAGCGCAGTGCTTACGTGTGGGCCGAACGGATCGCGGTGCGCGACGGCGGTCGAGAATGGACATACGCGGAACACGCCGACCGCGTGCGCACCGCGGCAGGCGTGTTACGTGACCGGCTCGGCGTGGCACCGGGGGACCGGGTCGCCGCGCTGCTACCCAACGTGGTCAGCATGCTGGAACTGCACTACGCGGTGCCCGGCGCGGGCGCGGTGTTGGTGCCGTTGAACACCAGGCTGGCCGCCGCCGACTACGCCTACGTGTTGGACCACAGTGGAGCGTCGGTGGTGTTCGCGTCGACGGACCTGCGCCCGACGCTGACCGAAGCCCTTACATCGTTGTCGGTCACCGTCGTATGGGTCGACATCGCCGATCCGACGGCGTGTGAGTACGAGGCACTGCTGGCGGCCGGACAGCCGGCCGCGTTGGCACCGCCCGATGACGAGCGTGCACTGCTGTCGCTGAACTACACGTCGGGCACCACGGGCCGGCCGCGCGGCGTGATGACGTCGCATCGGGGCGCCTACCTGCACAGTCTCGGCGTGATCGCGGAAGCCAGGCTGGACACGCGCAGCGTCTACCTGTGGACACTGCCGATGTTCCACTGCAACGGCTGGGCGTACACGTGGGCGGTGACGGCGGCCGGTGGTACCCACCTGTGCCTGCCCAAGATCGACCCGGCGGCCATCTGGCGGGCCATCACCGAGAGCGGTGTCACCCACATGTGCGCGGCGCCGACCGTGGTCACGATGATGCTCGGCGTCGAGAACGCCGTCCGGTGCCCGAAACCGGTGCACCTGTTCGTCGGGGGAGCGCCGCCGACGCCGAGCCTGCTGGCCAGGGCCGAACGGCTGGACATCGCCATCACGCACCTGTACGGCCTGACCGAGACCTACGGTCCGCTCGCGGTGTGCGCGTGGCACCCGGCGTGGGACGAACTGTCCACCGACGAACAGGTCCGGCTGCGCGCCCGGCAGGGTGTCGGCACGATCGTGTCGGACCGGATTCGTGTGGTGGACCAGGAAATGGCCGACGTGCCGGCGGACGGCGCGACCCTCGGCGAAGTCGTGATGCGCGGCAACAACGTGATGCTCGGCTACTACCGGGACGCCGAGGCGACGGCACAGGCGTTCGCAGGCGGCTGGTTCCACTCCGGTGACCTGGCCGTCATGCACCCGGATGGCTACATCGAGTTGCGCGACCGGCTCAAGGACGTGATCATCTCAGGCGGCGAGAACATCGCGACCATCGAGGTGGAACAGGTGCTCAGCGCGCATCCCGCGGTGTCCGAGGTGGCCGTCGTCGGCAGGCCGGACGAACGCTGGGGCGAGGTGCCGGTCGCCTACGTGACCGTGGTGCGGGACGCCCACCTCGACGTCGACGAACTACGCGAGTTCGCCCGTGCCCGGCTGGCGCACTTCAAGGTGCCTCGGCAGGTCGTCGTGGTGGACGACCTGCCGAGGACCGCGACCGGCAAGATCCAGAAATTCGTGCTGCGTGGCAAAACCGACTAGGTTCAAGGCGCACTACGGGATGACGCCGTCGGAGGCGCGTCGGGTTGTGGAGGCCTGAGTGGTCAGGAACTCCCGCTCGGCCATGTTGTCGGTGTGCTGGGCGGCGGCCAGGTAGGCGTCAGTGGCTTCGGAGGCTCGGCCAAGGCGGCGCAGCAGGTCGGCCCGGACGGCGTGCCATACGTGGTAGTGGGGCAGGTCGAGTTCGTCCACCAGCGCCAGCGCCAACGCGGACCCGTGCACCTCGGCCACGGCGACCGCCCGGTTCAGCGCGACGACCGGACCCGGGGCGATCACCATGTGCTGGTCGTACAGCCGCAGAATCTGCCGCCAGTCGGTGTCGGCGGCGGTCCGCGCATCGCTGTGCACGGCGTTGATCGCGGCCTGGAGCTGGTACGGCCCCGGCCGGTCCCGGCGCAGGCACCGGCGCACGATGGCCTGACCCTCCGTGATCAGGCCGTGGTCCCACCGGTCCCGGTCCTGGTCGGCGAGCAGCACCAGGTGTCCGGCCGCATCGGTGCGGGCCGCCTGCCGGGACCGGACGAGCAGCATCAGTCCGAGCAGACCGAGCACTTCCGGCTCGTCCGGCATCAGTTCGGCCAGCAGCCTGCCAAGCCGGATCGCTTCCGCGCCCAGGTCCGCGCGGACCGAGCCCGGCCCGGTACCGGTGTTGAAGATCAGGTAGAGCACGGCCAGCACCGCGGCCAACCGGTCGGGCAGATCGGAGTCGCCCGGCATGCGGTACGGGATGCCGGCGTCCCGAATCTTGGCCTTGGCCCGGACCAGTCGCTGCGCCATCGTCGACTCGGGCACCAGGAACGCACGCGCGATCTCGGGTGTGGACAGTCCGCCCAGCAGCCGCAGCGTCAGCGCGACCCGGGCGTGCGCGGCCAGCGCCGGGTGGCAGCACGTGAAGATGAGGCGTAGTCGGTCGTCGCGCACCGGGCCCTCCGGTTCGGTCTCGTCGGGCGCGTGCAGCACCATGGCGTCGGCCTGTCGCTCGTCGCGGGTGGCCTCCCTGCGGAACCGGTCGATGGCCCGATTGCGGGCGGTGGTGATGATCCAGCCCGCCGGGCTGGGCGGCACTCCGGTGGTCGGCCACCGCAGCACCGCTTCGGTGAACGCGTCCTGCACGGCCTCCTCGGCGGCGTCGATGTCACCGAGGAGGCGGACCAGGACGGCCACCGCGCGGCCGTACTCCGCCCGAAAGACGTCCTCGGGCGTCATCGGAACGGCCGCACCTCGATCGGCAGTGTCGTGGCCGCGCTCAGTTCGCGGCCCCACGCCAGGGCGGCGTCCAGGTCCGGCGCCGTGATCACGGTGAACCCACCGAGGTGCTCCTTGCCCTCGGTGAACGGGCCGTCGGTGATCAGCAGCTCACCATCCTGCGGGCGCAACACGGTCGCCGAGTCGGCCGGGTGCAGGCCACCGGAGAACACCCACACGCCTGCCGCCCGCATCTCCCGGTTCAGGGCGTCCAGGTCACGGGAGATGGTGGCCAGCACCTCCGGTGCCGGGATCGGGCCGTCGGGCTGGTAGACACTGAGCAGATACTGCTTCATCTCGACTCCTCGGGTTGGTATCACCCTCTACACGAACGCCCAACCGCCGAATCGACACCTCAGACCAACACGGGCAGCCGATCCAGTGTCAGGCCGAAGATGTCCCGGTAGGCGGCCAGCGCGGCCGCTTCGGTCAGGTGCTTCTCGACGCGGCCGTCGGGTGTGGTCCGGATCAGCCGCAGGCCGCTGAGCGTGACCCTGCCCTCCGGCCGCAGCACCGAGCAGATCACCTGCTTCGTGAACGTCGAGTCCGGCGACGTCTGCTGGTACCAGCACATCGCTTCGAAGTCGGCGAGCGACCGCGGCCGGTCCTCCAGCCGGTAGACCGGTGCGCCGTCGCGCAGCACGTCGACATCGCCGAACTCCCCGGTCGGCCGCAGCGCGAACACGCCGCCCGGATCGTGTTGGTCGCCCGGTTCGTCCAGCCGAAGAGGGTGCACGGCGTGCCGGCCGAAGCCGACGTCCACCAGCCACGGTCGCGCCAGGTCCACCCGCAGCGCCATGTGGTCCAACGGCGGGCCGACGGCGTCGTCATCGTCGAACACGCGGGCCGACAGCACGGTCACCTGGTAGCCGAGCGTGGTCAGCAGTGCGGCGAACAGCCCGTTCAGTTCGTAGCAGAACCCGCCGCGCCGCCGGTTCACGATCTTGGCCACCAACGCTTCCTCGGTCAGTGTGATGCGGGCACCGAGGTGGATGTCGAGGTTCTCGAACGGGACTGTCCTAATGTGTTGCACGCACAGGTCCCGCAACGTCGCCGCGTCCGGTGTGAGCACGGCATCCGGTTGGGCACCGATCCTGGCCAGATACGCGGCCGCCGTGGTCTTGTCCATTGTGTCATCTTCGCCGAACCACAGGGAGTTCGCGCGATGCGCACGCTGCTGGTCGACAACCACGACTCCTACACGTTCAACCTGTTCCAGCTCATCGCCGAGGTGAGCGGCACCGAACCGGTTGTCGTGGTGAGCGACGACCCGGCGCTGGCCACGATGCCGTTGCTGTGCGTCGCCGGGCCGCTGCCCGGCGAGCTCGTCGGCACGGCGTGGGCCGAGGACGGTGTGCTGATGGCGTTGCGGCGTCGCGAACTGCCGCGCTGGGGTGTGCACTCGGCGGTGGACACCGAGACGGTGTTCACCGAGTTGTTCGCGCACGAGCCGGACTGTCGCTTGGGCAGCGGGATGACTGAGCCCGGCATGGCGCGGTTCTCGTTCCTGGGTGCGCGGCTCGATCTTCGACGTGTAGGAGCAGCGCGAAGAACCACGCCGAGTATCTGAGCATCGTGGACCTGCTGCGCAACAGGGCAGGCTCCGTCCGGACGTGAGCGCGGTGGAGTGCGTGCGGTGCTGCTTTCCCGGCGGTTGGATGACGGGAGCACCGAAGGGACGCACGATGGAGATCATCGACAGGCTGGAGACCGAGGCGCGGGGCGTCTACTCCGGCGCACCGGGCTACTTCGGACTGTCCGGTGGCGGCGACCTGAGCATACGAAACGGCCGCCGAGTCGTTGGGCTCGGCGGCCGTTCGGTAGTGAAGTAGTGCGGTACTAGACGGACACCGCGGCGGTCTCCTCGACGGCCGGGGTTTGCAGCGGGAAGTGGCATGCTGCGATGTGCCCAGGGCCGAACGACCGCAAGGCCGGTTCTTCCTCGGCGCACTTGTCCTGGGCCAGCGGGCACCTGGTGCGGAACCGGCAGCCCGACGGCGGGTCGATCGGGCTGGGGATCTCGCCCTTGATCGCCGCGCCGTCCTTGGCCTTCTCCACCCTGGGGTCCGGGATCGGGATCGTGTCGATCAGTCCCGCGGTGTACGGGTGGGCCGGCCGGTGGTAGATGTCGTCGCCGTTGCCGACCTCGACCATCTTGCCCAGGTACATCACACCGATCTCGTCGGCGAGGTACTTGACCACCGCGAGGTCGTGCGAGATGACCACATAGGACATACCGTGCTCGGCTTGCAGGCGCCGCATCAGGTTCAGCACCTGGGCGCGGATCGACACGTCCAGTGCGGACACCGGCTCGTCGGCCACGATCAGGCGCGGGTTGAGCATCAGCGCACGGGCCAGCCCGATGCGCTGGCGCTGCCCGCCGGAGAACTCGTGCGGGAACCGTTCCAGGGCCGTGCGCGGCAGGCCGACCTCGTCCAGCATCTCGTGGATTCTGGACATCTGTTGGCCCGAGCTGCCCGCACCCTGCACCTGCAGCGGCTCACGCAGGATGGAACCGACCCGCATACGAGGGTCCAGGGACGCGTACGGGTCCTGGAACATCATCTGCAGGTCGCGGCGCTTCTCCCGCAGCTGCTTGCCGCGCATCGCCGAGATCTGCTCGCCGCTGAGGGTCACCTTGCCCCCGTTGGGCTTCTCCAGCGCGACGATCACCCGGCCGATGGTGGTCTTGCCACAGCCCGACTCGCCGACCAGACCGAACGTCCGGCCCGTGCCGACCGCGAAGGAGACCCCGGACACGGCCTTCACACTGCCGACCTTCCGCTGCAGGATGCCGGCGGTGATGGGGAATTCCTTCACCAGGTTGTCCACCACGAGCAGTGCTTCGCTCTCGGCGGACCGTGCGGCGACCTTTTCCCGCTGGCGCACCTCGACGGCCGGCTTGGCCTGCTCCCCCTCGTCGTCCCCGCCGGTGACGGCGACGACGTCGGCACCGAGGGCTTCGGCGTCGGTGAGTTTGTGCAGGTCCAACGGCCCGTCCACCGGGTGCCAGCAGGAGAACTCGTGCTCGACGACACCGCCACCCGTGGGCAGCAGCTCCGGCTCCTCCTTGCGGCACTGGTCGGTGGCCAGTGCGCAGCGGGCGGCGAACCGGCAGCCCTCCGGGGGATTGGCCAGGTCGGGCGGCAGGCCCGCGATGCTGTACAGCCGCTCGGTGACGTCCTGCTCCAGCCGCGGGATCGAGCCCAGCAGCGCCCTCGTGTACGGGTGGTGCATGTGCTCGAACAGCTGCTCGGTCTCGGTGCTCTCCACGATCCGACCGGCGTACATGACGTTGATCCGGTCGGTGTGCCCGGCCACCACGCCCATGTCGTGGGTGACCAGCAGCATCGCCATGCCCAGCCGGTCCTTGAGGTCGGACAGGAGGTCCAGGATCTGCGCCTGGATCGTCACGTCCAGAGCCGTGGTCGGCTCGTCCGCGATGAGCACCTTCGGTTCACAGGCCAGCGCGATCGCGATCATCACGCGCTGCCGCAGGCCGCCGGACAGCTGGTGGGGGTAGTCCTCCAGCCGTTCCTTCGGCCTGGGCAGCCCGACCAGGCCGAGTACTTCCTCAGCCCGGTTCTGCGCCTGCTTCTTGGTGACGTTCCGGTGCAGCAGCACACCTTCGGACACCTGGTGGCCGATCGTCTTCGTGGGGTCGAGCGAGGTCAGCGGGTCCTGGAAGACCATCGCGATCTCGTTGCCCCTGATCTGCCGCATCTGGTGAGCCGACAGCCCGACCAGTTCCCGACCGCCGAGCTTGACCGAACCGTCCACGATCTTGCCGCCCACCGGCAGCAGGCCCATGATCGACAGTCCGGTCATGGACTTGCCACAGCCGGACTCCCCGACCAGCCCGAGGGTCTCACCGGGCTTCAGGGCGAAGCTGACACCGCCGACCGCCTGCACAGTCGAGCGACTGAGCTCGATGTGCGTGGTGAGGTTGGTGATCTCCAGGACGTGCTCCACAGACGGATCTCCTTGCCGCGTCCGGGTTGTTGCCTCGGACTCCCAGATGTTGGTCATCGACGCCTCAACCTCACATCCAGCGCGTCCCGCAGCGCGTCGCCGATCAGGTTGCACGCCATCACCGTGACGATCAACAGCACGCCGACCGGGTAGATCAGCCACCAGTAACCGTTGTTCAGGTTGCCGGCACCGTCGAACAGCTGGTCGCCCCAGTCGGTGCCCGGGTACTGCACACCGAAGCCGAGGAAGCCCAGCGCGGACAGCGCCAGGATCGCGTCGGCGACCTGGAAGGTGATGTTCACGATCACCGTGCCCAGTGCGTTGGGCACCAGGTGGCGCAGCACCAGTCTGCTCCGGTTGGCACCCATCACCCTGGCCGCGGCCACGAAGTCGCGCACCCGCAGTGTCAGCACCTCACC
>DASUJK010000331.1:0-2717 GCA_036279295.1 Pseudonocardiaceae bacterium | reverse complement strand
CCGCCGATCTGGTCGGCAAGCTGGTCGGCCGGCATCCGCACGTGTTCGCGGGCGGTGACCCCGCGGTCCGCGACGCGGTCAGTCAGCAGCACCGCTGGGAGGAGCTGAAGCAGGCCGAGAAACAACGTCAGTCCAGTGTGGACGGTGTGGCGTTCGGCCAGCCCGCGGTGAGCCTGGCGGCCAAGCTGACGTCTCGCGCGACGCGGGCGGGCCTGCCGGTGGATCTGTTGCCCGGCAAGGGAAACGATGACGGCGACGCGTTGTTCGCGCTCGCCGCCTCGATCAAGCTGACCGGTGTCGACCCGGAAGGTGAACTACGGGCGGCCGGCCGGCGGTTCGCCGCTGACCTGCGTACGGCCGAGGGCAACGCCCGGGATGCCGGCGTGGACCCGTTGACCATGGACGCGGACGCCTGGCGCCGGTTCTGGCCCCGGTGACCCGAAAGGCCTGGTCACCAAGGCCATTCATGTCGACCCCGTAGCCTTGGCAAGGTGTCAGGCCCCATGACGACCGCCACGGTCCCCAGCTTCCCGCCGCCGAGGCGCAGGCGTCGGTGGCCGTGGGTGCTGCTGATCCTCGTCGTCGTCACCGCGTTGATCGTGTTGTTCGGCGTGTGGCTGCGCAATGGCCCGCTCGGTTCGCTGGCCAGGTCCGAGGGGCCGGTCGAGCCGCTGTTCACCATTCCGGAACTGGATGTGGCGTCCGGCAGTGCGGCCCCGGCCGTGCCGTCCGCCGTGCCGGCGTCCCGCCCGGGACCGAACGACCCGAGGGCGCGCTGGCTGGACCGGGTGTCGTCGCACACCGACATCCCGCAGCGGGCACTCCAGGCCTACGTCGGCGCGGCCGCGATCACCGCCAAACGCCACCCGTCGTGTCACCTGTCCTGGAGCACGCTGGCCGGTGTCGGCCGGATCGAGTCCGACCACGGTCAGCACCACGGCGACTCGATCAACGCCAACGGCACCGAGGCGTTCCCGATCATCGGACCCGCCCTGGACGGCTCGCCCGGCGTGCGGAGCATCCACGACACCGATCACGGCAAGCTGGACGGCGACCCGGTGTGGGACCACGCGGTGGGCCCGATGCAGTTCCTGCCGTCGCGGTGGCTGGCGCAGGGGGAGCGGGCCAGCGGCGACGGCCACGCGCCGGACCCGCAGAACATCGACGACGCGGCACTGACCGCCGCCACCTACCTGTGTGACGCGGGCGACCTGACCGTTCCGGCCCGCTGGTGGCGGGCCGCGTTCCACTACAACAACTCGGTGGCCTACGGCCGGGCCGTGTTCAGCGCTGCCGACGCCTACGCGAAGGCCAGCACCGCCAAGAGCTAGTCGGCGTCCTCGGTCCGGCTGGCCCGCAGCGCCAGTCGGGCACTCACCTCGCCGAGTGCTTCCTGGTACTCCGGCAGCGGATTCATCGCCGCGGCCAGCTTCAGCTGGGTCTTGGCCTCGGTCAGCCTGCCCTGCCGCTGCAACGTCCTGCCCAGCGCGAAGTGCGCGTAGTGGTCGGACGGGTCCAGTTCCAGCACCCGCAGGAAGGCACGCTCCGCCCGGTTGAGCTGCGCGGAACCCAGATAAGCGCGCCCAGCGAGCAGATGCACGCTGGGCGCGTCGGGGGCCGCTTCGACGACGGCCGCCAGTTCGCGTAGCGCCTCCAGCGGCCGACGCTGGGACAGCAGCGTCTCCGCTCGGCGGAACGATTCAAAAGTGCCGTCAGTCATGGTCCGGACAACGCTACTTGCCTGCGGCGTGTTCCTCGACCGCCGTCCGGATGGTGATCGTATGGTGGACCCGAGGTGGCCGGCATCACCCCGTTCAGCGGCGACGCCGCGTGGCCGTCTGAATCGTGGTCAGCCGGGGGAATTCGTTCCCGAGCCTCCGTCGGGTGACCTCTGGTTCCCGCTAGGCTCGTGTTCGACACGAAACTTGGGACGACGAAGGTTGGACAGGAGCGCAGGTGGCGGTCATCGAGCAGGTCGGCGCGCGAGAGATCCTGGACTCGCGGGGCAACCCGACCGTGGAGGTCGAGGTGGCGCTGGACGACGGCACGCTGGCACGGGCCGCTGTGCCCTCCGGCGCGTCGACCGGCGAGCACGAGGCAGTGGAGCTGCGGGACGGTGACCCGAAGCGGTTCGGCGGCAAGGGCGTGGAGAAGGCGGTCAACGCCGTGCTCGACGTGATCGGCCCCGAACTGGCCGGCACGGACGCCGTCGACCAGCGGATCGTGGACCAGAAACTGGTCGACCTGGACGGCACCCCGGACAAGTCCCGGCTGGGCGCGAACGCCATCCTCGGCGTCTCGCTCGCCGTGGCCAAGGCCGCGGCCGACTCGTCCGGCCTGGAGCTGTTCCGCTACCTCGGCGGCCCCAACGCGCACGTGCTGCCGGTGCCGATGCTCAACATCCTCAACGGTGGCGCGCACGCCGACACCGACGTGGACATCCAGGAATTCATGATCGCGCCGGTCGGGGCGCCGACCTTCCGCGAAGCCCTGCGCTGGGGCGCCGAGGTCTACCACGCGCTCAAGCGAGTGCTGAAGTAACGCGGGCTGGCGACCTCTGTCGGCGATGAAGGCGGCTTCGCACCTGACCTGCCGCACAACCGGGAGGCGCTCGACCTGATCGTCGAGGCGATCGAGGCCGCCGGGCTCACCGCCGGCGACGAGGTCGCGCTCGCGCTCGACGTCGCAGCGACGGAGTTCTTCGCGGACGGCAGCTA
>DASUJK010000330.1:0-51984 GCA_036279295.1 Pseudonocardiaceae bacterium | reverse complement strand
ACCACCACCGAGGCGAAGGCGCGGCGGCTGCGGCCGTTCGCCGAGCGGATCATCAGCAAGGCCAAGCGCGGTGACCTGCACAACCGCCGCGAGGTCCTGAAGACCATCCGCAACAAGGACATCCTGCACAAGCTGTTCGCGGAGATCGGCCCGTTCTTCGCGGACCGCCCGGGTGGCTACACGCGGATCACCAAGGTGATGCCCCGCAAGGGTGACAACGCCAAGATGGCCGTGATCTCGCTGGTGGCCGAGCGGACCGCTACGGCTGAGGCCGAGGCCGCGCGTGGCACGAAGTTCGCGGACAGCAAGAGCAGGAAGACGACCGAGGCTCCGGCCAAGGACGTCGTGAACGAGGATGTCACCCCCGAGGCGGAGGTCGACGCCGACGTCATCGAGGCAGCCGAGGCGGACGCCGAGGCCCGCGAGGCAGCGACTGAGGCGACCGAGGGCGAGTCCGACGAGGACAAGTCCTGACGTCCCAGCAGCACCAGATCGTGAACGAGCCCGCCGTGTCCGAAAGGGACGGCGGGCTCGTCCGCGTTCGTATTGATTTCGCCTATGACGGCACGGATTTCTCCGGCTGGGCCGCCCAGCCTGGCCGCCGCACGGTGCAGGGCGTGCTGGCCGAGGTGTTGGCGCTGCGCGGTCCCGGTGGCCGGGCACCGGCCAAACTCGTGGTGGCCGGGCGCACGGACGCCGGTGTGCACGCCGCGAACCAGGTGGCGCATCTGGAGGTCCAGCCCTACGACGACGACCTGGACCGGTTGGCCGGGCGGTGGAACCGGATGCTGCCGCCGGACGTGCGGGTGCTCTCGGCGCGCCCGGTGCCGGTCGAGTTCGACGCCCGGTTCTCCGCGCTGCGCAGGCACTACGCGTACCGCGTTGCCGACACGCCGTTCGGCGCGCTCCCGTTGCAGCGTCGGAACACCCTGAGTTGGCATCGGCCGCTGGATGTGCCGCTGCTGAACGAGGCGGCCGCGCTGTTGTTGGGTGAGCACGACTTCGTGGCGTTCTGCCGGCGCAGGGAGGGCGCCACCACGATCCGCGAGTTGCAGCGGCTGGACTGGGCGCGGGAACCGGACGGTGTGCTGGTGGCGCACGTGTCGGCGGACGCGTTCTGCCATTCGATGGTGCGCAGTCTCATCGGTGCGCTGCTCGCGGTCGGTGAGGGGCGGCTACCGGTGGACTGGCCTGCCTCGCTGCTGGCGGCGACCGTCCGGCCCAGCACGGTGGCCGTGGCGGCAGCGCACGGGCTGACGCTGCTGTCCGTGGACTACCCGCCGGACGACGAGTTGGCGGCCAGGGCCGAGCGAACCAGGAACCTCCGGGCGCCGCTGGATTGTCGACAAATCGACTCGTCAAGAACTCGTTGACGAAAATCGTCAAGAAACGGTTGACGACAGGTCATCGTCAAGCCATAGTTGACGCATGAGCCCACTCAATGTCAGCCTCAGCGACCTGATCTCCCGTGTCGACACCGACCTGCCGGAAGCACCGGCGCTCACCAAGATCACCGAGGCGCAGGCACGGTCGCACACCCTGACCGCCCTCGGCGACCAGTTGGTCGGGCACTACGTGGCCCAGGCCAAGGAGGAGGGCGCGTCGTGGACGGAGATCGGGGACGCCATCGGGGTGTCCAAACAGGCGGCCCAGCAGCGCTGGGTGCCCAACATCTTCAGCCGGTACACGGACCTGGCGCGGCACGCCGTCGTGTTGTCGCAGGAGTCGGCCCGCAACTACAAGCACAAGCACATCGGCACCGAGCACCTGCTGCTCGGCCTGCTGGACGAGCCGAAGGGCCTGGCGGCCAGGGTGCTGATCGCGGAGGCCGGCAGCGCGGACGCCGTGCGGCAGGCCGTCGAGCAGCGGATGCCGGCACCGGACGGGAAGACACCACGAGGGCACATCCCGTTCACGGACCAGGGCAAGCGGAGCATCGAGCAGGCGGCCAGGCAGGCGGCTGATCTCGGGCACGACTTCATCGGCACCGAACACCTGCTGCTCGGCCTGCTCGCGGTGGCGGACGGTGGCGCTGCCGTGGCGCTGGGCGCACTCGGCATCGACCTGGCCGGCGCGCGGCCGATCGTGGCGACCGAGGTCGAGAACATGTTGGCCCAGCCGAGGGCGAACACGGACTGAGTCAGTCGCCGCGCCGGACCGGGCCGAGGATCTGCTGTTCGGCCGGGGTGGTCAACAGGCGCACCGGGCGCCACAGGTTCCGGCCCAGCGCGACCACCTGGTCCTCCTTCAGGTTGGTCAACTGCTGCACCAACGGCGGCGGCAGCCGCCAGATCCGGCCCGCCAACTGGGCCTGGCCGACCGGCTGCCGCTGCAACAGCACCAGGTCCGCCGAGTTGGCCATCGCGGTCGCCTGCGGGTGCAGGTAGGGCAGCACGTAGACCGTGGTCTGCCAGGCCGACCTCGGCGGGAACAGCTCCTGCGGGGTCGAACCACCGTCGTGCATCACCAGCAGCGGGCCGTCCTCGGTGGCCCTGGGCAGCTCGACTGGGTTCAACCTGCGGATCTGTACCAGCGGCACCGGCCGGCCGTCCGGCCCGTCACCGGCCGCCTTCGCCAGCACCTGCCACGCGGCCGGCCGCGCGGTGGCCACCACGACCCACGCACCGGTGGCCATCGCGCGCAGCGCCAACTGCCTGGCCAGATACAGCCCGCCGACGCAGACGATCCTGGTCGGCGACGGCCGCAGCACCGACACCGACAGCGGCTCGTTGTTCATGCCCGACCCGATGACCATGCCGCCCCGGTCACCGGACGGACTGACCGCGTCCAGCATGGCCGGCGACACCAGGAACTCCGGTGCGATACCGGACTGGCTGCGCAGATCCAGCGCCCTGCTCCTGGCCATCAGGCGGCACCGCCCAGCGGCAGCGTCGCGGCGAGGCCGGACACCTGGAGGCCGCGCAGCGGGGTCAGCGACACGTTCAGCTTGTGCGCCATCGTGTACAGGCGCTGGTTGGCCTCGTGCAGCTCACTGGGGGTCCGGGCGCTCACCCGGACCAGTCCGCGCAAGCCCACCTGGCCGTCCTCGCCACTCGGCGAGATCGACATGGCCACGGTGGACGACAGTGCCCGGATGCCGGTCAGCCCGTTGATGCTGTTCACGTTCTTGCCCTTGGGCCAGTGTGTGATGGCGTAGCTGGCGTGCCCGATGCCGGCCGTGGTCACGCCGGTCCAGCGTTCCCGCATGCCGACCCGCAGGTTCGCGCGGGCGGCGCCGACCAGTTCGGCTGCCGACACGCCGGACCGCAGCAACTCGTCCGGGTCCAGCGGCCGGGTCGGCACACCCCTGGCCTCCAGCGCGCTGCGCACCCGGGACAACGCACCGATCAGCGCCCGGTGCGCACCGACGACACCGCCGCCACGCTCGCTGATCGCGGCCGGGCAGCGCCGGGGATCGAGCCGCACGGCGATCCAGGTGGTCCGCCGGGCGGCGGCCGGCAGCGGTCCGAGTACTTCGAGGTAGGACGCCAGCGCAGGGGACGACGTGGGCAGGGACGCGCTGCCCGGGTAGCAGTGCCAGATGACCTGGATGGCGTCCAGCACCACACCGCGGTCCTCAAGGCACGGCGCCAGCGCGCCGAGCGGCAGGTTCGGGGTGGCACCCACCTGGGTGATCAACGCCGGCATCGGCTCGACCAGCAGCACGGCCGTCCACGACCCGTCGTGCCACGCGATGCCGACCTGCCGGCGCTCGTGGTCGGCGCCCTGTGCCACGACCAGGTCGGGCACGACGAGCCGGAGCAGGTTGACCCTGGCGTCCTCGGGACCGAGCACGGCGGCCGCCTCGGGTGCCGGTGACTCCTCGTCGGTCGGCACCGGGTCGACGGCCCTACTGTGCGAACGGAACATGTAACGCAGCGTAAGTCGCACCCATTGGGTGAACCACCGGCCGTTCCAGCGCAGCAGCGCGATGAACAGCGCGATCACGACGATGCCGATGGCCACGTAGCGCATCCTGGTCACGTCGATGGCCAGCAAGATCAGGGCGATCGCCAGTCCGACCTCGATCACGACCAGGTTGAGCACCGGCAGCGCACCGAGGCTGGCACCGATGGTGCGTCTACGGGCGGTGATGGCGGCCCGCGCGGCTGCCACCGGCTGCCCGGCGGGTGCCGGGTTGCCTCCGCTCGTCGGCCCGGCCGCCATGCCAGGCGCGGGCGGCCCCGGTCGTGGAGTGGTTACGGACATCCGCTCGGTCTTCCCCTCGTGCCGTTCGTATCGAACCGGCCGTCTTGCCGAACCCGCCGCGCTTCGTTCGTAGGCGGACTATTCTGCCGAACGGTACCGCGACAGGGAGAGCTGCAGGACGAGAATGCCGTCAACACCGACGACCAAGTCACAGGTCCAGGCGTATCGCTTTGTGCTGCGCCGGATGGAGTCCGCCCTGGTCCGCAAGGACCCGGTGATGCTGCACGACCCGATGAGATCGCACAAGCGATCCACCATCGTCGGGGTGATCGTCGGCGTCGTCGGCCTGGTCGGTTTCCTGCTCTTCGCCGTGCTGAAGCCTGCGCCGACCGTGCCGAACAGCGGCATCGTCATCGCGCAGCCGTCCGGCGCCGTCTACGTGGTCAGCCAGAACCCGCACGAGCTGATCCCCGTGTTCAACGTCGCATCCGGCCGGCTGCTGCTGGCCGCTGCCGCCCAGCGGCAGCAGGACCAGAGCGGCAGCGGCAGCAACACGCCGCGGTCCGCGCCGACCGTGGTGCCGGTGACCACCGTGGACGACACGGAACTGGCCGGCATGCCGACCGGCAACATCGAGGGCATCCCGGACGGGCCGACCGTGCTGCCCAAGCCGGGGCAGCAGCCGACCACGTGGGCGGTGTGCGACAACATCATCCGGGACAACAACGCTCCCGATCCGACGGGCCACCGCGCGCCGCAGACGACCGTGGTGGTCGGTGAGCCGAACATCGGTTCCGCGCTGAAGGCCGGTCAGGCCCTGCTGGTGTCCAGTGACGGCGGTGCGACGCTGAACCTGGTGTACGGGCTGGCCACCGGCGCCAACGCGCCCAACGACAGCGCGGTGCGCGCCCAGCTCGACGCCAAGGACCCGGCCGTGCTGCACGCGCTGAACATCGCGGACCCGAACAGCTACCGCGTGGTCAGCTCGGCGGTGCTGAACGCGATCCCGTCGGTCGCCGAGATCCAGAACCCGGCCAACGGCCTGGACCGGAACGCGACGCCGGTGGCGAAGCTGGCCGCGCAGGAGCTGAAGATGGGCGAGAGCTTCGGCGTGCAGCAGGTCGACGGCGAGCAGTACTACATGGTCGTGCCGGGCGGCATGGAGCCGGTCAGCCAGACCACGGCGCAGATCGCCATCAACGAGAACTCCCTCGGCCAGAAGGACGTGCCGCTCGTACCGCCGGACACCACGACCGGCGTGACGACCGTGCAGTTCGGCGACAGCGGTGGCCTGCGGGTCAACGTGAGCAAGTACCCGGGTGTCCGGCCGACCGTGATCAGCGCGGACAGCAAGCCCGTGATGTGCCTGGGCTGGAACGCCGACTACTCCGACCCGCAGCAGCCGCTGGCGAAGACCAAGGTGACCGTCGGCCTGAAGCTGGCCGTGCCGGACGACCCGGCGCAGCCGGGCAGGCAGATGACCATGGCCCAGATCGGGCAGGCCGGGTCCGTCGGCAAGATCAACTCGTTCTTCATGAACCCGCAGCTCGGCGGCGTCGCGGTCCGCGCGGCCACCAGTGCCGGCGACTTCGACAGCGGCCAGATCTACATCATCGACCCGCGTGGCGTCGCCTACAGCGTGCCGGACACGTTCACCGCTCAGGTGCTCGGCGTCGCCGACTCGTCCGGTACCGGCGACCTGCCGCCGGGTCCGCAGTCGATCATCGGGCTGCTGCCGCTGGGCGGGGAACCGCTGGACATGCAGGCCGTGCAGCACGCGTTCCCGGGCGGCATGCAGATCCCGGCAGGCGCCGGTCAGTACATACAGGCCAACCCGGGCAGCGGTGGCAACTGAGTGCCCATCGGCGGGAACCCTGTCGGTGCGACGGCCGTCCGAGTTTGTGATGAACGCGTACTGACCGCTGCCGGGAGGAGTGACCGTGTCCGGGATCAAGGTCGACCCGAGCTGGATCACCGGCTACGCCGGCACTGTGGAACAGGCCGGTGACGACCTGGCCACCGCGTTGAGCACGCTGCGCGCTACACCGTTGACCTCGAAGTCCTTCGGTGACGTCGGCAAACAGCTCGGTACCCCGGCCGCCTACCAGGGCGCGGCGGCCACCCTGCAACAGCAGCTGGCCAGGGCCGTCGACGCGCTGCGGTCGGCAGCGGCCAACCTGCACACCGTCGCGCAGGAGCACACGTCCTCGGACGAGGACCAGGCCGCGGCCCTGCGCACGGCACACCACAGCTGAGAACACAGGAGGTAGCGGTGCACCCCGGCGGGCTCGACGGCGACCACATCACGGCGAAGGTGGCCGGCCACCTCGACTACGTGTCGCAGCTGGCCGGGCAGCTCGGCGTCCACGATCCCGTGGAGTCCTACCTGACGCCCGCGCTGGGCACGTGGAGCGACCTGCACGCCGAGGCGGCACGCTGGCGCACGGCAGCGACGGCGGCCGAGGACGTGACGCAGCGGCTGACCTCGCCACTGGGTGGGCTGGACGCGGCGTGGCAGGGCAGGGACGCCAACTCGTTCCTGGACTACATGCGACAGGTCGGGCTGTCCGGCAACGACCTGTCCGACGCGATGAACGCCATGGCCGACGCGCTGGACAAGACGGCGGACGGCATTCGGCAGATCGTCCAGGAGCTGACCGACCTGCTCACCGACACCGCCGACCAGTCGTCGGACGCGATGACGGTGCCGGTGTCCGGGCAGTCGCGGGCCAAGCAGTACCTGGACGAGCTGGACGAGCCCGCCGGTCAGCTGCACGAGTTGGTGCGGGACGTGTTGGCGGCGTTCACCAAGCTGTGTGACGGCGTCCAAGGTGGACAGTCCTACGACGCGATCACGGTGGCGCACAAGATGCCCACGCGGAACTGGGCACCGAGCCCGCAGCCGACGGTCCCGCAGGCAGCATCGCCGCCGACCGGAGCGGTGCCGCGGCCGGCCCCAGTGCCGACCGGTGCTGTGCCGACAACGGCCGTGCCAACCCAGCCGGTACCCACTGCCGTGCCGACCCATGCCGTGCCAACCCACTCAGTGCCGCCCGCTGTGCCTGCCCACACCGCTGCCGGCGCCGTGCATCCCGAACCCGCGTCGGGCACCCATCCGGCTGCCGCCCAGCACGTGGCCGCCCCGCATGCGGCCGCCCCGCACGTCGCCGCTCCGGCAGCCGACGCGGCGACACCGGCACCGGTGGTCGGCACGCCCGTCGGCGGAGCCGCATCGCCGCCCGCCGAGGCGAGTGGCGCCGACCCGACCACCGGCAGCATGTCCGGTGAGCTGCCGCTGCCCGGTGAGGCGGGTGGGACCGGCGCCGACCCTGCGGCCTCGGGTGGCGAGCAGCAGGGCGGCGGGATGATGGGCGGCGGCATGGGCGGCATGCGCGGCGGCCAGGGCGGTGACCAACAACACAAGGTCAAGACGCGGCTGTCCGGTGACATCAAGGACCTGCTCGGCAAGCCGGACCGCACCGCGCCACCCGTGATCGGCGCCTGAGCCGGCCCGACACCTAGCCGACGAGCGTCTGCGTGCCCAGCACGTTGATCAGCGCCAGCCGGTCCGCGTCCTCGGTGCCCGGCTCGGCCGTGTAGACCATGATCCGCAGGTCGCTGCCGGCCACCGTGAGCACGTCGCAGTCCAGCGTCAGCATGCCGACCTGCGGGTGGTCGATGGTCTTGCGTGATGTCTGGTGCCGGCCGACGGCATCGCCCGCGCCCCACAGTCCGGCGAACCGGCCGCTGTTCGCCCGCAGTTCCGCGATCAGCCTGCGCAGCCGCTGGTCGGCGGGGTAGCGGCCGGCCGTGGCCCGCAGCTCGGCGACCTGGGCGGCCTCCAACCGCCCCAGCGACTCCGGGGTGTGCCGGACCCGGCTGCCCGAGCCGAGGAAGTGCCGCCACACCGAGTTCCGGTTGTTGCCGTGGAACTCACCCATCAGCGCCGTGTACCGCGGGTTGGCCAACAGCAGCGTCCATGCCGCGTCGGACACCGAGACGGGCGTGCCGGTCAGCCGGTCGAGCATCCGCTGCACGCTCGGGGTGATGTACGCGGGCACGGTGCCTCGGCCGGGCGGGACCAGCCCGGCGGCGTGGAACAGGTGCTCACGTTCGCTGCCGGACAGCCGCAGCGCCCGGCCGATGGCCTCGACCACCTGCTCGGACGGGTTGGTGGCGCGGCCCTGTTCCAGCCGGGTGACGTAGTCGACGGAGATACCGGCCAACAGGGCCAGCTCCTCGCGCCGCAGCCCGGCGGCACGCCGGTGACCGCCGGTCGGCAGCCCGGCCGCGTCCGGCGAGACCCGGTCCCGCCAGCGTCGCACCACGTGTCCGAACTCCGTGCTCGCCATGACACCACTGTGCACCGTGCCGCCCGGCACTACCTGGTATCAGCGGTCCCAGGAAGACCGGACGACTGGCTGACCACGTTGTCCGCCCACAGGGTGATGGCATGACGACGACACTGATCACCGGGGCCAACAAGGGTCTCGGCTTCGAAACCGCCCGCCAGCTCCTCGCGGCGGGCCACACCGTGTACATCGGCAGCCGGGACGCCGACCGTGGCCGGCAGGCGGCGCAGACGCTGGGCGCACGGGCGGTCCAGCTCGACGTGACCGATGACACATCGGTGGCCGCCGCCGTGCGGGCCATCGAGGCCGACGGCGGGCTGGACGTGCTGGTCAACAACGCCGGCATCGAGGAGCGGGGTGACGGCAACGCGGTCATCGGGGCCGCCGACGTGACCGCCGACCTGATGCGCAGGACGTTCGACACCAATGTGTTCGGCACTGTCCGGGTCACGCACGTGTTTCTCCCGCTGTTGCAGCGATCCGCCGCCCCCGTTGTGGTGAACGTGAGCAGCGGCCTCGCGTCGCTGACGATGCTGAGCGACCCGGACAGCCCCGCGTACCACTACCCGGGCGTGGCCTACCCGGTGTCCAAGACGGCCGTGAACATGATCACCGTGCAGTACGCGAAGGCGTTCCCGAACATGCGGATCAACGCGGTGGAGCCCGGTTTCACCAGGACCGACCTGAACGGGAACACCGGCATCCAGACCGTCGAGCAGGGCGTCGAGATCATCGTGCGGATGGCGCGGGTCGGCCAGGACGGCCCGACCGGCACATACTCGCATGCCGGTGGCCTGTTGCCCTGGTGATCACACCGCCCTGGTGATCACACCGCCCTGGTGATCAGGTCCGGCGCCTGCGGACCGTCCGCACCACGAACACGGTGCCGAACAGCAGCGCCATCGCCACCGCCGTGCCGATCAGCGCCACCCGAACCGGTGCCCAGTCCTGCACCGGGCCGCCCGGCAGCACCACCGGCACCTGGTTGTCGCCCACCGCCGGCACGCCGTTCTGGCCGGGGATCGCGGCGGTCAGGGCGGCTACCGGGTTGATCACGCCGTAGCCGATCTGGTTGTTCCGCCCGCCCGGTCCGGACGGGTGCTGGGCGGTCGCCTCGATCCTGGTGATCACCTGCCTGGCGGTCAGCTTCGGGTACTTGGCCCGGACCAGCGCGACCACGCCGGCCACATAGGGCGCGGCGAAACTGGTGCCCTGGATCGGTCCGGGCGCACGGGTGTTGCTGTCCGGCTCGGCGAACAGGCGGGCCAGCCCCTGACCGCCGCGTGCCGGGTTCACCGACACGATGCCCTCGCCGGGGGCCGCGATGTTCACCCACGGCCCCCACACCGAGAACATCGACACCGATCCGGTGATCGGGCTGACCGACGCCACCGACAGCAGGTCGTTCGAGAACACCGCCGGGATCTCGATCTCCCGCACGTCGTTCGGGTTCGGGTTGTCGTTCTGCGGAATGTTGGCGCACGGGTTGTTGGACGCCTGCTGGCCGCCCTCCGGCTGGGACACCACGTTGCCGGCCGAGTTGACCACGACGACGTCGTGCTCGACGGCGTACGCGATGGCGGCCTGCAACTCCTGCACCGGCGAGCCGAACTGGCGCATCTCGGCCACCGCGGTGGCCGTCGGCTGGCACACGTCCACCGACGTTGTGATCACGTTCACACCGAGATTCACGGCGTGCACGATCGCACTGGCCAAAGTGGACGGTGTGCCGGCGGTCAGGCCGGTGTCCTGGCCGTGGAACTGTTCGTCGTAGACCTTGCTGGTCTGGCGGATCGAGTAGATCGTCGCGGCCGGTGCCACACCGGTGAAGCCGAAGTCGGTGTGGCTCGTGTTCGCGGCGACGATGCCCGCGGTGAGTGTGCCGTGGCCGTCGCAGTCGAGGGTGCCGTCGGCCTGGCCCGGCGTGATGTAGTCACCGCCGCCCTTGAGCCGGTTGTTGTCGGTGAGCAGTCGGTTCGGATTGACCCCGGTGTCGATCACCGCCACCTTCACGCCGGCCCCGGTGGAGAACTGCTGTGCCGTCCGGATGTCCAGCATCTGCTGTGCTGCCGGCTCGTCCGGCAGCGGCGCGTTGTCGTCCACGGACGACACGCACCCGAACTTCTGCGTGTAGGTCACGCCGGCCGGCGGCCCGGGCGGCGTGTCGACGGGCAGCGCGGCCGGGTTGACCGGTGGCGGCATCCAGGACGACGCGTCCGGCTGCGCCGACGGTGGGGCAGCGGCTGACCAGCCGATCGGCTCCGCTGCCAGGCACAACACGGCAATGGCCACCGCGCCGAGTCGTGCTCCGCCGCCGTACCTGGTCATGCGGACGACCATACGGCCGGGGATGTCAACGGGGCATGTCAGCGCGTCACGCGTCCGGCTGGCGCCGCCTGGCCCGCACCACGAACCGGGTGCAGAGCAGCAGGGCCACCGCCACCGCTGTGCCGATCAGCGCCACCCGGACCGGTGTCCAGTCCCGTACTGCCTCCATCGGCAGCGTCACCGGGACAGCGTTGTCGCTGATCGCCGGCACGCCGTTCTGACCCGGGACGGCCGCGGTGAGCGCGGCGACCGGGTTGATCACGCCGTAGCCGACCTGGTTGTTCCGCCCGCCCGGTCCGGACGGGTGCTGGGCGGTCGCCTCGATCCTGGTGATCACCTGGCGGGCGGTCAGCTTCGGGTACCTCGACCGGACCAGCGCGACCACACCTGCCACGTACGGTGCCGCGAAACTGGTGCCCTGCAGCGGG
The DNA here is from genome assembly GCA_036279295.1 of Pseudonocardiaceae bacterium. Taxonomy (GTDB): domain Bacteria; phylum Actinomycetota; class Actinomycetes; order Mycobacteriales; family Pseudonocardiaceae; genus DATEPR01. Next base: position 40,727 of record DASUJK010000330.1, on the reverse strand, counting down.
ATCGTCTGGTTGTTCTCGATGGTCCGGTTGGACAGCCCGGTCGCGCCGGGCCCTGGGTCGACCGACGTGATGTTCTGGCCGGGCGCCGCGATGGTCACCCACGGCCCCCACACGCTGAACTGCGACGGCGCCCCGGTCGGGTCGACGGAGGCGACCGAGACGACGTCGGCCGAGTACACCGGGGGAATCTGCACCTGGTAGACGTTGTTCGGGTTGGGATCGTTGTTCTGCGGCACGTTCCCGCACGCACCGGCCTGCTGGCCGTTCTGGTCGGTGTTGCCGGACGTGAGGTTGCCGCCCGCCGCGATCACGACCTTGTCCTTGGTGGCCACCGCGTAGTGGATGGCGGCCTGCAGTGCCATCGCCGACGGGCCGGCCAGGACCGCCTGCTCCTGCGCTGCCGGCACACACTCGTCCACCGACATCGTGATCACCTTGACCGACGACTGGTCGGCCGCGTACCGGATGGCCTCGGCCAGCGTCTTCAGGTCGCCCGCGGTCCTGGTCTGGTTGTTCGGGTCCTGGGCCGTGTAGTGCGTGCTGGTGTGCTTGATGGCGAGGATCTTGGCGTCCGGCGCCACGCCGGTGAACGCCGTGCCGCCGCCCCTGGTGTCCGCCGCGATGATGCCGGCGACGATCGTGCCGTGGCCGTCACAGTCGATCAGCGCGTTGCCGTCCGGGAGGATGTAGTCGCCGCCGTTGAGCAGCCTGCCGCCGGTGGTCAGGAACGGGTGCTTGTTCACACCGGTGTCGATCTCCGCGACGGTGACACCCTTGCCGGTGGAGAACTGCTGGGCCTCGTCGATGTCCAGCATCTGCTGGGCCGCGGGCCGGTCGGTCAGCGTGGTCTTGCCGACGTCACTGGTGATGCAGCGGCTGTTCTGGCCGAGGGAGAACGCGTCGTCCGGGGTGCCCCTCGAATTCTCGCCGGGCAGTGTGGCCAGCGCGCTCATGTTCACCGGTGGCGGCGACCACGCCGACGGCCCCGGTTGCGCCGTCGTGGTCGAACCGGTGTCGGCGGCGAACACCGGCGCACCGGCCGGGCCGAGCAGGACAAGCATGCTGGCGGCGACGATCGCCGTCGTCCTGGTCACCAGGACGGTTGTGGTCCTGGTCATCAGCTGAAGTGGAAGTGCCGGACGCCGCTGTACAGGTTCATCACGGCGAGCGCGAGCGGCAGCACGGACACGATCAGCAACGCCTCCAGCACGTCAACCGCCCGGCGCAGCACCGGGGAGAACCGCTGGTCGGGGAACACGATGCCGACCACCAGCGTGCCGGCCGCGATCACCAGCAGTGCCGGGAAGACGTACAGCAGCCGGTGGTCCGACGTGGCACCGATGGCCCAGCCGATCAGCATGCCGCCGCCGGCGAGCATGCCGGTGAGCAGCAGGGCGACGGCCTGTGCGCCGTTGGCGTAGGTGCGGCCACGCAGCAGCAGCACGGCCGCGACGGCACCGCCCTCGATGATGCCGAACATGCCCGGTGCGCTGGCCGCCAGCACCGCCGAGATGGCCGCCGTGACACCGCAGCCGACGATCATGCCGGTCATGTACTCGTGGGCAAGGCCGGTGCGCCGCTCGATCACCCGGAAGTCCGGGAACCCGGAGTCCTCACGCAGGTCCTCGGCGTCCCTCGGCACGCTCGGTAGCGGCAGTTTGGCCAGCATGATCGTCACCCTGGGCAGCACGGACAGCGCTGCCAGCGCCACGGCGGCGGCCCCGGCCGCGATGCCGTACGTCGGCTCGGCGATCAGGGTGGCGATCAGGAAGGCGACGGCACCCAGGCCGCTCGCGGTGCCCGCCGCGACGAACACCGTGACCCCGGCGCCGACCACCATGATCGCGGCCGCCGAGACGATCAGCACGAACACGCAGGCCAGCAGCAGATTCGCTCGGCCGGGTGACCCCGGCACGACGTAGAGGCCGCACACGAACGCCATCGGCAGGGCCCCGGTGGCCGCGATCACCACGCCGGTCGTGCCGGCCTCGTAGGCATGCGTGATGGTCGCGCCGACGGTCAGCGCGATGATCGCCGTGACACCGGCCGCGATGGCCGCCGCGATGGCGTTCCCGCCGGCGACCAGCGGACCGCCCAGCAGGATGGCCACGGCGGCCAGCAGCAGGGCGAGCCCGGCGGCCACGTGGCCGATCCGGTGCGCCGTGTCCTTGGTCCACGGGCGGAAGCTGCTCGGCGTCGACTCCGCGATGGCGTCGACGACGTCGTCGTACAGCGGTGGTGGCGGGTTGTCCGAGCGGCGGCGCAGCTGCAGCAGGTCGCCGTCGACCACGCCGAGCGAGGCCAGCGTGCGACTCGGGTCCAGCGGGCTGTCGCCGAGCCGCGCCAGGCACCAGCCGCCGTGCCGCGCGCCGCCGTCCGGTGTGGCCTCCTTGGCCATGTCCAGCAGCATCGGCAGCAGGTCGGCGATGGCCACGTCGGCGGGCAGCGCCACGTCGATGCGCGTCCGAGGTGCCACCACCGTCACCCGGCTGAACACCGTCGTTCCGGTCGCCACCAGCGCCCCCTTCGGGTTTCGTTCAGTGCGTGGTCGTGCACACCGCCCCCACCGGTACCAAGTGTGGTGAACCGACCTCCGGGAGTGGTGAGCGCCCCTAGTATGGCCTTACCGGCCCGCGAGGTTGGACGGTTCGGTGCAACATGTCGGTTCCGGCTGGCCGCGTGGCCGCCGCCACTAGTCGCGAGGGGTTATCGGGTGAGCACCCTCCAGTTCAAGCGGACAGCCAGGCTGCCTGCCCCCCGCCGCCCAGGCGGCGAGGTGCATCTGGAGCCGCCGCCCGAGGTGCCCAGGACCATTCCGGGAAACATCCTGATGAAGGTCCTGCCGATCGTGATGATCTTCATGTCCGTCGGGATGATGGGCTTCATGTTCGTCCTGTCCAAGAACAATCCGTCCACGCTGTTGATGGGCGGAATGATGATGATGGGCACGGTCGGCATGATGGCCGGCGGCGGTGGTCGCGGGAACAAGAAAGCCGAGATGAACGAGGACCGCAAGGACTACCTGCGGTACCTCGGCCAGATGCGGGAACGGGCCAGGGAGGCCACCGCCGAGCAGCGCGCCGAGCGCGAGTGGGTGCACCCGGACCCGCAGACCCTCTGGTCGATCGCGACCAGCCGCCGGATGTGGGAACGCCGTTCGGCCGACACGGACTTCATGCACCTGCGGGTCGGCCGCGGCTCGCAGCGGCTGGACACCCGCCTGGTGCCGCCGCAGACCGGTCCGGTCGAGGAACTGGAGCCGATCGCGACGCTGGCGCTGCGCCGGTTCGTCCGGGCCCACTCGATCGTGCCGGAACTGCCGGTGTCCATCGCGCTGCGCAGCTTCGCCGCCGTGGCACTGCTGGGTGATCGCGCCCGGACCAGGGGTCTGGCCAGGGCGATGATCGGTCAGATGGCCAGTTTCCACACCCCGGACGACCTGCTGATCGCCGTCGTCACGTCGGGGAAGACCAAGCAGGAGTGGGAGTGGGCGAAGTGGCTGCCGCACTCGCAGAGTCCGACCCTGGTCGACGGCATCGGTGCGCTGCGGCTGATCTCCGGCTCGCTGGCCCAGATCGAGCAGTACCTGGACGAGGAACTGCGGGACCGCCAGCGGTTCACGCGTAATGCCCCGCCGCTGACCGATGCCCCGCACGTGGTGATCGTGATCGACGACGGTGACGTGACCCGCGAGGAGAACATCATCCTGGAGGAGGGCCTGGTCGGGGTCACCCTGCTGGACCTGTCCGGCTCGCTGGGCACCCTGGCGTCCAGGCGGGGCCTGCGGCTGGAGGTAGAGGAAGGCAGGCTGGGCGCCCGCAGCGCCAGTGGCGTCGAGTGGTTCGGCCAGCCGGACACGATGAGCGCAGTCGAGGCCGAGGCGCTGGCCCGGCGGCTGTCGCCGTACCGGATGGGCGCGCAGCAGGAGACCAGCGACGAGGACCCGCTGTCGGCCAACCCCGACCTGCTGGAGATGCTCGGTATCGGGGGCGACCCGATCACGTTCGACGTGCAGCAGGCGTGGCGGCCGCGGCCGGTGCGGGACCGCTACCGGGTGCCGTTCGGCCTCGGCGAGAACGGCCAGATGGTCGAGCTGGACATCAAGGAAGCGGCCATGGAGGGCATGGGCCCGCACGGCCTGTGCGTCGGCGCCACCGGTTCCGGCAAGTCGGAGTTCCTGCGCACCCTGGTGTTGGCCATGCTGGCCACCCACTCCAGCGCCTCGCTGAACATGATCCTGGTGGACTTCAAGGGTGGCGCCACGTTCCTCGGTTTCGACCAGGCGCCGCACGTCGCGGCGACGATCACCAACCTGGCAGGCGACCTGACCCTGGTCGACAGGATGAAGGACGCCATCGCGGGCGAGGTGGCCAGGCGGCAGGAGCTGCTCGCCAAGACCAACGCGAAGAACGTGTGGGACTACGAGAAGATGCGCGAGAACGGCGCCGATCTCGACCCGCTGCCCGCGTTGTTCATCTGCATCGACGAGTTCTCCGAGATGCTGTCCGCGAAGCCCGACTTCATCGACATCTTCCTGCAGATCGGCCGCGTCGGCCGGTCGCTGCAGATGCACATGCTGCTCGCGTCGCAGCGCCTGGAAGAGGGCAAGCTGCGCGGCCTGGACACCTACCTGTCCTACCGGATCGGTCTGAAGACGTTCTCCGCCGCCGAGTCCAGGGCGGCGATCGGCGTGCCGGACGCGTTCGAGCTGCCGCCGATCCCGGGTTCGGGCTACCTGGCCATGCAGGGCGAGCCGATGACCAGGTTCAAGGCGACCTACGTGTCCGGCCCGTTCCGGCCGTCGGGCATGCAGGTGGCCGGGCCGTCCGCGCCGATCACCAGTGACCGTCGGCCGAAGTTGTTCGTGCCGGACTACGTGGAGATCCCGAAGGAGCCGGAGCGGCCCAACGAGCAGCAGGTCAAGCCGAAGGAAGAGGACAAGAACGAGCCGACGTACCTGGAACTGGTCGTCAAGAAGCTGAACGGCCAGGGCCCGCCGGCCCACGAGGTGTGGCTGCCGCCGCTGAACGAGCCGCCGTCGATCGACCAGTTCCTGCCGCCGCTGCAACCGACCGAGGACCGGGGCCTGTCCGCGTCCGGCTTCTTCGGCAACGGTCGGCTCCAGGTGCCACTCGGCATGGTGGACAAGCCGTTCGAGCAGCGCCGTGACCTGCTGTGGGCGGACTTCTCGGGTGCCGCAGGGCACGGTGCCGTCGTCGGTGGCCCGCAGTCGGGCAAGTCGATGATGCTGCGCACGCTGGTCATGTCGATGGCGGTCACGCACACCCCGGAGGAGGTCCAGTTCTACTGCCTCGACCTCGGTGGCGGCACGATGGCGTCGATGAACCACCTGCCGCACGTCGGCGGCGTGGCCGGTCGACTGGACCCCGACCTGGCCCGCCGGATGGTGGCCGAGATGACCACGCTGGTCACCGAGCGCGAAGCGCGGTTCCGCGACCAGGGCATCGACTCGATGATCGAGTTCCGCAACCGGAAGCGGCGCGGCGAACTGCGCGACGACCTGCACGGTGACGCCTTCCTGCTGGTGGACGGCTGGATGGCGTTCCGGCAGGAGTTCGAGGAACTGGAACAGCAGGTCGTGCAGCTTGCGGCGCAGGGCCTGTCCTACGGCGTGCACATCGTCGTGGCCGCGAACCGCTGGGCGGAGATCCGGCCCGCGCTCAAGGACCTGCTCGGCACCCGGTTCGAGCTGCGCCTCGGTGACACCACCGAGTCCGATGTGGACCGTCGCGTGGCTGTCAACGTGCCGGCCGGTCGGCCCGGCCGCGGCATCACCAGGGAGAAGCTGCACTTCCTCACCGGCCTGCCGCGCATCGACGCGTCCAGCGACCCGGAGTCGGTGTCCTCCGGTGTGCAGGACGCGACGGCCAAGATCCGTGGCTCGTGGCGTGGCCGGACGGCGCCGAAGGTCCGGTTGCTGCCCGACGTGCTGCCCTACGAGCAGCTGCCGCTGCCGCAGCAGCTGGCCAAGAAGGAACTGGTGCCGATCGGCGTCAACGAGGACGAGCTGGCCACCGTGTTCCTCGACTTCGACGCCGAACCGCACTTCGTCGCGTTCGCCGACGGCGAGTCCGGCAAGACGAACCTGTTGCGCTGCATCGTGCGCGGCATCGTGCAGAACTACTCACCGAAGGAAGCCGTCATCCTGCTGGTGGACTACCGGCGCACCATGCTGGGGTTCATCAACACCGAACACCTGCTCGGCTACGCGGTGTCCGGCAACCAGTTGCAGGGCATGATGAAGGACGTCCGCAACTCGATGAACGGCAGGCTGCCCGGCCCGGACGTGACCCAGGAACAGTTGCGCAACCGGTCCTGGTGGCAGGGTCCTGAGCTGTTCGTGATCGTGGACGACTACGACCTGGTCGCCACCCAGGCCGGCAACCCGTTGCAGCCGCTGTCGGAGTTCCTGCCGCAGGCCAAGGATGTCGGCCTGCACATGGTGGTCACCCGGCGTACCGGCGGTGCGTCCCGGTCCACCTACGACCCGGTGATCGGCAAGCTGAAGGAGATCTCCAGCCCCGGTCTGGTCGGCAGCGGCAGCAAGGACGAGGGCGTGCTGTGGGGCACGGTCAAACCGAGCGCCCAACCGCCCGGTCGAGGCACCATCGTGACCCGCAAGCTGGGGCAACAGCGGATGCAGGTGGCCTGGCTCCAGCCCGAGTGACGTCCGACTAGGGTTGGCTCCCCGAAGGCGGGTAACCGCCGCTTTGCCAAGCCCGATCGGGAGGGCGCGGATGGGACTGCACGTCGCGGTCGACTTCGGTACGTCGAGTACCTGTGTCGCGATTTCCGTGGACGGGCGGGAGCCGCAGGTCGTCGTGGTGGACGGGCAGCCGCTGATGCCGTCGGCGGTGTTCGCCGCGGCCGACGGCACGCTGTTCGTCGGCCAGGAGGCGGAGCGCCAGGCCGCCATCGACCCGTCCCGCTACGAGCCCAACCCGAAGCGGCGCGTCGACGAGGTCGAGCTGCTGCTCGGCAACACCGTGATCGGTGTGCTGGACGTGGTCCGGGCCGTGCTGACCAGGGCGGTCACCGAGGCTCGGCGGCTGGCCGGCAACGCCGGCGTCGACGTGCTCGTGCTGACCCATCCCGCCGACTGGGGCGCGGTCCGCACCCGGGTGCTGCGGCAGGCCGGTGCCGGGCTGGCCGCCGAGGTCACGCTGGTCCCGGAGCCGGTGGCCGCCGCGGTGTTCCACGCCGCCAGCCACGCGCTGCCCGACGGCGCCGCGCTGGCCGTGCTGGACCTGGGTGGCGGCACGGTGGACGTCAGCGTGGTCCGCCGGCAGGCCGTCGGTGAGCAGGAGCGTGGCCAGTCGGTGGCCGGCTTCGCGGTGCTGGCCACCCATGGCGACCCGAACTTCGGTGGCGCCGACATCGACCAGATGCTGTTGGAACACATCGGTTCCCTGGTGTCCGAGGCGAACCGGGCGGACTGGCTCGCGCTCACCGAGGGCCGGGAGATGTCGGACCGGCGACGCCGTCGGGTGTTCCGCCAGGATGTCCAGGGCGCCAAGGAAACCCTGTCCCGGCACACCTACACCGACGTGCCGCTGCCGCCGCCGTTCCAGGACGCGCACATCACGCGCGACGACCTGGAGAAACTGATCGCGGGCCCGCTGCGCAGGGCGGTGGCGCTCACCGTGGAGACCGTGGCCCAGGCCGGCCTGCGGTCCGACCAGCTGGCCGGGGTGTTCCTGGTCGGCGGGTCGAGCCGGATACCGCTGGTGGCCCGGCTGGTCTACCAGCGGCTGGGCATCATCCCGACCACACTGGACCAGCCGGAGACCGTGGTGGCGCGGGGTGCGCTGCGTGCCGTGGTCCAGGATCCGCTGCGGACCGGTGGCCTGCCGGCACAGCAGGTGAACGCAGCGCAGCAGACCTCGGCGCTGGGTGCGCCCGCGATGGCGACGACCGCGATGGGCAGGCCGCCGCTGGGCACGGCGCCGACGCCGGACGCGGCCGAAGCGCCGACGATGACGATCCGACCGCAGCCCGGCGTGCCGGTACCGGTGCCACCACTGGCATCCCGATCCGGCCAGACGTCGACGGCCAGGTCGGCCGCTGCTGCGTCGAGCGGGTCGCGGCGGGGACCGCGCAAGCGCGGCAAACGCAAGCCGCTGCTCGCCGGCGCGGTCGTGGTGCTGGTGGCGGCCGTCGTCGGATTCCTGGTGTCCCGCCACGGCGGCGGTGCCACTTCCGAGGCCGCGGTGAGCCCGCCTGCCGGTGAACACCTGATCGCCCAGTACGACTACCGGTTCACCACGCCGAAGGGCTGGGCCGAGTCGGCGAGCAACTCGTCCGCTCTGGAAGTGCAGATCTCACCGGGCAGCGCGGCGTCGGCGGACGCCATCTATGTGCGCGAATATCGGCTTTCCTACGACAGCACAAAGGATCGCGCTCGGGCCGTGAGTGAATTGCGGCCGGAGGTACTGCAAGCCGGCTATCTGAATTTCACGCCGTCGTTGACATTCGCAAACCGTATGACGGCCTACTATCAACAACCGGGCAATGACGCGACCGTCGACTGGTACGTGTTGTTCCAGGGCAACGTCCAGGTGAGCATCGGCTGCCAGTACCCGGATGTCGACCTCGCGGAGGTGCGACAGGCCTGCCAGCAGGTAGTGGCCGGGATCACCATTGGCAAGTAGGGGGACACCGTGACAGGTCCGGACGGCTTCGCCGATGCCGTGCACCAGTTCACATCCGAACTGGACGCGGCCGTGGTCCGAGCCCGCAGAGTTGCCGCCGCCGCACGGGAGACCAGCGCGAAGTTCCGCAGGGAGACCCGCCAACTGGCCGAACAGGTGAAGGCGGGCAAGACGTCGGCGTCACCCGAGCAGCGCACCGACGAACGGATGCTGCGCACTGCCGGCGGGTTCCGCGCGGACAACGGCCTGCCCGTGCGAGACCTGCCGGTGCCGGAACAGCCGACCACCCAGGGTCCAATCCGGACCACCGGATCGGGCCGCTCGATCCCTCGGCCGAGTGACGATGACGAGGACTTTTCCCAAGAGCAAATCATGCGGTGACCGGATTTACACCCGCGAACGTTTACACCCGCAACGGCTTCCCAAAAAATCGCGACACGGTGGAACCGGCCATGGCAGGGTCATCGTCGTAGTTGGCGTACGGGCGATGAACGTACGGACCACGACAGACTCAGAAGGGGGCCATTCCTCATGGCTAACTCGTTCCAGACCGGTTCGCAGGAGATGCTCCAGGCCGTCCAGCAGATGGAAGAGGTCAACCAGGCGCTGCAGCAGAACCTGAAGAACCTCGAATCGGAGGTCGAGCAGGTGGCCAGCGCATGGCAGGGCACCGCGGCGGCGGCCTTCAACAACCTGATGGCGAAGTTCAACGAGGACGGCACCAAGCTCAACCAGGATCTCGCCCAGATCGCCGAAGCGGTGACGGGCAACCAGAAGAGCTACCAGGCGCAGGAAGACGAGGCGCAGAGCTCGATGAGCTCGATCCTGGGCGGCCTGTCCTGAGTCGGTCGTCGACACGTCCGTCCTCGTTTCTTCTTACCCGTCAAAGACTTCAGCAGTAGAAGGAGAGAACAATGGCAGCCGGCGACACGATCAAGGTCGATTTCGGTGCGGTGTCCAACCTGGCAAGCCAGGTCGACAGCCAGGTCCACCAGATCGAATCCCAGCTGGAGCAGCTCAAGAGCGCGATCCAGAAGCTGGGCATGGAGTGGCAGGGTGGCGCCAACGAGGCGTTCCAGGCCATCCAGAACAACTGGAACCAGTCCGCTGACGACCTGAACCAGGTCCTGGCCCGGATCGCCACCGCGGTGCACGCGGCGCACGACGCCTACCAGAACACCGAGCAGAAGAACACCGCGTCCTGGGGCTGAGCCCGGCACGTGTTTCGCAGTGCTTCCATGACGGACCCCGGAATCGCTCCGGGGTCCGTCGCCGTGTGCCGCCCGGCTGACTGAATCGGTTCCGAACCGGTGGGCCAGCGTCCCCGACGGTGTCGGAATGCCGCCGGGTACACTGTGTGATGTCCGTCGTGGGGGGCGTTTTGACCCTGCGGTGGGACGGCAGGTATCTTCTGTCGTTGTTGTGCGGAGCTCAGCGCGTCGCGTGCCAGACACGCAGTCGTGAGCGGCCACCGCGCTGACACCCCTGACGAGAGTGACGAAGAGGTAGACCCGTGCGTACGTACAGCCCCAAGGCTGGCGAGGTGACCCACGCCTGGCATGTGATCGATGCCGAGGACGTGGTGCTCGGCCGGCTCGCCACGCAGGTCGCGACGCTGCTGCGCGGCAAGCACAAGCCCACCTACGCCCCGCACGTGGACAGCGGCGACTTCGTCGTCATCGTCAACGCCGAGAAGGTCGCGCTGACCGGTAAGAAGCGCGACCAGGCGTTCGTCTACCGGCACAGCGGCTTCCCCGGCGGTCTGCGCAAGCGGTCCTTCGGCGAGATGCTCGACAAGCAGCCGGAACGCCTGCTGGAGAAGACCATCAAGGGCATGCTGCCGCACACCCGTCTCGGTCGCGCCATGGCCAGCAAGTTGAAGGTCTACGCAGGCCCCGAGCACCCGCACAAGGCCCAGCAGCCCCAGCCGTTCGTAATCGGCGACAAGAGCAAGGTGAACCGGTGACCAGCGCCGAAGACCAGCCCCAGGAAGATGTCGTGACCACTCCCGACACCGACGCCGTCGAGGTCACCGAGACCGAGACGCCTGCCGAGACCCCGGCCGCCGAGGCCGAGGACGCTCCGGCCAAGCCGGCGTCCCGCCCGATCATCCCGGGCAAGCCCGTCCAGACCGTGGGCCGCCGCAAGCAGGCCATCGTCCGGGTCCGGCTGATGCCGGGCACCGGCCGGTTCACCCTGAACGGCCGCTCCCTGGAGCAGTACTTCCCGAACAAGGTGCACCAGCAGCTGATCAAGGACCCGCTGGTGACTGTCGAGCGGCCCGAGTCGTTCGACGTGTTCGCCACCCTCAAGGGCGGCGGCATCACCGGGCAGGCCGGCGCGCTGCGCCTGGCCATCGCGCGGGCCCTGATCGAGGTCGAGCCGGACGACCGGCCGCCGCTGAAGAAGGCCGGCTTCCTGACCAGGGACCCTCGGGTCAAGGAGCGCAAGAAGTACGGTCTGAAGAAGGCCCGTAAGGCTCCGCAGTACAGCAAGCGCTGACCGGCGGCCTCGCGGCACGAGCAACCCACGGGAGCAGTCATCCGTCTTTCGGGTGCTGCTCCCGTGTTGTTTCCATCAGACATTGCTGGAGGTCGACGCTTCGATGGCTCGCCTGTTCGGTACCGACGGTGTTCGCGGACTCGCCAATGCCGAGCTGACCCCGGAGTTGGCGATGTCCGTCGCCGCGGCGGCGGCGCGGGTGTTCACCGAGCACGACCGGTCCCACCGGCAGGTGGCCGTCGTCGGCCGCGACCCGAGGGCCAGTGGCGAGATGCTGGAAGCGGCCGTCGTGGCCGGGCTGGCCTCGGCCGGCGCCGACGTGCTGCGGCTGGGCGTGCTGCCCACCCCCGCGGTGGCCTTTTTGGTCGGCGAGCTGGGTGCCGACCTCGGTGTGATGATCTCCGCGTCGCACAACCCGATGCCGGACAACGGCGTGAAGCTGTTCTCCTCCGGTGGGCACAAGCTGCCCGACGCCGTCGAGGACGAGATCGCGGCCGGTCTCGCGCAGCCCGCCGTGCGGCCCACCGGCGCCGCGGTCGGCCGGATCACCGACGCCACCGAAGCCGTCCAGCACTATCTGGAGCACCTGATCGCGGCCACCGGCCGATCGCTGGCCGGCCTGCGGATCGTCGTGGACTGTGCCAATGGCGCCGCGTCCGCCGTGGCCCCGCAGGTGTACCGCAAGACCGGCGCCGACGTGATCGCCATCCACGCCGACCCCGACGGCCTGAACATCAACGACGGCTGTGGCTCCACGCACCTCGACTCGCTGCGGGCCGCCGTCCTGGGACACCACGCTGACCTGGGCATCGCCCACGACGGCGACGCCGACCGGTGCCTGGCCATCGACGCGGCCGGCAACGAGGTGGACGGCGACCAGATCATGGCCGTGCTCGCGCTGGGCATGAAGGAAGCGGGCGAGCTGGTCGAGGACACGCTGGTCGCGACCGTGATGAGCAACCTGGGCCTGCACTTGGCCATGCGGGAGCACGGCGTGCAGCTGCACACGACGCCCGTCGGCGACCGGTACGTGCTGGAGGAGCTGCGCACCGGCGGCTACACCCTCGGCGGCGAGCAGTCCGGCCACGTGCTGCTGCCCGGTTACGCCACCACCGGCGACGGCGTGCTCACCGCGCTGCGGCTGATGGCACGGGTCGCCGAGACGGGTACGTCACTGGCCGAGCTGGCCGGCGTGATGAGCAGGCTGCCGCAGGTGCTGGTGAACGTCCGGGTGGCCGACAAGGCGGCCGTGGCCATGGCCGGCACCGTGGCCGACGCCGTGGCTGCTGTACAGGCGGAACTCGGCGAGTCCGGCCGCGTGCTGCTGCGCCCGTCCGGCACGGAACAACTCGTCCGGGTGATGGTCGAGGCCCCCACCCACGACCTGGCCGAGGCGGCGGCATCCCGACTGGCCGGTGTGGTCGCAGCCGTGCACTGATCTGTTTTGCCTCACTGGGGAACCGCTCGAACCCGCGCAACGTCCATGTGGATGGCCAGGTTCGGGGTTTATGGTGACTCGCGGGTCGACGAATTCGCGTACTCAGTGAGGGGTGGGGGCAGGTGGCCGGGTACCAGACCAGTGACGAGATGTCCGGCGTCGCGAGCAAGGTGAGCAGCGAGGTCGGGCCGATCGGCGACGAGGCCGACGCCATTGGCAAGTCGCAGGTGACCGGCAGCGATGGCGGCAAGGACTTCGCCGACAAGGCATCCGCGTACGCCACCGCGCTGCACGACAACGTGATCGCCAGCGTGAAGGCCTACGGCACCGCGACAACCACGTTGAGCGACAAGCTGACCGACACCTACCAGCAGTACTCCAGCAACGAGTCGCAGACCACCAGCTCGATCACCACGTCGGGAGAAGGCGCATGACGGACTACCCGCAGTGGTCGAGCATCAAGCCGCTCCTGGACGACCCGAGTGTCTCCGCGGCTGACAAGAAGCGGCTGCTGGACGACTACGCCACGCAGGCCGCGTACGCCAACCCGTTCAACGGTGTGACGAACCCGGACTACCTCAAGAACGCCGACGAGATCCAGCAGTACGCGCAGCAGTACGGGTCGACGGACGCGTTCAAGCAGACCGCCGAGGTCAACAACGGCATGTTCGGCCCGCAGATCGCCTCGCAGATGCAGGCGGCGGGCAAGCAGCGGTTCCAGAACCAGGTGGCGCGGGCTCAGGAGGACCAGCAGACCGGTCAGGCCAACACCCAGCTGACCAACGAGGCCAACAAAACCGTCGCCCAAGGTGGTTCCGGCGCCAGCACGTCCGACGAGATCCTCGACCCGGGTTCCCGTGGTATGTACTACTTCCAGAACTTCATCCCGCCGTACAAGGACTGGACCGGCAACGGCCCCGACCTGAAGACCGACATCACCGATGTCTACGACAACCTGCGTGGCATCCAGCTGGCCAAGTTCCGCGCCGACGCGACGCAACTGTCCACATCGCACAGCAATCTCACCGAGATCACCATGAACCTGTCCACCGACACCAACTCGCTCGGTGGCTTCTGGCAGGGCTCGGCGGCGCAGGCGGCACAGAAGTACTGCGGCACGTTCATCCAGAACGGCCAGACCGTGACCGACGGCACCAACGCGGCCAGCCAGGTGATCACCAGCTCGATGAAGGCGATCGAGACGGCAGTGCTGCAGCGGGCGCAGGCCGTGCTGAAGATGTACGCCAGCGACATCGGCGGGTTCACCTCGGACAACATCGAGCAGATCATCAAGGCCGCCAAGAACAACGCGAGCGACGACGAACTGCGGGCGATGGCGAAGTGGAACGTGTTCAGCAACGTCGACTGGGGCGACACGAACTGCAACGGCTCGCTGAGCCAGAACGTGAAGAACCTCGTCGCGATGGACGCGACCCAGTGGCTGAACAACACGTTCGTCCCCAACTTCAACTCGAAGAAGCAGTCGTTCGACTCGATCACCAAGTCCACGCACGACACGGTCGGCCAGTCGTTCGACTCGATGAACCAGGCACTCGGCAAGATCGCCGCGAACCCGTTCTCCGACCTGAGCGGCGGCATCCAGGTGCCCAGTTCCGGTTCCGGTGGCTCTGGTTCGGGTGGCTCCGGCTCGGGTTCCGGTGGTTCCGGAGCCGGCGGTGGCGGTGGCCCGACCGCGCCCAGCAGTGCGGGTGGTGGCGGCGGTGGCGCACCGAGCGGCGGCGGCGCGCCCAGTGGCGGTGGCGGCGGAGCACCGAGCGTGCCGCCGCCCTCGACACCGCCGCCCGCGCCGACGATCCCCAGCGGCACGGGCGATCCGACGGGTGGCGGTGCGGGTGCGGGCGATCCGACGGGTGGCGGCTCGGGCGCGACGACGCCCAGCGGCTTCACCCCGCCGCCCGACCCGGGCACGGGCGCAGGCGGCACTGGTACCGGCACCGGGATCGACCCCACGACCGGCCTGCCCACGGGCACGTCGCCCACCGGGCAGCCGACCAGCACTCCCGAGACGCTCACCGTGCAGCACGGCAACAACACGTTGACGATGACGTCCCCGGACAGCCGGGGCACCATGCAGCTGACCACGCAGGGCGCCAACGGCCAGCCGAAGACGTACGACATCGACTTCGGCAACGGCACCCGAACTGGCACGGGCACCCCGGCCGCGCCGGGCGGCATCGGCCCGGACGGTGTGCAACACATCACACCGGGCCCGGACGGCAACGCCGTCGTGCACGACGGCAGCACGACGATCACCGCGCACGAACAGCCGGGCGGTGAGGTGAAGGTCACAGTGGACGATGGCTCCGGCCAGCCGACCACATACACCCTCGGCCCCAGCGCCCCGACGGACCCGACCACAGGGCTCCCGACAACAGGGCTCCCGACCACAGGGCTCCCGACAACAGGGATGCCGACGGCGAGCATGCCGGCCACCGACCCGAGCGCCGCCATCCCGAGCGCCGCCATCCCGACCGCTGACCCTGGCACGGCCGACCCGAGCACCGCCACGGCAGGCGTGCCGGCCCAGCCGGTGGATTACGGCACGCAGTCAGCGGGCTTCACCGACCCGTCCAGCATGGCCCAGCCGAGCATGCCCGACCCGACCGGCGGCACGCTGCCCACCAGCACCGACTACGGGATGCCGGATCTCCAGCAGACCACCCTGGCCGCGTCGGCATCCCCGGGCGGCATGGGTCCGCTCGGTGACGGCTCCGGCTTCGCGCAGAGCTTCGGCGGCATGGGGCACGGCGATATGGGGCACGGCGATATGGGGCACAGCGGCATGGAGCACAGCGGCATGGACGGTGCCGGCGCCGCCGTCGGTGGCGCGATGGCCGATGGCCAGTTCGGCCGCCACCACGACATGTTCGGCAGCCACGACACGTCCGGTCATGCGGGCCTGGCGGGTACCGACGTGACCCGCATGGGACAGCCGGGCGGTGCGGGTCTGGCATCGGCGCCGGACAGCGCCCTGAACCAGGGTGACCCCGACCAGCAGGGTGACCAGGGCCAGCATGGTCAGCCAGGCCAGCAGGGCGGCATGCCGATGGGTGGCATGGGCGGTGGTGGCATGGGCGGCGGCCAGGGCGGCGACCAACAGCGTGGTGGCAACCAGTGGCGCACCCATGGCCGACTGTTCGACGACGTCGGGGGTGACGAGACCATCGGGCGTTTCAGTGGGACACTTGAGGACGGTCGGTAGACGCGGGGTGGGGAATGTACGAGGACATCGTCGCTGAGGCAAGGCGCACCAGCGAGGCAGCCGTCCGGGAGAGTCAGGAGCGGGTCAACCTGGCGGTGACCCGGACGGAGGAGGCCGACAAGCAGGCCAGCGAGGCGAGCAAGTCGTTCGGTGAGCGGTGGTCGAACCGGATCAACGCCATGCGCCGCAGGGCGGCCGATCGGGCGAAGTCCACCGAGATGAGCTTCGGTCACGAGGACGGCCCGCACCCGAACGACAGGCCCGACGGCGACGAACTCGTGTCGCTCGTCGAGCCCACCACCCCGGCCGCCGCCGACGATCGCACCCCGCCGTTCGGTGTGCCGCAGGAACTGATCCAGCAACAGGTCCAGCCCACCTACGGCCGGCATGCCTCGGATCCGGCGTCGGACAGGTTCATGTCGGCCATCGGCCCCGAGGTCGAGGAAGACCACCGCCCGCCCCAGCCGCCGCGCCGTCCCCAGCCGCCCGCCCGCAGGGCACGCAGCCACGACGACGATGACGACGACTACTCGGGTCAGAGCTGGCTGGAAGGCCGGTAGAGCGCGCCGGTCAGGACCTCTTCGCCGGCTCCGGGGTCCGCCGCATGTCGATCGGACAGTGCCGCACGCTGTTCTCCAACAGTGGCTCGTACCGCTTCTGCCCAGCCAGGTGCACCAGCAAGAACGCGGTCAGCAACGCCCTCGTCGCCCGGTGGGTCGACCGTTCCGGCTTGCCGTCCAACAACAACTGGCTCCAGTGCCGGCCCTCGGTGACCCCGAGGTGGGTCGCCTTCGGCACCGACCGCAGCGTCACCGGCCCGGCCCACGCCTCCGCGATCGCCTCACCGTGCCCCACCGCGGGCGCGATCAGATCCCGACCGCCGACCAGGTGCAGGCCCGGCATGCGGCACCGGACGGCCGCCGCCAATGCGGACGGTCGTACCTCGGCGGTGGCCACAGTGGCCACCGCGCGCACCCGGTCGTCATCGGCGGCGGCCAGCACGGCGGAGCCGCCACCGGTCGAGTGCCCGGCCAGCCCGAGCTTGCCCGGGTCGACACTGATCTCGCCGTCGCCGAGCCGAACCCCGACGCACACGTCCAGCGCCGTCCGCAGATCGGTCGCGTAGAGCCGGTGCGACGGCAACGGCCCGCGCTGGGTGCTCGGCGACGCGGCCACGATGCCCCAGGACGCGAGATGCCGCAGCAGACCGTGGTAGCGCTCGCTCGGCTGCAACCAGCCGTGCCCGAACACCACAGCCGGCAGCCCCAGCCCGGACCGCGGTGTGCTGATCACACCGGGCAGGCCGACCAGCGCCAACTCGCCCCGCAGCACGTCATGGGGACCTGGCCTGCTCAGTTCCGCGAACAGCTGCCGCGCCTCGCTGGACATGGGCACTGACGGTAGTCCATCGGCCGACCACCAGCCGGTCCAGCCGGCCAAGCGCAGAATTGGTCTGAACCTTCTCGATCGGTTGAGGTATCGCTGAGCTGCGACGACGGCGCGCGACCAGCAGCCCCCGCTCACTCCAATGGTGTAGCTAGTCTGTGGACTGTGTGCGGAATCGTGGGTTACGTAGGCCATCGCCAGGCCCTGGACGTCGTCCTCGGCGGACTCCGCAGGCTGGAGTACCGCGGGTACGACTCGGCGGGCGTCGCGATCGTCACCGGTGACCACCTGGCCACCGAGCGGAAGGCCGGCCGGTTGGCCAACCTGGAAGCCCAACTGGACCTGGTCGGCCGCTCGGCCTTCGAGGGCACGGCCGGCATGGGGCACACCAGGTGGGCCACCCATGGCGCCCCGGTGGACCGCAACTCGCACCCGCACCGGGACGCGAGCGGCAGGCTGGCCGTGGTGCACAACGGCATCATCGAGAACTTCGCCGCGCTCCGGCGTGAGCTGGAGGCCGACGGCGTCGAGATGGCCAGCGACACCGACACCGAGACCGCCGCCCACCTGATCGCCAGGGCCTATCGGGCCGGCGAGACGGCCGGTGACCTGCCGGCGAGCGTGCGGGCCGTGTGCCGTCGGCTGGACGGCGCGTTCACCCTGGTGGTCACGCATGCCGATGAACCTGATCAGGTGGTTGCGGCCCGGCGTTCGTCGCCGCTCGTGGTCGGCGTCGGCGACGGCGAGCACTTCGTCGCGTCCGACGTGTCGGCGTTCATCGAGTACACCCGGCACGCCGTGGAACTGGGCCAGGACCAGGTCGTCGTGATCAACCGCGGCGGCTACGACGTGACCGACTTCTACGGCGAGCCGGCCGAGGCCAACCCGTTCAAGGTCGACTGGGACCTCTCGGCCGCCGAGAAGGGCGGCCACGACTACTTCATGCTCAAGGAGATCGACGAGCAGCCCGCGGCGATCGCCGACACCCTGCGCGGCCATTTCATGTCCGGCCGGATCGTGCTGGACGAGCAGCGACTGTCCGATCAGGACCTGCGGGACGTGGACAAGGTGTTCGTGGTCGCCTGTGGATCGGCGTACCACTCCGGACTCGTCGCCAAGTACGCCATCGAGCACTGGACCCGGCTGCCCGTCGAGGTCGAGCTGGCCAGCGAGTTCCGCTACCGCGACCCGGTGCTGGACCGGGACACGCTGGTCGTGGCGGTGTCCCAGTCCGGTGAGACCGCCGACACGCTGGAGGCCGTCCGGCACGCCAGGGAGCAGAAGGCCAGGGTGCTCGCGGTCTGCAACACCAACGGCGCGCAGATCCCCCGGGAGTCCGACGCCGTGCTCTACACCCACGCCGGCCCGGAGATCGGCGTCGCGTCCACCAAGGCGTTCCTGGCCCAGATCGTGGCCAACTACCTGGTCGGCCTGGCCCTCGCCCAGGCGCGCGGCACGAAGTACCCGGACGAGGTGGCCCGCGAGTACGCCGAACTGGAGGCCATGCCGGACGCCGTGGCCAGGGTGCTGACCACGGTCGACCAGGTGCGCCAGATCGGCAGGAACCTCGCCGACTCCAAAGCGGTGCTGTTCCTCGGTCGGCACGTCGGCTACCCGGTCGCCCTGGAAGGTGCGTTGAAGCTGAAGGAACTAGCGTACATGCACGCCGAGGGCTTCGCTGCCGGCGAGCTGAAGCACGGTCCGATCGCGCTGATCGAGGACGGTCTGCCGGTCGTCGTCGTGATGCCGTCGCCCAAGGGTCGCGCCGTGCTGCACGCGAAGCTGCTGTCCAACATCAGCGAGATCCAGGCCAGGGGTGCCCGTACGATCGTGATCGCCGAGGAGGGTGACGAAACGGTTCGGCCGTTCGCCGATCACCTGATCGAGGTGCCCGCGGTGCCCACGCTGCTCCAGCCGCTCGTCTCCACCGTGCCGTTGCAGGTGTTCGCCGCGGAAATCGCCAGGTCCCGTGGCTACGACGTGGACAAGCCCCGCAACCTGGCCAAGTCCGTCACGGTCGAGTAGCTGGGGAGCCACGGGATGTACGGCATCTGGACGACGGACCACATCCGGATCGCCGAGGACCGGCTGCTGGCCCGGACGCCCGACGGCGCACTGATGCGCAAGGCGGCGTTCGGAGTGGCGGTGCAGGCGGCCGAACTGCTGACCGAGCGCGTCGGCAAGGTCTCCGGCACCAGGGTCGTGCTGCTGGTCGGCGCCGGCAACAACGGTGGCGACGCACTGTGGGCGGGCGCGTTCCTGCGGCGGCGGAACGTCGCGGTGACGGCCGTACTGCTCGACCCGAGCCGTGCGCACGCCGAGGGCCTGGCCGCGTTCCGCAAGGCTGGCGGCCGGATCGCCAAGGATGGCAAGGTCGCCGTCCGGGCCGCTGACCTGGTGGTGGACGGCATCGTCGGCCTGTCCGCGCACGGTCCGCTGCGGCCTGCCGCCGCCGAGTTGGTGGCCGAGATCACCGCGCCCGTGCTGGCCGTCGACCTGCCCAGCGGGGTCGAGCCGGATACCGGTGCCGTCACCGGACCGGCCGTCGGCGCCACGGTGACCGTCACGTTCGGCGCCCGCAAGCCGGGCCACGTGCTGTCCACCGGCGCTGTGCACGCGGGGCGTGTGGTGCTGGTGGACATCGGCCTGGCGCCGGAACTCGGTGAGCCGGATCTCATCGCGCTGACCGCGGCCGACGTGGGCGGGATGTGGCCGGTACCCGGCCCGAGCGACGACAAGTACACCCAGGGGGTGACCGGTGTCGCGGCCGGGTCCGCGGCCTATCCCGGTGCCGCTGTGCTGTCCACCGGGTCGGCGGTGCTGGCCACGTCCGGCATGGTCCGGTTCGCTGGCGGCGCTGCCGAGGCGGTCCGCGCGCACTGGCCGGAGGTGGTGACCACCGGCTCGGTGAACGACGCCCGCCGGGTGCAGTCCTGGGTGGTCGGCCCCGGGCTGGGCACCGGCCCGGCCGCCAGGGACGTGCTGCGGACCGTGCTGGCCGCTGAGGTGCCGGTATGCGCGGACGCGGACGCGATCACGCTGCTGGCCAAGTACCCGGACCTGTGGGACGCCCGCGAACCGGGCACGCCGATGGTGCTGACACCGCATGCCGGCGAGTTCGCCCGGCTGGCAGGTGATGTCGGTCCGGACCTCGCCGCCGCTGCCCGCCGTGCCGCTCGGCAGACCGACGCCGTGGTGCTGCTCAAGGGCCACACGACGGTGATCGCGGCGCCGGACGGCCGGACCATGGTGAACCCGGTGCTGTCGTCGTGGCCGGCCACCGCTGGCTCGGGTGACGTGCTGTCCGGCCTGGTCGGCGCCCTGCTCGCGGCCGGTTTCGACCCGTGGCTGGCGGCCGGTGCCGCCGCGTTCCTGCACAGCACGGCCGCGGACATCGCGGCCAACGGTGCCCCTGCGCCCGCGTCGCGCCTGCTCGCCGCCATTCCGGACGCGATCCGGGCGGTCCGGTCCGCCCGATGAATCCGGCGCTCATGGCCGTGTGTCAGCATCGGGAGGTGCACACACCTGTTCGGGCCGAGGCAGTGATCGACCTGGATGCGATCCGGCACAACGTGCGACTGCTGGTCGGCATGGCCGCCGCGTCCGGCGCCGCGACCATGGTGGCGGTCAAGGCGGACGGCTACGGCCACGGCGCCGTCCCGGTGGCGCGCGCTGCGGTGGATGCCGGTGCCACGTGGCTGGGCGCCTGCTCACAAGCCGAAGCACTGCACTTGCGTGCCGCTGGACTCGATGTGCCGGTGCTGGCCTGGCTCGACCTGCCGTCCGAGGACCGGGCGCCCGGTGTGCTGGCCGATGTCGACTTCGGAGTGTCCTCCGCGGCCGAGTTGGCGGCACTGGCCGACGCGGCCGACCGGGCCGGCAAGGTCGCCAGAGCACACCTCAAGATCGACACCGGGATGACCCGAAACGGTTGTCCGCCAAGCGAATGGCCCGCTTTGTTGGCGGCCGCGCGGCGCAGTCCGGTCGAGGTGGTCGCCGTCTGGTCGCACCTGGCGTGCGCCGACGAGCGGGGCCATCCTTCGGTGGACGAGCAGGCGGCCAGGTTCGACGTCGCCTACCGGCAGGCGGTCGACGCGGGTTTCGCACCGCTGCGGCACCTGGCCAACTCGGCAGCGACGCTGACCCGCCCCGACCTGCACTTCGACCTGGTCCGGCCCGGCATCGCCTGCTACGGCCTGAATCCGGTGGCCGTGGCGGCCGATCTGTTGCCCGCCATGACGTTCCACTCGTCCGTCGTCGCCACGAAGTGGATCGCGGCAGGCGAGGCGGTCGGCTACGGCAGGACGTGGACCGCGCGGACGGACACCACGGTGGCGTTGGTCCCGGTCGGCTACGCGGACGGTGTACCGCGCTCGTTGTCGGGCCGGTTCGACGTGTGGCTGGCCGGTCGGCGGCGGCCCGTGGTCGGCCGGGTGAGCATGGACCAGCTGGTGGTCGACTGCGGTGGTGACGACGTACCGGCGGGCGCGGACGTGGTGCTGTTCGGCCCCGGTGCGCACGGCGAGCCGACCGCGCGGGAATGGGCCGACATCGTCGACACGATCGACTACGAGATCGTCACCGGCATGTACCGGTCCCGGGTGGCCCGCACGTATGTCGGGGGCGCGGCCTGATGCCGTTGCCCATGCGGATCATCGGCGTGGCCGGTGGCGTCGTCGGCACCGTGGCCGCCGGCCTGACCGTGGCAGGCGTGATCCAGTCGCGTCGGCAGCGGGCCGCGATCCAGGGCCAACAGGCGCCGGTGGTCGAGGACGAATCAGGGCCCGACGGTGTGCTGTTCAGCGCTGCGGCGCGCGGCCACGGCAGCACGGTGGCCGCCGATGACGGCGTGCCGTTGTCCGTCGAGCAGGTCGACCCGGCCGACGGCGACCGGCCTGAGCTGACGGTGGTGCTGGTGCACGGCTTCGCGCTGGACCGGCGATCCTGGTACTACCAGCGGCATGATCTGGCCGAATCGGTGCGGCCCAGGGTGCGGCAGGTCCTCTACGACCAGCGTGGCCACGGCCGCTCCGGCGTGCCGAGTGAGAAGTCCTGCACGATCGACCAGCTCGGCAGGGACCTCGACGTGATCATCAGGTCGGTCGCACCGGACGGGCCGCTGGTGCTCGTCGGCCACTCGATGGGCGGCATGACGATCATGGCGCTGGCCGAGCAGCGGCCGGAACTGTTCGCCGACCGGGTGCGCGGTGTGGCGCTGATCGGCACATCGGCCGGTGAGGTCGGGCGGCGCGGGCTGCCGTTGCCGTTGCTGTCCAAGTTCAACCCGATCACGCGGACGGTCGGCGGGCTGGCGAGTTGGCAGCCGGGACTGGTGGACTGGATCAGGTCGGCCGGTGGCAGCCTGACCAGGCAGGGCGTGCGGCGGTTGGCGTTCGGCGACCGGTCGGTGTCGCCAGGGCTGGTCGACTTCATGGTGCGGATGCTGGACGTCACGCCGGTGCCGGTGTTGACCCACTTCCTGCCGTCGCTGGGCACGCACGACCGCTACGCGGCGCTGGCCGGGCTGCGCCACTGCGAGGTGCTCGTGCTGTCCGGTGACGACGATCGGCTGACGCCGTTCTCGCACGCGGAGCGGATCGCGGCGGAACTGCCGAGCGCGACGCTGGTGCGTGCGGCAGGCGCGGGGCACATGGTGATGTTGGAACAGCCCGAACTGGTCACCGGTGAACTGGTCGCGCTGTTGCGGGACTGTGCCGGTGGGGTGCGGACGGCGCAGCGGGTGCTGCGCAGGCGATGGAGGAACAGGTGATCTTGCTGCCCACCGTCGATGACACAGTGGCGTTCGGCGAGCGGTTGGGCCGCACGCTGCTGGCCGGTGATCTCGTGCTGCTGGCCGGTCCGCTCGGCGCGGGAAAGACGGTGCTGGTCCGGGGCATCGCGGCCGGTATGGGCGTGCGCGGCCAGGTCAGCTCGCCGACGTTCGTGATCGCGCGGGTGCACCGGCCGGGTGCCAATGGTGACGTGCCACTGGTGCACGTCGACGCGTACCGCCTCGGTGACGACCTCGATCAGCTGGATGGTCTGGACCTGGACACCGATCTGATGGACGCGGTTGTCGTCGTGGAGTGGGGCGAGGGCGTGGCCGAGGCGCTGTCGGTCGACCACCTGCTGATCCGGCTGGACCGGCGGGACGACGACGTGCGCGAGGCCGTCGTCGAGCCGCACGGGGCGTGGGCGAAGCGGGAAATTCAGCTGCTGGCGTGAATATGCTGGCCTGGTGCAGGCGGTGATCTTCGACTGGGGCGGCACGCTGACGCCGTGGCGGGACATCGGCAGGGACCACGGCTGGAAGTCGTACGCGGGAGCGCTGTACCCGGACGACGTGGCGCGGGCCGCTGCGGTGGTGGCGGCTCTCGTGGCCGCGGAGGATTCGCACTGGGACCGGGTGCGGACCGAGGGCAGGGCGTTCACGGTCGCGCAGGTGCTCGCGTCGGCCGGGATCGCTGAGCACGAGGCGGGGCTGGCGGCCCTGCGGGCCAGCCTGGATCCGGTGACACGAACCGATCCGGCGGTGGTGCCGCTGGTCACGGCGTTGCGCGAGCGGGGCCTGCGGACCGGCGTGCTGTCCTCGACGATGTGGCCCGGCGTGTGGCACGACGAGATCCTGCGGCGGGACGGCGCACGGGACTGTTTCGACGCGTGCGTGTGGACGAGCGACCTGCCGTGGACGAAGCCGAACGCGGCGGCGTTCCGGGCCGCGATGGACGCGGTCGGCGCCGACGATCCGAGCCGGTGCGTGTACGTGGGCGACCGGATGTACGACGACATCAGCGGGGCCAAGGCGGTCGGTATGCGAGCGGTGTTCGTGCCGCACACCAGGATTCCGCCGGAACAGGACGTCCCGGTCAACGTGACTCCGGACGCCGTGATCAACGAACTGTCCGACCTGCTGCCGATAGTCGACGGTTGGCTGGCGTGACCTGAGCCGGCGTGAGCCTGCCGACAGTGCGGGGTGCGCGGCGGTGCGGGTGTGGACAATCGACAACCATGTGTGTCGCCTGCGGGATCCCCACTCACGTCGCGGAGTTGGACGTCCCCGTCGCGCGGCCCGGCAGGTTCGCGGCGCTGCGCAACCGGGACTGCCGGCCGTACCTGTTCGGTGCCGGCCTGGCGATGATGGCCGACAACATCGAGCACGTGATCACGTACTGGGTGCTGTGGCAGAAGTTTCACTCGCCGGCGCTCACCGGCTTCGAGGTGATCAGCCACTGGGTCCCGTTCCTGCTGCTGTCGGTCACGTTCGGCTCACTGGCCGATCGGCATGACTGCCGGCGCATCATCCAGTCGGCGCAGGTGCTGTTCATGCTGGTGTCCGCGCTGTGGGGTGTGCTGTTCCTGACCAACTCGTTGCAGGTGTGGGAGGCGTGCCTGCTGCTGGTGCTGCACGGTTGCGCGGGCGCGATCTGGGGACCGGGCGAACAGTTGATGCTGCACGACTTCGTCGGCCGGTCCGAACTGCCGAGCGCGGTGCGGCTCAACGCGACGTTCCGCAGCCTGGGCATCCTGTTCGGCCCTGTGGTCGGCTCGGTGTTGCTGCTGGGGCTGGGCCCGGTGGCGGGCATCTTCACCAACATCGCGTTCTATCTGCCGCTGACGTTGTTCCTGTTCCACACGAAGTTCACCGGACACACGCGTGATCAGGGTCCGGCGCGGCCAAGGGTCGGCATGCGGGAGTCGATCCGGGTGCTGCGGCAGGTCGGCGCGAACCACACGCTGATCAGCATGATCATCCTGGCGGGACTCGGTTCGTTCTTCGTCGGCGCGTCGTTGCAGTCGTCGATGCCGATCTTCGCGCACGACCTCGGCGCGGGCAGTGCTGGCACGGCCTATGGCGTGCTGCTGTTCGCGAACGGCGCGGGCGGAGTCATCGGCGGGATCCTGTTGGAGGCGACCGGCCGGATCAGACCAAGCGTGCGTGCGGCGGTGGTCAGCACCGGGATCTACGGCCTGAGCAGCCTGTTCTTCGCGTTGACCGCGAGTTATCCGCTGGCGGTGTTGCTGCTGGTGGTGGGCGGGGTGGCGAACTTGGCGTCGATGTCGATCGGCCAGACAGTGGTGCAACTGGAAGCACCGGCCGCTGATCGAGGTCGGGTGATCGGCGTGTACGGCATGTCGGCCAACGGATTGCGGGCGGGCAGCGGCTTCACGGTCGGGCTGCTGGGAGCGGCGATCGGAGTGCACTGGTCACTGGGCTTCAGCGCGGCAGCACTCACCGTGGGCACGCTGGTCGCAGCGGTGTACGCACTGCGTGGCACCAGGTCGACGCCAGCCAACCTGTCCTGACGGGGCCGACGCCAGGGCCGGGGCGGCCCGGGGAGGCGGTGAAGGCGGGCGCCAACGTGGTGTCAACGGCCAAGCCGCCGTGTCGACCACTCCCGCGCGCGAGTCGACCGTTCAGTCGGCGTGTCGACCGTTTGGCGGCGCGTGTCGACCCTTCGGGGAGTGCGATTGCGGCGCGGGCACTTCCGGCGTGTCGACCCACGCAGCATGCGTGTCGACCCTTCCCGCGCGCGTGTCGACCGATCGTCGGTGTGTCGACCACTCGCGCATGCGTGTCGACCGATCCGCCCGCGTGTGTCGACCCTTCCCGCATGCGTGTCGACCCTTCCCGCCGTGTGTCGACCGATCCGGCGCGTGTGTCGGCCGCTCGTCGCGCGTGTCGACCGTTTCCCGCGTTCAACCCGATCCGGCCATCGGCGCGTCTGTCCGGCTACGTCGGCGTGCCCGCCCCATCGGTCGCGCCGAGCTTGCGCTTCATCACCTTGCCCATTTCGTTGCGCGGCAACGCGTCCACGAACCGCACCACCCTCGGGCGCTTGTGTGGCGCCAGTTGCTTCGCCACCAGGTCCGTCAACTCGGCCGGGTCGGGACCAGGCGATCCGGCCGCCACGACCCACGCCACGATCCGCTCGCCGAGGTCCGCGTCCGGCTCACCGGTCACCGCGACCTCGATCACCTCTGGGTGTTCGGCGATCACGTTCTCGATCTCACCGGCGCCGATCTTGTAACCGCCGCTCTTGATCAGGTCCGTCGCGCGCCTGCCGACGATCCGCAGGTGCCCGTCCTCGGTCCGCATCCCCACGTCACCCGTCCGGAACCACCCGTCCCGGAACGCCTCCTCGGTCGCCTCCGGCCGGTTCAGATACCCGAGGAACACGTTCGGCCCACGCACTTCGACCTCGCCGACGACGTCCTCACCCCAGCCGGTCAGCTCGACCCCGGCCTCGTCCACCAGCCGCACGGAAACACCGTCCACGGGCCGCCCGACCGTGCCGGACGGTCGCGCGCCATCCGCCCGCACCGCCGTGTTCATCAACGTCTCGGTCAGCCCGTAACGCTCGACCACCCGCTGCCCGGTGGCCGCCTCGATCCGCTGGTGCACACCGACCGGCAGGCCCGCCGACCCGGACACCAGCAGCTTCGCCTGCCCGATGGACGCAGCCAACTCGGGTGACGCCGACACCTCCTCGGCCAGCCGGTGGTACATCGTCGGCACCGCGAACAGGATCGCCCCGCTCGCCAACTCGGTGGCCACGGCATCGGCAGCGAACCTGCCGATGTGTCGCACGGTGCCACCACGCCGCAGCGGCCCGAGCACACCGAGGATCAGTCCGTGCACATGGAAGAGCGGCAACGCCTGCACCACGGTGTCCTGCTCGGTCCACCCCCACGCGAGCGCCAGCGCGTCCAGGTTGCTGCTGATCGCCCGCCGCGCGTGCACGGCGCCCTTCGGCGGTCCGGTCGTCCCGGACGTGTACACGATGAACGCGGGCTGTTCCTCGTCCATCGGCTCCGCCGAGAGCACGGCACCGGTGGGCGTCACCGACACGTCGACCCGGGGCAGGCCCAGCCCGGCGGGCAGCGTTTCGTCGGGCGCGGTCAGCACCAGATCGGGCTCGCTGTCGGACAGGATGTGAGCCAACTCACGTTCGCCGATCTTCGGGTTCAGCGGCACCACCGTCACGCCGGTGAACAATGCGGCCAGCACCGCAACCGCGGTCTCCATACTTGGCGTCGCCCACACCGCAACCCGATTTGCCCTGGCCAACGCGGGTAAGAGGCTGGCGACGACATCAGCCAGCTCCGCGTAGGTCAGCTGCCGGGCACCGAAATGCAAGGCCAGCCCATGGTCATTACGCACGTCGTCGGCGGACAGCCGAGGAAACAGCATGCTCGCGACCATAGTGGCCAGAACGCGCGCCGGGGGGCCGGCACACGACAGTGCGCCGACCCCCCGATCATCGAGGGCACACCGAGATCAAAGATCGCGGTGTTGGGCCGGACTGGTCAGGTCCCACCTACTTCAGAGGACGTGACCAACCCCGCCCGGGTTGCCCCGAACCTGAAACAACTTCACAGGTACGGCTCGAACGTCCGCCACACCGCGTTCTTGGATCGCGCCCCGACCGCCGACGCCACCGCCTGTCCGTCGCGGAACAGGATCATCGTCGGCGCCCCCAGAATGCTGAACTGTCGCGCCGTGACCGGGTTGGTGTCGATGTCCAGTTTGACCACCCGCAACCGGTCCGCGTGTTCGGCTGCCAACTCGGTGAGCACCGGCCCCAGCATCCGGCACGGCGGGCACCACGTGGCCCAGAACTCGACCAGCACCGGTTGGGCACTGGCCAGCACTTCGTCGGCGAAGCTGGCGTCGGTGACCGCCGCTAGCCCCTCCCGTGTCGTGATCGACATGTCGACTCCTCCGCTGCTGCTTCGTGCCGATCGAGCTGGTCGCGCAGGTGGTCCCGAACCGACGTGAGCCGGTCGATGCACTCCTCTACCTCGGCGAGCTTCCGCCGGTACACCGCGATCGACGCCGGACACACGTCCCCGGACGCGTGCCCGGCCCGCAGGCACTCCACGAACGGCCTGGTCTCCTCAAGCCCGAAGCCGATCGCCAGCAACTCGCGGATCTGGTGCACCAGCCGCAGGTCCGACTCGTCGTAGTCGCGGTAGCCGTTCGCGGTCCGCCGGGTGGCCAACAGGCCCTGCTGCTCGTAGTACCGCAGCGACCTGCTGCTGGTCCCGGTCCGCTCCGCCAGTTCCCCGATCCGCATCCCGTCCTCCTCGTGCTCGACCGACGGTAGGCCTTGACATCGGCGTCAGGTCCAGCCCTCGTACCCTGGACACGTGATCGTGCTCGCCCTGGACACCGCGACACCCGCGGTGACCGCGGGTGTCGTCCGGCTCGTCGACGCCACCCCGCCCGAACTGCTTGCCGCCCGCGTCACCGTCGACGCCCGTGCGCACGGCGAACTGCTCACGCCGCACCTGCGGGCCGCCCTGGCCGACGCCGGGTTCGGCGTCGGTGACGTGGATGCCGTGGTGTGTGGCACCGGCCCAGGCCCGTTCACCGGGCTGCGGGTGGGCATGGTGACCGCTGCCGCGCTGGGCCACGCCCTTGGCCGGCCGGTCCACGGCGTGTGCTCGCTGGACGCGATCGCCCAGGACGCACCGGGGCCCGAGCCCCTGCTCGTGGTCACCGACGCCCGCCGCCGCGAGGTCTACTGGGCGGCGTACACCGACGGCCGGCGCATCGCCGGGCCCGACGTGCTGACCCCGGCCGCGCTGGCCGATCGGGTCGCCGAACTGGGTGTGCGCCGGATGGCAGGCGCCGGCCGGTATGCCGACGACCTCGGACTGCCGGTCGTCGCTCCGGAGTACCCGTCGCCGGTCGGCCTGGTCGCGGTCGCCGCCGTTCGGTTGCTCGCGCGGGCCACGCCGGAGGAGTTCCGGCCGCTGTACCTGCGCCGTCCGGATGCCGTGGCGCCAGGGCCGAGGAAGAAGGTCGGCGCATGACGACGGTCGCCGTGCGCATCGCGCCGCTGGCCGAGGCCGACCTGCGCCGCTGCGTTGAGCTGGAACGCAGGCTGTTCCCCGATGACGACCCGTGGAGCCTTGCCGTCTTCCGGTCCGAACTGCGCGCGGGCCACTGCTACTTCGGCGCCTACGCGGGCGACGAGCTGATCGGCTACGCGGGCCTGTCGATCGTGGGCACCACACCGGACGCCGAGACCAGCGTGCACACCATCGGCGTGGCCCCGGAGTGGCAGGGCCAGGGCGTGGGCACGGCGCTGCTGCGCACCATGCTGGGCATCGCCGACAGGTTGTCGGCGCCCGTGTTCCTCGAAGTCCGGGCGGACAACGACACCGCGATCAAACTGTACGAGGCACACGGGTTTCTCCGGCTCGGGCTGCGCAAGCGGTACTACCAGCCGTCCAACGCCGACGCCTACACCATGGGCCGCCCCGCCGACACGACCGCTACCGATTCGACTGATTCGACCGAGGAGTCCGAGTGACCGGGTCCGTGCTGGGCGACGCGCTCGTTCTCGGCATCGAGACGTCCTGCGACGAGACCGGTGTCGGCATCGTCCGGCGCCGGGTGGACGGCACCGTCGACCTGCTCGCCGACGAGATCGCGTCCAGTGTGGACGAACACGCCCGGTTCGGTGGCGTGGTGCCCGAGGTGGCCAGCAGGGCACACCTGGAGGCCATGGTGCCCACGGTGACCAGGGCGCTGGAGATCGCAGGCGTCAAACCGTCCGATGTGGACGCGATTGCCGTGACGGCGGGCCCTGGTCTGGCCGGCGCGCTGATGGTCGGTCTTGCCGCCGCGAAGGCGTACTCGGTGGCCTGGGACCTGCCGCTGTACGGCGTCAACCACCTGGGTGCACACGTGGCCGTGGACACCGTCGAGCACGGTCCGCTGGACCGGCCGAGCCTCGCCCTGCTGGTGTCCGGCGGCCATTCCAGCCTGCTGGAGGTCAGCTCGCTGGCCGGTCCGCTGCGCACCCTCGGTGCCACCATCGACGACGCGGCCGGCGAGGCGTTCGACAAGGTCGCGCGGCTGTTGGGCCTGCCGTTCCCCGGTGGCCCGTACGTCGATCGCGCGGCCCGCGATGGTGACCCGGCCGCGATCGTGTTCCCGCGCGGCCTGACCGGGCCACGGGACGCGATCTACGACTTTTCCTTCTCCGGCTTGAAAACCGCGGTGGCCCGCTGGGTGGAGGCACGGCAGCGGGAGGGGCTGGACGTGCCGGTCAACGACGTGGCCGCGTCCTTCCAGGAGGCCGTTGTCGACGTGCTGACCGCCAAGGCGATCCGGGCCGCGACCGACTCGGGCATCGACCAACTGCTGATCGGCGGTGGTGTCGCTGCCAACTCGCGGCTGCGGGCGCTGGCGCAGACCCGGTGTGACGCCGCCGGCATCACGCTGCGCGTGCCGAGGCCCAAGCTGTGCACGGACAACGGCGCCATGGTGGCCGCACTGGGTGTACATCTGGTCGCCGCCGGGGTACACCCGTCCGAACTGGACATCTCAGCGGATCCAGCGCTGCCCCTGTAAAAATCGTCCCTGTGAGGAGTGACCGATGGCCGACCGTCCTCGCCTGACGATGACCGCAGCCGTGCTGGACGCACCGGACGCCAACGCACTGGCCGACTTCTACCAGCGGCTGCTCGGCTGGCCCTACGGCACCAACGAGCCGGGCTGGGTCACGCTGCGCCCACCGGACGGCAGCATGGGGCTGTCGTTCGCAGGCGAGCCCGACACCTACGTGCGGCCGGTCTGGCCGAGCGACCCGACCAGGCAGCAGATGATGGTCCACCTCGACATCGAGGTCGACGACCTCGACGCCGGGATGGAGTACGCCATCTCGCTGGGTGCCGAACTGGCCGAGTTCCAGCCGCAGACCCTGGTCCGGGTGTTCCTCGATCCGGCTGGCCACCCGTTCTGCCTGTGGGTGTCGGAGTAGCGGATCACGCGATGCGGTAGGCCGTGTCCGGCACGTCGGTGATGAACATGTGGCCGGGCTGGTGCGTGATGGCGAACGGCGGCCGGGACGCCATCACGGCTGCCTGCGGGGTCACCCCACAGGCCCAGAACACCGGTACGTCACCGGCTTCGACGCGCACCCGATCACCGAAGTCCGGCTGGTTGACGTCCTTGATGCCCAGCGCGGCCGGGTTGCCGACGTGCACCGGAGCACCGTGCACCGCGGGCATCCGGCCGGTCAGCCGGATCGCCGTGTCCACGAGTTCACCGGGGATCGGGCGCATCGACACCACCAGCGGCCCGTGCAGCCGCCCGGCAGGTCGGCACTGCCGATCGGTCACGTACATCGGCACGTTCGTGCCCTGTTCCACATGTCGTAGCGGCAGCCACGCCGAACTGAGCGCGGTCTCGAACGTGAAACTGCACCCCAGCAGGAACGTGACCAGTTCGCCGGACCACAGCGCTGTCACGTCGGCGGGTTCGGCCACCAGCTCACCGTCCCGCCAGACCCGGTAACCGGGCAGGTCGGTACGCAGGTCGGCCTCGGCTGCCAACACGGTCTCGACGTCGCCGGGATCGGTCACGTCCAGCACCGGGCACGGCTTCGGATTGCGTTCGCAGAACAGCAGCACGTCGTAGGCCCAGTCCACGGGTACGGAGATCATGTTGGCCTGTGCGTAGCCCAGCGACCAGCCCGCGGTCGTCCGTCGGGTGCCCTCCCGGAACGCCTGCCGGGCCTGTACCGGGCTCAGGATCGCCGGGTCCGGAACGGAAATCATGGTTGTCATGGTGCGCTCCTTGAGGTCGAAAGGTCAGGTCAACTCGCTGCCGGCGGTTTCCGGCAGGCCGAGCAGGGCGATCACGGCGACGGCATAGCCGAGCGCACCGAACCCCATCGCGGCCCCGATACCCCAGCTACCGGCCAGGAAGCCGACGGCGGTGGGGAAGAACGCGCCGACCGCGCGGCCGAAGTTGTAGGTGAAGCCCTGGCCGGTGGCCCGCAGCGCGGTCGGGTACAACTCGGCGAGGAACGCACCGAACCCGCTGAAGATCGCCGAGGACGAGAACCCGAGCGGGAAGCCCAACACCAGGACGAGCGTGCCCGCGTCGCCCGGAATCCGCGTGTAGGCGAGCATCAGGATCGCCGACAGCACTGCGAACAGCGCGAACGTGCGTTTGCGGCCCAGCAGATCGGTCAGGTAGCCACCGGTCACGTAGCCAGCGAACGCACCGGAGATGACGAACGCCAGGTAGCCGCCGGTGCCGACAGCGCTGAGATGCCTGGCTGCCTTCAGGTAGGTGGGCAGCCAGGTGGCCAACGTGTAGTAACCGCCCTGCACGCCGGTCGCCAGCATCGCGGCGAAGAAGGTCCGGCGCCCGAGACCGCCGTGCATGATCGCGGTGAACGAGCCACGGCGCCGGACGGGTGCGGTGTCGCGGTTCGGTGCGTCGGTCACCCGGCGACGCAGGTACAGCACCAGCAGCCCGGGCAGGGCACCGGTGAAGAACAGGATCCGCCACGCGACCGACGGGCTGGCCAGCGAGAACACCAGCGTGTACACGACAACGGCGAGCGCCCAGCCCACTGCCCACGAACTCTGGATGAAGCCGACCGTACGGCCGCGGTAGCGAGGCAGCGCGTATTCGGCGACCAGGACGGCGCCGATCGCCCACTCACCGCCGAAGCCAAGGCCCTGCAAGCCACGCAGCACCAGCAGGATCGGATAGGTGGGCGCGAGGCCGCACAGCACCGTGAACACGGCATAGGTGCCCACGGTGATCATCAGCGTCCGGACCCTGCCGATCCGGTCGGCCAGCATGCCGGCCAGCACGCCGCCGACGGCCGACACCACCAGCGTCACGGTGCTGAGCAGCCCGGCGGCACCGGAGGTGAGGTGGAAGTAGGCGGCGATGGCCGCCAGGCCGAGCGGCAGCACCTGGAAGTCGTACGCGTCCAGGCCGTAGCCGCCGAACGCGCCTGCGAACGCCCGCCGGCCGGACGGACCGAGAGTGCGCAACCAGGCACCGCCCGCGTGGTCGTCGGTCAGATCGTGCTGGTTGATCGAGGTTGTGCTCATGGACACCTCGCTGGGAGTGGCGGGTTGGTGGCCCGCTGCTGTGTGATGTCCACCACGGTAGAGGATTGTTCAACAATCCTGCAATACTCAAGTTGGTTCATTCTTGTGTCTAGTGGTTCACTGATGGGGTGACCACCGAAACGGTCCAAACGGCCGAGGACCACTCACCTATTGACCGCCCGAGCATCGCCGAGCGAGTCGCCGACGTGCTGCGCGCCCGGATCACCGAAGGCCACTACCAGCCGGGATCACGGCTGTCCGAGGAAGCCATCGGCGGTGAGCTGAAGATCTCCCGCAACACGCTGCGGGAGGCGTTCCGGCTGCTCACCCACGAGCGGCTGCTGCTGCATGAGCCGTATCGCGGTGTCTCGGTGCGGGTGCTCACCGTGCACGACGTCGTGGACCTGTACCGGGTGCGCAAGGTCATCGAGTGCGGCGCGGTGGCCGGCGGCCTGGTGGCCACCTACAAGGCCCGGCTGGGTCGGGTGACCGCCGCCGTCGCCGAGGGTGAGGCCGCCGAGACCAGCGGTGACTGGCTGGCGCTCGGCACCGCGAACATCCGGTTCCACCAGGCGCTGGTCGCGCTGGGCGACAGCCCGAGGCTGGACGACCTGATGCGCGGCATCCTGGCCGAGTTGCGGCTGGTGTTCCACGTGATGGACGACCCTCGGCGGTTCCACGAGCCGTACCTGGCGCGCAACCGGGAGATCGCGGGGCTGTTGGTGGCCGGGGACCGGACCGGGGCCGTCAGCATGCTCGCCGACTACCTCGACGACGCGGAGAGCCAGCTGGTGCACGCCTACTCGCTGACCGGGTCCACAGCGGACTCAGCCGGATAGCCGCTTCGCCATGTTGATCGCGGTCGCCTCGTAGCCGATCGACTCGTACAGCTGGCGCGCGACCTTGTTGGGGCCGAACA
Source organism: Pseudonocardiaceae bacterium (assembly GCA_036279295.1). GTDB lineage: Bacteria > Actinomycetota > Actinomycetes > Mycobacteriales > Pseudonocardiaceae > DATEPR01. The sequence goes on along the minus strand of DASUJK010000330.1, from coordinate 6,711 downwards.
CGTTCAGGCCCAACTCGGTCGCGCCCTGCTGGCGGGCCTCCTGTTCGGCCAGCAGCATCGCGCCGCGACCGTAGCCGCGGCCGCGCAGCGTCTCGTCGACCTCGATGTAGTAGATCCAGTCGGTGCCGGACTTGTTGTCCGGGGACGGCCCGAGCCAGAGCAGGCCGACCGGGTCGGCACCGTCCAGTACGCGGTAGAACCGGTGGCCGCCTGCCGCCTTGCCGCCGGGGAAGAACCGTTCCCAGTCGCGGTCCGCGTGTTCCTGTGCCGTCTCGGGAGTCTCACCAGTGGCGATCCGATCGCCGACGTAGTGAGCCTGCTCCCGTTCGTTGAACGCCGAGATCTCCGCATCGGTCATCGGTCGCAGCCGCAAGGTCACCGGACCAGCGTACAAGCGGGGCGGGAGGGGCAACCGCCCTGGTCAGGGCCGCCGCCGCCAAGGTTGAGGACCCCTGGTTGAAGGATTGGCACTCGCATGGGTAGAGTGCTAGTCGCACGGCACCAGGACACCCCGGCTCCCGCGACGGCGGGGTGGCAGGCGTCGAACACTAGAAACATTACGTACCTGCCAACGCTTTCGACGACCCGTGGAGGTCATTCCGGTGAGCGTGAACATCAAGCCGCTCGAGGACAAGATCGTTGTCCAGGCGAGTGAGGCCGAGGCGACGACGGCTTCTGGCCTCGTCATTCCGGACACTGCCAAGGAGAAGCCCCAGGAGGGCAAGGTTCTGGCGGTCGGTCCTGGTCGCATTGACGACAAGGGCAACCGTGTTCCGGTGGACGTTGCCGTCGGCGACGTCGTCATCTACTCGAAGTACGGCGGCACCGAGGTCAAGTACAACGGTGAGGAGTACTTGATCCTGTCCGCCCGCGACGTGCTGGCCGTCATCAACTGACGACCGGTCACCGACCGAACGCCAAGCGCCCCGGCGCCCCACACCGGGGGGCCGGGGCGTTTCGCATCAGAAAGGCAAGCGATGCCCAAGCAGATCAGTTTCGACGAGGTCGCTCGTCGGGCATTGGAGCGCGGCGTCAACAAACTGGCCAACACGGTCAAGGTGACGTTGGGTCCGCGCGGCCGGCACGTCGTGCTCGACAAGAAATACGGTAGCCCGACCGTCACCAACGACGGCGTGACCATCGCTCGTGAGATCGAGCTGGAGGACCCGTTCGAGAACCTGGGTGCCCAGCTCGCGAAGAACGTCGCCACGAAGACCAACGACGTGGCGGGCGACGGCACCACCACGGCCACCGTGCTGGCTCAGGCGATGGTTCGCCTCGGCCTGCTCAATGTGGCCGCCGGTGCCAACCCGACGTCGCTCGGCCAGGGTATGGACGCCGCCACGGAGGCTGTCGTCAATGCCCTCAAGGAGCACGCCACCCCGGTCAAGGGCCGTGACAACATCGCTCAGGTCGGCACGGTCGCCTCGCGCGACGCGTCGATCGGCGCGCTGCTGGGCGAGGCTATCGAGCGGGTCGGTGAGGACGGTGTGATCACCGTCGAGGAGTCCTCGACGATGGCCACCGAGCTCGACGTGACCGAGGGCGTCCAGTTCGACAAGGGCTGGATCTCCGCTCACTTCGTCACCGACCCGGACGAGCAGGAAGCGGTCCTTGAGGACACGTTCATCCTGCTGCACAAGGAAAAGATCGCCTCGGTCTCGGACCTGTTGCCGCTGCTGGACAAGGTCGTCGAGGCCGGCAAGCCGATCGTGATCATCGCCGAGGACGTCGAGGGCGAGGCCCTGTCCACCCTGGTGATCAACTCACTGCGCAAGACGATCCACGCGGTCGCCGTGAAGGCGCCGTACTTCGGTGACCGCCGCAAGGCGTTCCTGGACGACCTCGCCGCCGTCACCGGCGCTCAGGTCATCTCGCCGGAGGTCGGGCTCAAGCTGACCGACGCCGGCATCGGCGCGCTCGGCAAGGCCCGCCGTGTCGTGGTGAGCAAGGACAACACCACGATCGTCGACGGTGCCGGTGCCGCCGAGGACATCGAGAGCCGCGTCGCACAACTCCGCAAGGAGATCGAGGCGACCGACTCCGACTGGGACCGCGAAAAGCTGGAGGAGCGTGTCGCCAAGCTGTCCGGTGGCATCGCGGTCATCCGGGTCGGCGCGGCCACCGAGACCGAGCTGAAGGAGCGCAAGCACCGCATCGAGGACGCGGTCGCCGCCACCAAGGCCGCGGTCGAGGAAGGCATCGTGACCGGTGGTGGCGCCGCTCTCGTGCACGCGGCCCGCGTGCTGGTCAACGGCCTCGGCCTGACCGGCGACGAGGCCACCGGCGTCAAGATCGTGCACGACGCACTGTCCGAGCCGCTGTTCTGGATCGCCGCCAACGCGGGCCAGCAGGGCTCGGTCGTCGTGAACACGGTCCGCGAGTCCGAGGACTGGAGCCACGGCTACAACGCCGCGACCCTCACCTTCGGCGACCTGATCAAGGACGGCGTCGTGGACCCGGTCAAGGTCACGCGCTCCGCGGTGGTCAACGCCGCATCGATCGCCAGGATGGTGCTCACCACGGAGAGCGCCATCGTGGAGAAGCCTGCCGACGCGGAGCCCGCGGGCGCCGGTCACGGCCATGGCCATGGTCACGGCCACTGACGTTCACGAACAACACTGACGTTCACGAACAAGCTGGAGGGCGGCATCCACACACCGGGATGCCGCCCTCCAGCCGTCTTCGACCCTCCCGGGGCGATCAGCGCCGGGACTGCACCGGAATCCGGTCCAGTGCCAGTTGCCGCTTGCGTGACTTGATGATCGAGTCTCGTTCGGATTCGGAAAGCCCACCCCAGATCCCGTACGGCTCCTGCACCGCCAGCGCGTGCTGACGGCACAGCTGCAACACGGGACAGGCCTGGCACACCGCCTTCGCCCTGGCCTCCCGTCGTGCCCTCGCCGGGCCACGTTCACCGTCGGGGTGGAAGAAGAACGCGCTGTCCATGCCTCGGCAGGAGCCTTCGAGCTGCCAGTCCCACACGTCGGCGTTGGGGCCGGGCAGCCGCCGGGTGTCCGCCATGTCACCGCCTCCTCCCGCCGGGCCATTGGCTCTACTCCATTCGGCCCAGCGTGATCGACAGTAGAAGCGTGTCAAAGCTTGTTCAAGAGGCCTTGTGCCCTTCCACCGGGATTTTCATCCAATTGGGGGGGAGAGACCGACTTGTCCGAGGTAGTCGGCATGATCGACGGGCCCGGTTGCCGTACCGGATCACCAGCCGGACGATGGTGGCCGTGACCACAGAGCCGGAACCGGAGCCGGAGCAACGGGCCGACGATCCGGATCCGGACCCGCACGAACCGGTCCTCACCGTCGGCGCGGTGGCGAGGCGGCTGGGTATCGCCCCCGCCACGCTGCGCACGTGGGATCGCCGGTACGGCGTCGGGCCGAGTGAGCACGCCAGCGGCCGGCACCGCAGGTACGACAGTCGGGACGTGGCCAGGCTGGAGCTGATGCAGCGGGCACTGGTGCGGGGTGCGTCGCCTGCCGACGCCGCCAGGTACGCGTTGAGCGAGACCCGCGCGGAGCAGCCCACCGACCTGGTCGGCCGGGCGCTGCGGCTGCCCGGCGCCGGCCGGCTGGCCAGGGGGTTGGGCCGCGCCGTGCTGGCGATGGACTCGGTCGGCGCACAGCGGCTGCTCGGCGAGGCGATCGAGGCCAGTGGCGTGCCGAGGGTGTGGGACGACGTGGTGCGGCCGGTGCTGGCCGCCATCGGGCGACGGTGGAGCACCGCCGGTGCCACGGCCGAGCTGGAACACCTGTTGTACGAGTGCGTGCTGGCCGCGCTGATCAGGGCCACACCACTGGTGACGCAACCGCGCAATCCGCGGCCGGTGCTGCTGGCCTGCGTACCGGACGAACAGCACACCCTGCCGCTGCACGGCCTGACGGCGACGCTGGCCGGCCGGGGGCTGGGCACCAAGATGCTGGGACCCGCCGTGCCGTCGGACGCCCTGGTGGCCGCGATCCGCAGGACGGCGCCGGCCGCTGTGGTGCTGTGGGCGCAACTGCCGCGCAACGCCGATCCGGCGCTGGCCGCCGTGGCACCCAGGGGCCGGCAGCGGACCAGGCTGTTCCTCGGCGGTCCCGGCTGGCGGGCCATCGATCTCGATCCCCGGCTCGTGCTGGCCGACGGTATCGGCCCGGCAGCGGACGACATCGAGAATGCCGTCCTGTGAACGACTTGCGCTCCGCCGGCTTGCGCTCTGCCGATCCCCGCTCTGCCGATCTCCGCTCTGCCGATCCCCGCTCGGCCGACCTGCTGTCCGCCGCGTTCGGCGGCCGGCCGGACACCGTGGTCGCCGTGCCCGCCGACGCGACACCGACGGATCGCTGGCTGGCCGGCGTGGTGCTGGGCGGTCAGGGCCGGTACGCGGCGGCGGCCGGGCAACTGCGCCGGGTCCTCGGTGGTCCCGACCCGGTGCTGGCCGCACTGGCCGGCGCGACCATGGCGTCGCACCTGCGGCAGCTCGGTGGCCATGCCGCCGCCCGGCGGTACGACGCGGAGGCGGCCCGGCGGCTGGCCGCGTCGGATCGTGCTTCCGACCGTTCGGCCACGCCGGCCGACCCGTACGGCATGGACCGGACCGGTGCCCTGGTCGACGTGCTGCTCGGCCTGGCGGCCGACGCGATCGGCCTGCACCGCCCGGCCGAGGCCGCCCGGCTGCACGACGCGGCCCGCCGAGCCAGTGGAGACACCGAGCCCGCATGGCGGGTCACGGTCCGTATCGACTGGGTGGCGACCGAGATTGCCCTGGCCACCGATCGGCCGGCGGCCGCCGTGCGGCACGCCGAGCGCGCCACGGCGGTGGCGACGGCACACGGAGCGGTGCGACACACCGTGAAGTCGACCATGATGCTGGGGGCGGCGTTGACGTCCGGGGGAACCCCGGACGGGCGGCCGAGGGCCGAGCGCCTACTCGCCGGTGCCCTGGACGTATCCCTCACACGGGGGATGTTTTCGCTGGCCTGGCCTTGCGCGCTGCTACTGGCCGATCTGGCGCCAGATCGGGCCGCTGACTTCACCGAAACTGCGGCCAACGTGCTGACCAGCGTATTCTGGTCGTCCGATGCTGAGATGAGGCGGATCGCGGCAGCTTCACGGTGGATGCCGGGGTCGCTGATCCGTTCCGGTGAACCAACTCGAACGAGTGGCCAGTTAACTACTTGACGGATTAAGCACCAGATCGTGTCAAGGTCTGCCCCCTGGTGGCCGATACCGGAGTTGGAACGTCACTCGGCCGCTGGAAGGAGTCCCCGTGACGACGGTCTTGATCTGCGACGACCGGCGCAGCGTGCGGGAAGGTTTGACGCGCGTGATGTCTGCTGTGCCAGGGGTCAGTCGCATTGACTGTGTAGCGCACGGTGACGAGTTGTTGGCTCGGTTCACTCGGCAGCCGGTGGACGTCGTGCTGGTAGGTACCCAGCGCGCCGTTCCGACAGGCGTGGAAGCCACTCGCCGGCTCGTCTCGGCGAACCCGCAGGCCAACGTCATCGTGTTCGGCGCACCGGACGACGCCGGCAGTATCGCCGCCGCCATCGCGGGCGGTGCTCGCGGCTACCTCCGGTGGGACGCGTCCCGGCCGGAACTGGTCGCCGCGCTCGCCCACACGCTGGCCAGCACGTCGGTGCCGGCGCCCCGGCAGCCGTCCGACCCCGGTGTCCAGCTCACCGATCGCGAGCTGCAGGTGCTGCGCGGCATGAGCCAGGGCAAGAGCAACGGCCAGATCGGTCGTGAGCTGTACCTGTCCGAGGACACGGTGAAGACTCACGCCCGCAGGCTGTTCCGCAAGCTGGGCGTGCGCGACCGGGCACAGGCTGTGGCCCACGGGTTCCGTAGGGGCCTCGTTTCGTAGTAGTGGGGCTAGTCCGAACGGCCCCTAGGTGCGCACGAAGCCGCACGGTAATTGGCGACTGAGAGCATCCGGTCCGGTGGTCACCCACCGGACCGGTTTTGCGTTTCCATCTTGTGACCTCCTCATCGTTGACCCTGCTCAACCTCGGTTGCCTCGACTCGACGTCGGGGGCTTGCATCCAACATGTACGGTGATAGGGACCGATGTAGGTGACGCTGAGTGACCTGATTCGGTTCGTAACAACCGTCGAGACGTAACACCAGGACTGTTGCCTGCGATGACCAACTTGGGGGACGGGCTGGACGCTGCGGCAGTAGGCGCCGCGGTCGGTGGAGACCGACCGTCGGTGGAACACCTACTGGCGTGGGTTCGTCCGTTGGTGGTGCGGTATTGCCGTGCTCGGTTGGGGCGGCAGGGACGGTCGTTCGCGACAGCGGACGACGTGGCGCAGGAGGTGTGTCTCGCGGTGCTGACGGCCCTACCTGGCTATCGGGACCAGGGGCGGCCGTTCCTTGCTTTCGTGTACGGAATCGCGGCGCAGAAGGTGGCGGACGTCCACCCGGCGGTGACGCGGAAGTGGGCGGAACCGGTGGCGGCATCGCCGGTCGAGTCGGACATGACGGAGTCGGAGCAGTACGGCGAGTCGGGTGAACTGACCACCCGGATGGCCACACTGTTGCGAGTTTTACCGGCCAGGCAGCGGGAGATCCTGGTGCTGCGAGCGGCGGTCGGGCTGTCGGCGGAGGATACCGCCACGGCCATCGGTTCGACGCCGAGTGCGGTACGGGCGATCCAGCACCGGGCTTTGACGAGGCTGCGAAGGGCGCTCGCGGCTGAGGAGGTGGTCTGAGTG
>DASUJK010000329.1:0-14673 GCA_036279295.1 Pseudonocardiaceae bacterium | reverse complement strand
AGGCTGGACGCCGTCGTGGACGAGACGGCGGCCGGCAGGGCGGTCGGGCAGGCCGGCCCCGGTGGTGAGCTGCTGGCAATGCCGAGTTGCGGCAGGGTGCCGGTGGGCGTTGTGCCGGCACAGCCCGCGAGCGTCACGACTGCGGCGGCCAGCACGGCCGTGGTAGCGATCATCCTGTTCATCGCGCTCCGTCCTTCACTTCGCTGTGGTGTGGACGGAGCGCGGTGGTCGTGGCGTTGCACGGCGGGCGGCTTCCGGTGAGCACCCCGCCGCCACCTGCGAACACTACAGTCCGACATCGGACAACCGGACAATTCGTGTGTTGCGTGGCAGAATCATGACACGCGGCCGGCACCCCATCACCCGATTGGCCGAATCAGCGATTAAACTTCCCTCAGCAGCAAGTCATCGGCGTTCCATCGAGAGAAAGACGCAAGGAATCACATGGCCCAGAAAGTTCTCGTACAACTGGTGGATGACCTGGACGGCACGTCCAGCGCCGACATTTCCACCGTGACCTTCGGGTTGGACGGCGTCACCTACGAGATCGACCTCAATGGGGACAACGCCACCAGCCTGCGCGACCACCTCTCCGAGTTCATCACCTCCGCTCGCCGTACCGGCGGTCGGGTGAAGCGCGGCGGTGTGGCCGCAGGTGGCGGCAGCGGTCGCAACCGTGAACAGACCCAGGCGATCCGCGAATGGGCCAAGAAGAACGGTCACGACGTGTCCGATCGGGGACGCATCCCGGCCGCCGTCATCGACGCATTCGAGGCCGCCCAGGCCGCACCGGCGAAAGGCCGGAAGGGCAAGTAGTGTCGTTTCAGTAACGAACAAGGCAGCGCAGCGGGGACACAGGGCCGCACCATCGCATCACGGATGGGGCGGCCCTCCGCATTCTCCGCGTCCCATTCCGCGGCCGAATCGCGGTCACCCTGGGTAGTGGCGGCACCAGAACGCATGCCCCGGTTGCCGAAGTAGGCTGATCACATGGAGTACGTGAAGCTGGGTTCGACAGGGCTGGACGTATCACCGATCTGCTTGGGCTGCATGAGTTTCGGCGTCCCGGACGCGGGCAGTCACCCGTGGAGCCTGGACGAGGAGACGAGCAGGCCGTTCATCCGCAGGGCCGTCGAGGCCGGGATCAACTTCTTCGACACCGCCAACGTCTACTCGGCGGGCACCAGCGAGGAGATCACCGGCCGGGCGCTCGCGGACTTCGCCGACCGGGACGAGATCGTGCTGGCCACCAAGGTGCACGGCGCGATGCGGTCCAGGCCCAACGGCGGTGGCCTGTCCCGCAAGGCGATCATGACCGAGATCGACAACAGCCTGCGCAGGCTGGGCACCGACTACGTGGACCTCTACCAGATCCACCGCTGGGACTACCGGACGCCGATCGAGGAGACGATGCAGGCGCTGCACGACGTGGTGCGGGCCGGCAAGGCCCGCTACATCGGCGCGTCCTCGATGCACGCCTGGCAGTTCAGCAAGGCGCAGTACCTCGCCGAGCGGCACGGCTGGACGCGGTTCGCCACCATGCAGAACCACTACAACCTGCTCTACCGCGAGGAAGAACGCGAGATGCTGCCGCTGTGCGGCGACCAGGGTGTCGGCGTGATCCCGTGGAGCCCACTGGCCCGGGGCAAGCTGACCAGGCCGTGGGACGAGGGCAGCACCCGCAGTGAGACCGACGAGTTCGGCAAGCGGCTCTACGCCGACACCGACCGGGTGATCGTGGAGCGCGTCGCCGCGATCGCCGACGAGCGCGGGGTACCCAGGGCGCGGATCGCGCTGGCCTGGCTGCTGCGCAATCCGCTGGTCACGTCACCGATCGTGGGCACCACCAAGCCGAACCACCTGGACGACGCCGTTGCGGCGCTGGACATCACGCTGACCGACGACGAGGTCACGCGCCTTGAGGAGCCCTACACGCCGCACCAGGTGGCCGGATTCGTCTGATCGAGTGGTCCGGCAGGCCGAGCGGAGCAGGGCCTTCACTGTGGAACAGGCCCTACTTTTGGCGCTGCGGCTGGCAATCCCGGCTGCTTAGGGTGATTGTCAGCCGAGGTTGATTCGTCGGAGGTGTCCGATGCGCCGTAGTCGCCTGTTCCCGCTCCTGGTCGGTCTGCTGGCCGCCCTGGCCGTCGTCCTGGTGCCGTCGGTGGCCGTGGCGGCCCCGAGCGTGCCGCCGTCGCCGATAGTCAACGGTGCCACGCAGGACACCTTCTCCTACGCCAACGCCATCCGGCAGACGGTGTGGGTGGACACCGGGCTCACCGCGAGCGGCCAGCCCGGCGGTCACGTCCGGGTGGCCGCCGACATCATCCGGCCGAGTGAACTGGACGGTGTGGCCAAGGTCCCGGTGATCATGGAGGCCAGCCCGTACTACTCGTGTTGCGGGCGGGGCAACGAACTCCAGGTCAAGCAGTACGACGCGGCCGGCAACCCGACCGACTTCCCGCTGTACTTCGACAACTACTTCGTGCCGCGCGGCTACGCCGTGGTCCTGGTGGACCTGGCCGGCACCAACCGGTCGCAGGGCTGCGTCGACGTCGGCGGCCCGTCGGACGTCACGTCGGCCAAGTCGGTGATCGACTGGCTGAACGGGCGGGCCACCGGGTTCACCAGCGTCACCGGCATCACGACGGCGACCGCGACCTGGGCGAACGGCAGCGTCGGCATGATCGGCAAGTCGTGGGACGGCACCATCGCCGAGGGGGTCGCGTCCACCGGCGTGGTCGGGCTGAAGACGATCGTGCCGGAGTCCGCGATCAGCGACTGGTACAACTACTTCCGCGCGGACGGCGCCCCGCTGGCCAGGGAGACTCCGGGCCAGCTGTCCACCCTGGTCGAGTCGACGGCGACGACGACCGCGTGTGTGTCGGTGGCCAGCGGGATCGACGCGGGCTCACCGGCCAACGGCAACTTCACCGCCACCTATGCGGCCCGCGACTACGTGGCCAACGCGGCGAACGTGACCGCCAGCGTGTTCCTCACCCACGGCGTGAACGACTACAACGTCCTGCCGATCGACTTCGGCCAGTGGTGGGACGCGCTGCCGACCTCGGTGCCGAAGACGATCTGGCTGGCCCAGACCGGGCACGTCGACCCGTTCGACTTCCGCAGGGCCGCGTTCGTGGACGAGTTGCACCGCTGGTTCGACCACTACCTGATGGGCATCGACAACGGCGTGCAGACCGACCCGCAAGCGTCCATCGAGCGGGCGCCCGACCAGTGGGTGGACTACCCGACGTGGCCGGTCCCTGGCACCACGCCAACCGTGTGGCATCTGACGGCCGGCACCACGGCGGGCGTCGGTACGCTGGGCGCACCGGCGTCGCCGGCCGGCAAGACGGCGTCGTTCACCGACAACCCGAACGCCGACGACGACACGTGGGCAGGCGGCCCGACCACCACGCAGGCCGACCGGGTCATCTACACCACCGGCCCGCTGGCCACGGCGACCACGATCTCCGGGACGACAGTGGTCACGCTCACCGTGACACCGTCCACATCGGCCGCCCGACTCTCGGCGGTGCTCGTCGACTACGGCACCACCACGATGCGCAACTACGCGTCCAGCGACGAGGGCGTCCGGACCCTCACCACACGATCCTGTTGGGGTGACAGCACAGCGGCCGACTCGGCGTGCTACCTGGACACCACACCGGACACTCAGACGGTGTCCGACGACATCTTCGAACGCGGCTGGGCGGACCTCGGCCACTTCGCCGGGTTGACCAGTCAGCAGACGCTCACGCCGGGCAAGGCCGTCACGATCACGTTCCCGCTGAACACCACGGACCACACCGTGCCGGCCGGGCACAAGCTGGCACTGATCATCGGCGGCACCGACTCCGGCTTCATCAACGGCACGGGCAGCCGGCCGAAGCTGACGGTCAACCTGTCCGGCTCGTCGATCACGCTGCCCATGACACCGTAGTCGTCACACCCCGGCCGCGCCGTCGATCCGTTCGCGCAGCAGGTCGGCGTGCCCGTTGTGTCGCGCGTACTCGGCGATCATCTGGACCAGCAGGTAGCGCAGCGAGAACGCGGCGCCGTCCCGGAATCTGGTACCGGTCTGCTCCAATGTGGACACACCGGCGACGATCGTCCTGCTGCGGTCGCACTCGGCCCGCCAGGCGGCCAGCGCCTCGCCGAAGTCGCCGTCCAGCGAGTCGAAGTCCTGGTCCGGGTCGTCGTCGGAGTAGTACAGCATCGGCAGGTCCTCGCCTGCGAACTGCATGCCGAACCACCAGCGCTCGCACCCGGTCAGGTGCCGCAGGATGCCGTGCATGCTCAGGTTGGACGGCTCGATGCTCTTGTCGGACAGCCGATCCTCGGCCACCCCGGAGCACTTCAGTTCGAACGTGGCGCGGTGCCAGTCCAGGAACGCGATCAGGGTGGACCGCTCGTCGCCGGTCAGCGGCAGTGTCGGCCGCTCGCCCGACCACTTCGGCGAATAGTTCGACTCCGGAATCATCGGCATGCGGGCAGTGTGCCAGCGGTGTCCGACAGTCGCAGCGCACAGCAATCGCACAGCCGGCACCTGGGACGCGGACAGCGATGGGCCATAGTTGCGGTGGCCATGGCGACCAGCACCGTGCGGCGCTCCCCGGTCCGACAACGCCCGACCGGCGAACCGCTCGGATCGCAGTCGCAGCGGCCGTTGTGTGCTGTGCGATCGCGGTTCGGCTGGCGTTCTTCCCGTTCCGCTCCGGTGACTACGACGCCTACTGACCCTGCTCGCCTACACGTCGATCCCGGCGCTGACCGGGATCAAGCTGATCTCGGTGGCATTCGACCCGTTGCTGGCGTTCTTCACCTGCCGGATCGTGGCGTTGCGCAGGCCGGGCACGTGGCGGCCGATGGTAGCGGCGGCCGTCGCGCTGTTCCTGCCCACCGTCGTGATGAACAGTTCGCTGTGGGGCCAGGCCGACGCGGTCTACTCGGCCTTCGGCATCGGCGGTGCCTACTTCCTGCCGCGCAGGCGGCCGTGGCTGGCCTGCCGGTTCTTCGGGATCGCGTTCTCGGTCAAACTCCAGGTGATCTTTCTGTTCCCGGTGCTGCTGTCGCTGGTGCTGCGCCGCAGGGTGCCGTGGCCCGGGTTGCTGCCGATACCGGGTGTGTACCTGCTGCTGGACGTGCCAGCGCTGCTGGCTGGCGCGTACCAGCAGCTCTCGGGTTGATCACGTGGACCACGATCCGCGAGTCACAGCGTGGCCAATCCCTCGATCCCGGCGCCGCTGATCACCAGGCGCTCCTTGCGGTTGCCCAGCAGCAGCCCCGTCCAGTCGACCAGGCCGCCGTCCGCGATCTCCGTCGCCACATCACCCCGGACGACGAATGCCTTGTAACACAGGCCCGCGTAGTAACCCCGGCCCGCCGGCCGGTCCGGGTCGTCCACCACGGTCACCCCGGCCAACTCGGCCATGGCCGCCCGGACCGCGTCGCCGACGGGCACCAGGCGTGGCTCGGCGACCGTCAGCCGCAGTTCAGCGCGGTCGCCGCCGATGGCCAGCAGCGTGGTCATCAGGAATCGTGTGTGCTCGACGACGTGCTGCCGCTCGAACGCGAGATCACCGGTGTCCCGGCCGGCCGACACCATGCCCAGCAGCCCGAAGTGCGCGAACCGGCCGGCGCCATCGAACCGCTGCGCGCGGACCACCCGCTGCAACGTGGCCAGCCGCACAACAGGATCGGTACGCAGCGCGCCACGCCTGCGGTCCGCGGCGACCAGCGCCAGGCCGTTCGTCGCGTCGGCGGCCACCTCGGTGCCGCGGATCGTGGTCACCACCTGGTCCTGATGCACGGTGCCGACAGCCGAATGCGTGCCGAGCGGGACGACCGGCGCCAACGTCACCGGCTCGAAACCGTTGGGCAGCAACGAGATCAGCCGGTCCTCGATCGCACGCGACTGGTGGAACGGCACCGCGGCAGGGGTCACGAACCGGTCGTCGCGGTAGCGGCGCAGCACATCGGCCGGGGTGAGCCGGTCGGCGCGCCTGCGCATCACGGCCAGCAGCAACGTGATCAGGTCGGCACCCGGCAGGCCGGCCAGCCGGTCCAGCACGTCGGTGCCACCGGCTTCGCGCACCACCCGGTCCAACGCGGTCGCATCGCTCATGCCCACCATGCCTACCAGCCGAGGTGATCAACAGCGACTCACTTACGGGCCGTAGACTCGATGCGGTGCGCAGGCGAGGGTTACGGGCAGAGACACGCGCGGTGTGGGCCGCGGTACTGCTGATCATCCTGTTCGCCACCACATCCGACATGGTCCCGGTGCCCCCGCCGCCCAAGCCGGGGCCGCCGGTCAACGGCCCGCTCACCGTCGTCTCGCTCGGCGACAGCACGGTGTCCGGCGAGGGCGCCGGCAACTACACCGCCACCACCGACGGCGCGAACGGCGACTGGTGTCACCGCTCCCCCGCCGCCGAGATCCACCAGACCCACGTGCCCGGCGTCGTCCGCACGGTGAACCTGGCGTGCTCCGGCGCGAACACCGCGCAGGTCGGCCCGGGCAAGGCCACCCAGTACACCGAGCCGTCGCAGACCGCGCAGCTGGCCAAGCTGGCCAAGCACGACCGCGTGATCGCCGTCGTGGTCGCCGTCGGCGCGAACGACGACCCGCACTTCGCCCAGGTGCTCAACTCGTGTGTCGAGGCGTGGGCCGACCGGGGCAGTTGCAGCGCGGGTTTCGAACCACAGTGGCAGCGCCGGATCAACGCCATGGTGCCCAAGGTGGCCAAGGTGCTGCGCGACATCCGCGCGGCCATGGCCACCGTGCACTACGCACCGAGCACCTACCAGCTGGTCCTCCAGTCCTACGCGGCGCCGATCGGCCCGAACGCGGCAGGTGACCTGCTCAGCCTGGCCGGCTGCCCGTTCCGGCCGGTCGACCTGAACTGGGTGCGCAACACCGCGGTGCACGCCCTGGACGACGGGCTGCATGAGGCCGCCCAGCAGGCGAACACCCGGTTCCTGGACCTGGCCGACGCCGGGCTCGGGCACGAGGCCTGCTCCGGCGGCAGCCGGTCGGGCAACGAGTGGTTCACGCGGCTCACCGTGGCCTGGCAGGACATCACCAACACCCAGCGGGTCGGGCACGCGCTGCAGGAGTCGTTCCACCCCAACGCTCGCGGCGCCGCAGCCTTCGGCAACTGCCTCGGCGAGTTCCTGGCCACCACCGACCAGGCCGCAGCGTGCCTGGCCGGCAAGAACGGGGTGCTGCACCCGGCGGCACTGGCTACGGCCGGCTGATCGCGATCGGTCCCTGTCCACCGGTGATCCGGGCCGCGCCGAGCATGTTCATGTAGTCCCGGTAGGCCACCACCTCGCCGTTCCGGACGGTCACCACCCCCACCCCGGACACGAAGCGGAACGGCTCACCGGTGGCCAGCGTGGTCCCGGTGATCTCGGTCTCGACGATCACGACCTCCGGGTCGACACTCTGGTGCACGGTGGACGTGATGCCGTCGATCTCGATCAGCTTCCTGATGTCGCGCCGGGATTCGACCAGGTGGGCCTTGATCCGCTCGCGGCCGCGCAACACGTCCGGTGCCCCTGGAAAGCCGAACGGGTACTCGAACACGGCGTCCGCCGCGAACAGGTCGGTGAAACCGGCCATGTCGGCGTCGGCCAGCCGCTGCCGGATGAGTTCTACCACGTCGAGTGCGCTGCGGGCCATCGGTCCTCCTCGGTACGGTGAATCGGGGCGGTCGCCCCGGTTCGACTATATGGAACGTGCGCCCCGCTTGTCCATGTATCGGCCACCGCCGAACAGTCGGGCACCTACCCTGGCCAGATGGAGACCATCGAGTTGGCCGAGGTCGCCGCAGTGCTCGCCGACCCCAGCCGCGCCACCATGTGCCTCGCGCTGATCGACGGCCGCGCATGGACCGTCGGCGAACTGGCCACCGCCGCCGACATCGCACCGTCCACGGCCAGCGCCCACGTCCGCCGGCTGGCCGACGCCGGGTTCGTGGCCACCGTGCGACAGGGCCGCCACCACTACGTCCGACTGGCCGACCAGCGCGTCGCCGAACTCATCGAACGGCTGGCCGAACACGCCGCCCACCGCCCGCCGCGCACGCTGCGCGCCTCCCTGCGGGCACGCAGGCTCGCCTACGCCCGCACCTGCTACGACCACATCGCGGGCCGGCTCGGCGTGGCACTGCGCGACGGCATGCTGCGCACCGGCCTCGTCGACCGGACCGACGGCCTCGTCCTCACCGAGGCCGGCCACGAGGTGCTGGCCGACCTCGGTGTCGACATCCCCGACCACAGCCGCCGTGCCCCGCTCAAGGAGTGCCTGGACTGGACCGAACGCCGTGAACACCTCAGCGGCACCGTGCCGACCGCGCTGCTCACCCGCGCGGTCCAGGACGGCTGGCTGGGCCGCGGCCCGAACCGGGCCGTCCGCGTGCACGAGCGGGCCGAACAACCGCTGGCCCGGCTGGGCGTCCGACTGGCCGACCTGGCGAACTGAGCGCTCACGGGAAACCGGTTGGCCCACCCGCGAAGATGGATGCATGATCAAGCCGGAACTCGTGATCGACGGCCGCCTGCCGAACTCACCAGCCGTGTCCCCGGACGGCCGATGGGTGGCCTACACCGTGGCACCGTTCGGCCGACCCGGCGAACACCAGCAGTCCGAACTCTGGATCGCCGCCGTCGACGGGAGCACATCGCGACGGTTGGCCATGCCGGACGGCAACGTGACCGCGCCGAGGTGGTCCAGCGACTCCGGGTCGATCTTCTTCCGGTCCGACCACGACGCCCCGGGCAAGGCCCGACTGTGCCGGCTCACGCCGGCTGACGACGACCGGCAGGCACTCACCTCGTGGCACGGCACCATCGAGCAGCACGTGCCACTCGTCGATCCGGAACTGGTCGCGATCACCGCCACCGATGAACCGCCCAAGCGCGCCGAGCGGGACGACGCCGACGTGCGCACCCAACCCAAGCCGGCCCGGTTGCGAGTGCTGAACACCAGAACCGGTCAGCTGAGCGCACCAGCGCCGTTCGGCGACCGGCACGTCGCCGACATCGCGCAGCGGCCCGACGGCGGGCCGCTGGCCGTGCTCACCCTGTCCAGCCCGGACCCCGACCCCGGCCTGCTCGAACCGCGGCTGCACCTGTTCGACCCGGCAACGGGCGAGACCACGGACCTCGGGCCGACACCTGGCCTGGCCCGCCAGCTGGCGTGGTGGCGCGACAACACCGGTTGGCACCTGGCGTATCTGGCGTCGACACCGCCCGGCCTGATCGGCGGCATGGCCGTGTTCGATGTCGACCTGGCCACCGGCCAGCACCGCAACCTGACCGAACGCCTGCCGGCGTGCCCGCTCGGCCTGGTCCAGGTGGCCGACGGCGCGCCGCTGGTCGTGGTCGCCGACGGGCTGGAGACCACGGTCAACCGGGTCACCGCCGACGGCCTGACCGAGCTCGCCCGGCACGGCCAGATCGACCACCTCACCGCCAACCACGACGGCACGGTGCTGGCCGCCGTCGTCAGCAGCGCCCACGAGCGGCACAACGTGCACGTCGGCCTGCCCTTCCGCAGGCTCACCGACACCCGGCCGGAACTGGTCGACATCGAGTGGGGCGCCCAGGAACGCCTCGCCTACCGGGCCGCCGACGGGTTGGCGCTGGACGGGCTGCTCGTGCTGCCGCCGGGCAAGACCCGCGCCGACGGGCCGTTCCCGATGATCACCAACATCCACGGCGGCCCGTACTACCGCTGGTCCGACCAGTTCGAACTGCACTGGGCGTTCGGCGCGCAATACCTCGCGCACGCCGGCTACGCGGTGTTCCTGCCCAACCCGCGCGGCGGCATGGGCCACGGCCACGAGTTCGCGGCCATGGTCGAAGGTGCGGTCGGCAAGGACGACTGGACCGACATCGTCACCGGCATCGACCTGCTGATCGCCGACGGTGTGGCCGATCCGGACCGCCTTGGGGTCTGCGGGTGGAGCCAGGGCGGCTTCATGAGCGCGTGGGCGGTCGGCCAGACCGACCGGTTCGCCGCCGCCGTGGTCGGCGCGGGCGTCACGGAGTGGGGCGGCCAGGCCGGCATCGGCGAGTGGGGCCGGTACGACGTGGCACTGTCCGGCGACGCGGGCTGGGACGGACCGGGCCCGTACCGGCACGCCGAACTGAGCCCGATCAGCTACGCGTCCGCGATCCGCACGCCGGTGCTGATCGTGCACGGCGAACAGGACACCAACGTGCCGCTGGGTCAGGCCCAGTACTTCCGCAGCGCACTACGGCACTTCGGTGTGGAACACGAGTTCGTCGTGTACCCCAGGGAAGGCCACGGGCTGGCCGAACGCGACCACCAGATCGACGTGCTGCGCCGAGCCACCGAATGGTTCGACAACCGGCTCGGCTAGCGGCAGCGACCAGGGGCTTGTTGGTTCGCACGCGCGAACCGGCTCGGGTGGGTCGCCCTGACGCTGCACGGATCTCGGTTGGCGACAGCTGGTCAGCCTTGGCTGCCGATCACCGTCAGGTCGTCCCACAACGAGGTCACAGTGCGCCGAGTCCCGTGCAGGAGTGTGTCCAGCAACGTGAGGCTGTACGAGTCGCGGGTCGGTCGTCCAGTTTGCCGGGTCGCCGGTGCTTCGTCGCGGACCGACTCCAGCAGATGGGCTGCCGCGCCCCGCTCACTGGCGAAATGATCACCCCGAAATAGGGCAACGGCTCCGCACTAGTAAAATCGTTTTCCTTCCAAAGAACACGACTTACAGGCGGAGCCGATGCGTCACCAGTCTACTACAGGGCTTCCCACCGACCAGATCGAGGAGCTTGTCGCTCGCATCTGGCAGATTGCCCAATGCCGAGAGAAACAGCCAGGCCTCCGATTATGGGACTGTATCGCGCGGTCGTGCCCACTCTGGTGCACGTCCGACAGAATTTGAACCAGGCGGCAGTGGGTGACCTTTTCGGAGTCAGCCAGCCGACCCGCGTCCAGGATCTACCGCAGCATTATTCCGCTCATTGGACAGGCTCTCTGTCTGCATGTTCCCGATATCAAGGAGGCCATTCGCGGTCGTCTTGTCCTGGTCGACGGGACTGACATCCCGACCGGTAATCGTGCTGGTCACAAGGACAACTACGCCGGCAAGCGATGCCGCTCGGGGCTGAACGTCCAGGTCGCCGCGGACACCGCTGGCGGCCTGTCGGGAATATCGGTTCCCCTGTCCGGTTCCATGCACGACCGCAAGGCATTCGCCGAATGCGGCTGGGAAGATCTTCTGGCGATGTCTCGGCCATCGCCGACCCCGGTTATCAAGGAACGCATGCGATCACGCCTCGCAAGAAACCCAAAGGCGGTGAACTGTCGGTCGGCGACAAGGAAAACAATAAGACCATCTCCTCGATCAGATCCGCCGTCGAGCGATGTATTGGTCATCTCAAGAACTGGAAGATCCTTGCGACTGGGTATCGTGGCCGCCTCGCCGAGCTTCCAGCTCTGCTCCAGATCGTCGCGGCGCTTGAGTTCTACCGACTCGATTGGTAACCGGCTGTGAATAACGTTCTATCTCGGGTGATCTTGTAGCAGATCTCCCGATCGATTATTCTTTTGAGACATTTTGACGACCGCGCCTAGCCGTACAGCTTCGCGGCGTAGTCGGGGCCGTAGTACCGCTCCAGCTCGGCCAGCGTGTCGTCCGGTCGCTCCAGCGCGTGCGCGATGGCCGGCCGGGACGGCACCGCGCCCGGCCGCCACGACTCGGACTTCCACAGGCCGGATCGCAGGAACGCCTTGGAGCAGTGGTAGAAAACCTCCTCGATCTCCACCAGCATGGCCAGCGTCGGCCGGTGACCCTTGACGATCATCTGGTCGAAGAACGGCGCGTCCCGCAGCAGCCGGGCGCGACCGTTGACGCGCAGCGTGTCCTCGCGGCCGGGGACCAGGTAGATCAGGCCGACGTGCGGGTTGCCCAGCACGTTGCGGAAGCCGTCCACCCGCCGGTTGCCCGGCCGATCGGGCACCACGATCGTGGTGTCGTCCAGCACCAGCGTGAAGCCGCGCGGGTCCCCCTTCGGCGACACGTCGCACGTGCCGTCCTGCGCCGATGTGGCGAGCAGGCAGAACGGGGACTCGGCCAGCCAGATCCGGTCCAGGTCGTGCAGTGACGTGCGCACCTTGTTGGCGACCCGGGGCACCGGCTCGCCGACCAGGTCCGTCAGCTCTCCGAGCGTGGTGATCTCGACCAGCTCCGTGGTGTCCGACATGTGCCCCTCCCCAGGGTTTGTTTCAGTCGTCACTGAAGTTATTGTGATAGAAGTCAAATACCGGGTGACCGGCTTTCGAACGGGGTGGACAGCACCACCGTGGTCCTGGTCGACACGTTGGCCGACTCCCTGATCTGCCGCAGCAGCTCCTCCAGCGCGAGCGGGCTGGCCACCCGGACCAGCAGGACGTACGACTCGTTGCCGGCCACCGAGTAACACGACTCGATCTGCGTCAGGTGCCGCAACCTGGTCGGATAGTCGTCCGGCGCCGCGGGATCGATCGGGGTGAGCGAGATCAGCGCGGTCAGCGGCAGGTTCAACTGGTCCAGGTCCAGCCGAGCGGTGTACCCGCGCACAGCGCCGCGCTGCTCCAGCCTGCGCACCCGCTGGTGCACGGCCGACACGCTCAGCCCGACCCGCTCGGCCAGCTCGGTCAGCGTGCAGCGGCCGTCCCGCACCAGTTCGCGCAGGATCGCCCGGTCGACCGCCTCAAGCGGGCCGAGCGGGCGTACCGGTGCCTCTCTGGCCGGTTCGCTCACAACGCGACCAGGTCGTGCGGCCGGTTGTTCAGCGACGCGACACCGTGGTCGGTGACCACGACGATGTCCTCGATCCGGGCGCCCCACCGACCGGGCAGGTAGATGCCCGGCTCGACGCTGAACGCCATGCCAGGCTCCAGCGGCACGCTGTTGCCGGCCACGATGTAGGGCTCCTCGTGCACATCCAGGCCGATGCCGTGGCCGGTGCGGTGGATGAAGTAGTCGCCGAAGCCGGCGTCGGCGATGATCTGGCGGGCTGTCGCGTCCACGGTCTCCGCCGTCACGCCAGGCCGCACGATGTCCACCGCGGCCTGTTGCGCGCGCTGCAACACCGTGTAGGTGGCCAGCACGTCCGCCTCGCTCGGCTCGCCGAGCACGTAGGTCCTGGTCGAGTCGGAGTTGTAGCCCTCCGCGACCGGACCGCCGATGTCGATGACCACGACGTCACCCTGCTGGATGACCCGCTCGGACACCTCGTGGTGGGGGCTGGCGCCGTTCGGGCCGGACCCGACGATCACGAACTCGGCCACCTCGTGCCCCTCGGCCACGATCGCCGCGGCGATGTCCGCCGCGACCTGGGCTTCCGTCCGGCCGGCACGCAGCCACTCGCCCATGTTGGCGTGCACCCGGTCAATCGCGTCGCCCGCCTTGCGCAGCGCGGCCAGTTCGGCGTCGTCCTTGCGCATCCGCAGCTCGCGCAGCACCGGCCCGGCCAGCACCTGCTCGGCGTCCGGCGTCTGCTGCCGCAGCCCGAGCACGTGCAGCGCGGGCATCATGTCGGCGACCGCGACCCTCGCCGGCCGGCCGAGCGGACCGAGCGCCAGTCGGAACGGATCCTCGCCATCCACCCAGGTCACGACGGAAACGCCCAGGTCGTTCATGGGCACGTGCGCGTAGCCGGGCGCCTCCAGCGCCGGCACCACGAGCGTCGGGTCGGCCGTCGAGTCGGCGGCCGGTAGGACGAGGCAGGTCAACCGCTCGAACGACCGCCCACCGACGCCGAGCAGGTAGCGCAGGTCCGAGCCCGGCGACACGAGCAGTGCGTCGACGCCCGCCGCGGCCGCGGCCTGGCGAGCCCTGGCCAGCCTGGCCAGCAGCGATTGGGTGTCCGGTACATGGGTTGACATGCCGCGAGCCTATCGCCGCGCGATCCCCATGCGCTCGCGGTTACTCTCGCCACCGTGAGTGCTCCCCTCGTGCTGCTGGACTCCGCCAGCCTGTACTTCCGCTCGTTCTACGCACTGCCCGAGTCGATGACCGCGCCGGACGGCACGCCGGTCAACGCGGTACGCGGTTTCACCGACACGGTGGCCAGGATCATCGGCGAACGCGGCCCCAGCCGACTGGTGGCGTGCCTGGACGCCGACTGGCGGCCTGCGTTCCGGGTCGAGCTGCTGCCCAGCTACAAGGCGCACCGGGTGGCTGACGAGACCGTCAACGGCGAGGACGTGCCGGACACGCTCAGCCCGCAGGTGCCGGTCATCCTCGAAGTGCTGGCGGCGGCCGGCCTGGCCACCGGTGAGGCGGCCGGCTACGAGGCCGACGACGTCATCGGCACGCTCGCCGCGATCGAGGCCACCGATCCGGTCGAGGTGGTCACCGGGGATCGGGACCTGTTCCAGGTGGTCCGGGAGGTGCCGACCACGGCGCGAGTGATCTACGTCGGCAAGGGCTGGGCCAGGGCGGAGATCCTCGGCCCCGAGGAACTGGCCGAGCGCTACGGGCTGCCGGTGGCCGACGCGGGCCCCGGCTACGCGGACATGGCCCTGCTGCGCGGCGACCCGTCCGACGGCCTGCCCGGCGTGACCGGCATCGGCGAGAAGACGGCGGCCAAGCTGATCACGCAGTACGGGTCCCTGCACGGCCTGCTGACGGCGGCCGGCGA
>DASUJK010000328.1:0-7486 GCA_036279295.1 Pseudonocardiaceae bacterium | reverse complement strand
TGCCTGGTACGGCGTGAATCCTGCCCGCCCTGGGTCGCTTGCTTTTCGTGCTCTCCTGTGTGCGCCCGGAACCTCCACAATGGACTGAGCACTCCTGACCGGGTGAATGCGCCGGGTGTCCGGCGCGGACAGTGACCGATTGATCACCGTGGGTGCTAGCGTCGCCGGCCGACCGCAGTCGACCCGGGGAGTCCTGATGCGCCCGCTCCGTCCCGCCCTGCTCACCACCGTCGCACTCGTCGCGGCCGGTCTGACCGCCGCCGCGGTGCCGGCGACCGGTGTCGTGATCGCGCCGGACCTGGTGCGGCTGCATCCGGCCACGTCCCACGTCGGCGCGGCCAGCGCGCTGCCCATGAACACGGCGCAGTGCGAACAGAAGTTCACGATCGCCTGCTACGGCCCGAACCAGCTGCGGCGCGCCTACGATCTCGGCCCGCTGTTCGCGCGCGGCAACCAGGGCCAGGGGCAGACGATCGCGGTGGTGGACTCGTTCGGGTCGCCGACCATCCGGCACGACCTGGACGTGTTCGACCAGGCCTACGGCCTGCCGACGCCGAAGCTGACCGTGATCACGCCCGCCGGTCCGGTGCCGGCCTACGACGGCAGCGCGACCCGCACCGGGTGGGCCGGTGAGACCGGCCTGGACGTGGAGTGGGCGCACGCCATGGCCCCCGAGGCGAACATCCTGCTGGTCGAGACACCCACGTCCGAGGACGAGGGCACCACCGGCTTCCCGGAGATCGTCACGGCCGAGAAGTACGTCGTGGACCACCACCTGGCCGCGGTGATCAGCCAGAGCTTCAGCGCCACCGAGCAGACGTTCCCCAGCCAGGAGGCGCTGCTCGCGCTGCGGGGCGCCTACACCGACGCGAACGACAACGACGTCACCGTGCTGGCCGCGTCCGGCGACTCGGGAGCCACCGACGCGACCCTCAAGGGCAGCCTCTACGAGCAGCCCGTGACGTCATGGCCGAACAGCGACCCGCTGGTGACCGGCGTCGGCGGCACCAAGCTGAGCCTGGACGCCAACGGCAACCGCACCGCGCGGGACGCCGTGTGGAACGACAGCTACGACGTGGCGACCCAGCGGTACATCGTGGGCAACGACGGGCCGAGCGCGCTGGCCGGCGGTGGCGGACTGTCCACTGTGTTCAGTCGGCCGGCGTTCCAGGTGCCGGTCGCCGGAGTGGTCGGCGACCGGCGTGGCGTGCCGGACATCTCGATGAGTGGCGCGTGCGACGGCGCGGTGAACGTGTACCAGAGCTTCGCGGGCGAGCCTGCCGGCTGGTACCCGACGTGCGGCACCAGCGAGGCCACCCCGCTGTTCGCCGGCATCGTCGCGCTCGCGGCGCAGCGCGCCGGTCACCCGCTCGGCCTGCTCAACCCGGCGCTGTACTTCATGTCCGAGTCGCACGTGCCCGGCCTGGTGGACGTCACGTCCGGCGACAACACCGTGTCGTTCACCCAGGGCGGCAAGAAGCACACCGTGGTCGGGTTCCCGGCCCGGCACGGCTACGACCTCGCGTCCGGCGTCGGCACGGTGGACGCCGCGCAGTTCGTGCCGGAGCTGGTGTTCTACGTCGAGCACGCCTGGTGACGCGCGTGCACCACTTCGAAGAACCGGGCCACCGCGCGGGCGGTGGCCCGGGACCTCGGTGACGGCAGGAAGTCGAAACCGTGGTGCGCGTAGGGGAGTTCGGCATAGCCGAAGGGCTGCCGGGACACCTCCATGGCACGTCGGGCGAACATGCGGGCCGTGGTCGCCTCGACCACCTCGTCCCGGTCACCGTGCACCACGAACATTGGTGGCGCCGTCTCGTCCAGCCGTAGTGTCGGCGATGCCGCCCGCCAGATCGCCGGGTCGACGTCCAGGTCGGTGTCGAACAGCGCCTTGCGGACGTGATTGCGCAACCGGGGTCGGCCGTCGTCGTTGAGCACCGTGAAGTCGTAGACGCCGTACAGCAGGCCCGCTGCCCGGACCGTGGTGTCGACGTCGGCGAAACCAGGCTGGTACACGGGGTCGTTGGCGCTGACCGCGGCCAGTGCGGCGAGATGGCCACCGGCCGAGCCGCCGGACACCGTGATGAACGACGGGTCACCGCCGTACCTGGCGATGTTGGTCCGGATCCAGGCCAGTGCCCGCTTCACGTCCACGATCTGTGCGGGCCAGCGGTGCCTGGGGCCCAGCCGGTAGTCGATGGACACGCACAGCCAGTCACGGGCGGCCAGGTGCGCGGTCAGGTAGCTGCTCGGCTGTGCCTTGCTGCCACCGGTCCACGAGCCGCCGTGCACGTAGACCATGACCGGTGACGGTGTGTCAGAGCGACGGCCCGGCCTGCGCCAGATGTCCAGCACCTGCGCCGGGTCCTCGTCGTGGTAGCGGACGTCCCGGTCCACCAGCAGGCGGGCCAGCGGTGCCCGGACCGGCACCAGGTCCCGCTCGCCGCTGATGCCGGGCACGTCCGGGCCGAGCGCGTCGGCCAGCGCCTGGTCCAGGACCCCGGTCGCGGCCATCGAACTGCGGTGCAGGCCGACCAGGCCCAGTGCGGTACCGGCGGTCAGCGCGAGGCCGGTGGTGCCGATCCGGCTGCGGCCCGCGCCGAGGCCCAGCGCCAGGCCGGCCGCCATCGCCTGCGCGGTCGCTGCCGGTGCGCCGAGCTCGGAGCCGACCAGGCCGGGCACCATGCCGGCCACGTACCAGGGGTATCGGTGCCACGGTGGTCGTCGGCCGAACAGGTTCAGGGTCGCTCCCGCCGCACCGGCGGCCACGGCGAGCGCCACCCCTGTTCCCCGCACACCCATGCCACCCCTCCAGCCCGTCGGCGCGTCCCAACGGATGGTAGTCGGGACCCGCCGACCACCGGTTTTCGCGACCGGTGGGTTAGATTCCCCAGGTGGGCTTGATTGCGGTCGACCTCGTGACCGACCGGCTGGTGCTGACGCCGCTGCGCATCGAGGACGCCGAGACGATGGCGGATGTGCTGGCCGACGAGCGGATGCACGAGTTCATCGGCGGCCGGCCGGCCGCCAGGGGCGAGCTGCGTACCCGGTACCGGATGCTGACCGCGGGTTCCGGCGACCCGGACGAGGTCTGGCTGAACTGGATCGTCCGCATGCGAGCCACCGACGAGCCGGTCGGCACCGTGCAGGCCACCGTGACGATCGGGTCATCGGCCTATGTCGCGTGGCTGATCGGTGTGCCGTGGCAGGGCCAGGGGTTCGCGGGCGAGGCGGCGACCGTGATGGCCGACTGGTTGCGCGCCGAGGGGGTGCCGGTGCTGCTGGCCGCGATCCACCCGATGCACTCGGTGTCGGAGGGTGTGGCGAAGCGGATCGGCCTGCACGTCACCGACGAACAGGACGACGGCGAGCGGATCTGGTGCAGCGCGGGGCACTAGGGCATGTTTCCCAAGTCACCTAGGGTGCCGCGTAGCAGTGCATCACGCCGATCTGGTCGTCGCGCAGCGGGAAGTCTACTGAGGACAGTCGACGCCAACCGGCTCGGTCGTACAGCGCGATGGCGGACCGGTTGTGGTCCAGCACGCCGAGCACCGGATGCCGGCCGCGTTCCTTGGCGTCCGCACAGGCCGTCGCCAGCAACCGCGTGCCCACAGACCGACCCTGCGCCGCGTCGGCCACGAACAGCCGGGTGATCTCGGCGGCCTGCCCGATCGGTCGTCCGGTGTCGGCCGCCCACGGCTGCGCGGTCACCTCACCCGGTGTGGCGAGCGCGATATGGCCCACGACGGTGCCGTCCGCCTCGGCGACCCATGCGGCGAACAGTCGGTCCGGGGTCAGCCAGCGGGCCGGATCGGCAGGCCAGTGCACCGGATACTGACTGGACCGGTGTGCCTCGGCCAACACGGCGACCAGTACGGGAAGGTCATCCGACCGTCGTTCCCTGATCAGCACACCATCAACCCGCACGGGTGCACGCTATCGCCGGTCAGCCGATGCCGGCCCGGCGTGCGGCGTACATCACCAGGGCATGGGCGCTGCCCGCGTCGGGCACCTCGTTGCGCATGGCGAGTTCGATCGCATCGCGCAGCGGCAGCCGGACGACCTGGAGATCGGATTCACCCGGTTCGAGGTGCTGCTCGCCCTGAGTCAGCCCGGTTGCCAGGAACAGGTGCGCGACGTGATTGGTCATGCTGTCCGCACAATTGATTCGACCAATTGGCTGCCAATTCTCGGCCCGCAGTCCGGTTTCGTCGGCGAGTTCCCTTTTCGCGGCGTCCAGCGGCGATGCGTCGGCCATGTCGATGCCACCGCCGGGCAGGCGCCACTGGGTGGCGCCGTGCAGGTAGATCCACTGTCGGGTGATGAACATCGTGTCGTCGCTGTCGAGTGCCAACACCGATACCGCGCCAGGGGAATCCACCCGTTCGTAGGTACCGGCCGAGCCGTCCGGCCGAACGACGTCGTCCTGGTGGACGACGAACCACCGGTTGGAATGAATGAGACTGCTCGACACGCGCCGCCACGGTGCTGGTGGCACCGTTGAATTGCCGCCGGTTCGGTGCGGCACGCTTTTTATCGACACAAGTTGTCATCATAGCATCCGATCAGCGTTCCATCCTTTCCGTGATGGGAAGTTGTCACTGATAAATGTCGCTCATTTGTCTCGCCGGATCGCCCGTCGCCGGTACACAATGCAGGTGGGGCTGGGGGCAAGGGGAGCGGACATGACGGAACGACCGACGTTCGGCAGCGAGCTGCGCCGCAGGCGGCAGCAGGCGGAGCTGTCCCTCACCCAACTGGCCAAGCAGGTCCACTACAGCAAGGGCTACCTCAGCAAGATCGAGTCGGGCGGCAAGGCACCCAACCCGACGCTGGTCCGACTGTGTGACGCGGCCGTCGGAGCGCAGGGCGCGCTCATCGCCGTCGCGGCACAGTCGTCCTCGGCCGACACCGACACGGACGCGAGCGCCGACCTGGACACCGGCACGTGGCAGATGTGGCTGTCCCCGGGCGGCAGCGGCCGGTTCGGGCACACCGACGGCGCTTCCGTGGACGACACGCTCGCGTTCGCCCCCACGTTCGGCGCCGACCCGGCCAGTGTCCTGCCACTGTTCCGCGCTCATTTCGACAACGCGCGGTCACTCGGCCAGGTACTCAGCCCGGCACTGGTGCTGCCCGGCCTGATCGGCAACACCCACACGTTGACCGGCATCGCGCGGCACGCGCCGGTCGGCGACGGGGCACTGTGGCGGCTGGCGGCCCAGTTCGCCGAGTTCGTCGGATGGATGGTCCAGGAACTCGGCGAGGACCGGACCGCCATGTGGTGGACCACGAGGGCAGTTCGGATGGCTGCCATCGGCGGTGACGAATCGCTGCGGCCCTACTCGTTGTTCCGCCGCACCGACATCACGCTGTTCGGTGCCGCCGACCCGCTGCGCACCCTGGAACTGGCACAGCAGGCACAGGCCGACCCGGCGGCCACCGCGCGGGTGCGCGGGCTGGCGGCCGAACGGGAGGCACAGGGCTACGCCCTGCTCGGCGACCCGGACGCGTGCTTCCGCGCGTTGGACCGGTCGGCGACCCTGCTCGACGAGGCCAAGCAGGCCAGTACCGGCGCACCGGTCCTCGGCACCACGCGGACACCCGACCCGACCATCCTGGCCAGGGGTTGGTGCCTGTTCGACCTGGGCCGCCCCGCCGACGCCGCCGAGCTGCTGGAGACCGGCATCGACCGGTTCGCGCCGGGCGCCAGCCGGGCCAGGGCCAGGTACGCCATGCGGACGGCGTTGGCGCACATCACCGCGGACGAGGTGGAGCGGGCGTGCGAGATCGTCACCTGGCTCGCGCCCGACCTGCGGCAGATCGACTCGGCCACCATCCGGCACGACATGATCATGGTGAATCGGGAGTTCCGCAGGCGGTCCACCCAGCCCCGGGTCCGGGACATCCTGCCGCTGTTCGCCGAGCTGCTGCGCAGCCAGGCAACACCCTAGATCCAGCCGCGCTTCGCCGCGACCATCCCGGCCGCGAACCTGTTGTCCACGCCCAACATCACGTAGAGCGCCTTGATGTGCCGGCGGACCGTGCTGACGCTCAGCGCGAGCCGCCGGGCGATCGCGGTGTCGTCGTCGGTGGGCATCATCCGCAGGACCCGCAGCTGGATGTCGTGGGGTGCCGGCTCGGTGCCGTCCTCCGGCAGTCGCACCGTGGCCGGATCGGTCCACAGCAGATCGAACCACTCGGCCAGCATCGCCAGGATGGCCTGGGACCGGACCAGCAGCGCGGTGTTCGCGGTCTGCCCGACGCCGACCAGTGCGATCGAGTCGTCCACGTGCAGCATCTTGATCGGCACGTGCTCCCGCAGCCGCACCTCCTCGCCGGCCCGGGCCGAGTCCCGGATGATCTCCGAGCCCGCCTTCGTGTCCAGGTAGCCGGAGTGGTAGATCATCTGGAACCGCACACCTGCCCGCACGGCACCGGCCGGCGGCGTGCGCAGCCGGTCGCGGGTCGGCCGGGTGGCGAAGGTTCCGGTCTCGGTGCCGCGCAGCCGTTGCCTGGGCGACGGGTACAGCTCGGCGGCCCTGGTCACCACCTCGTCGAAGTTGGTCATCAGGCGGACGCCGTCGATCCGCTCGCCCGGCGATCCCTCGAACGCCGGTGGCAGCAGTGCGGACAGTCGCCGCCAGCCGGCCATGATCCGTTCCTGCCGGTCCATCAGCTCGTTCTGCCGCTGGCCGAGCAGCAACCGCAGCGCCGTCGCCGGTTCGACGGACCTGACCTGGCTGTCGTCCTGGCCGGACCGGAAGATGATGCCGGTGTCCAGCAGTTCCACCGCCGCATCCCCGGTGGCCAGGAATTTCTCCACCGGCATCGTGCCGGCGGCGTGAATGCGCCAGTACAACGACTCGGCCGACTGGCTCACCAGACCGGCAAGTGTCATTGATCTGTCAGGTTCGCCCATCGATCCACCTTCGGTTCCGAACGGGCGTGCGGGCAGCGATGTCCCCCACACCGCTGCCCGCACACCGCTTTCGCGCTGCCGGGTATGTCCCGGGAGTGGTCCCCGCTGTTACCCAGGGTTCCCGGTCGAACCCCAGCCGTTCCCGTCCGGCACCGCGACATTCTCCATTGCGACCCCTGCCTTTCCGGCTCCCTCGGTAGTCCAAGGATCGAACACGGCCTGCCGATCGGGTAGGTGTGTACCGCCTGCTCTCCCGGTGGGCAACGGGAAACGGCACCGGCCATCATGTGGGTCATGGCGGCCGAGAACGACACTGACGACACACTGGCCACGGACCTCGCCAGGGCAGCGGGTGAACTGCTGCTGCGGATCAGGGCGGCCGGTGCCCCCGACCCGAAGGCACTGGGCCGGGCGGGCGACGCGGGTGCCAACGAGTTCCTGCTGGACCGATTGGCACGAGAGCGCCCGGACGACGCCGTGCTGTCCGAGGAGTCGGCCGACGACCCCGCCCGGCTGGCCGCTGAGCGTGTCTGGATCATCGATCCGCTGGACGGCACCCGCGAG
>DASUJK010000327.1:0-23813 GCA_036279295.1 Pseudonocardiaceae bacterium | reverse complement strand
GTCACCGGTGCCACCCGCGCTACTGGCTGGTCCGTTCCCGACATGCACCCTCCCGTGCTCGCGTGGGCGGCCGAGCGTGGCCACCCACGCCCATCGTAGGGAGCAACACACCCAGAGGGCAGTGGTCGAGATGGTTATCCCACTCGGACATGGGCGTGGTGGCGCGCCAGGCGGGTGATGTGCTCCCGGGTGGCCGCAGGTGGGCGACCAGCCAGGGCAGCGAGCCGGAGAACGCCGCGCTCCAGAAGTAGAACGTGTGGTTCTGGTCGGGCGCGATCACCAGCAGCGTCGGCACGCCGGCCCGCGGACCGAGCCCGGCCAGGTAGCGTGCCGCACCCACCAGAGCACCGTCCAGCGCGCCCACGGCGAACCAGCCGGCCACCGAGCCGTGATACCGGTGGTGGGTCAACAGGTAGGCCGGTTCGTCGTCGTCGAAGTCTCGCGTCGAACCGTGGAACAGCACGCTCACGGTGTCACCGATCGCGTTCGTGCTGCCCACTCGCGGCCCGGCCACCCCGCTGTAGTCGGCGAACGTGCCGAACAGCGTCGGGTGCCGCAACGCCAGCATGACCGAACACTCGCCGCCCCTCGGAGAACCCGCCGATGCCCCAGCCCACACCGGGCGGGGATTCGGGTGTGATGTCCGGGTCAGCCGGTCTGCCACGTCCGGTTGCCATCGACACCGTGTCGATCAGGGTCGCCCGCCGTGGCGACGTCCGGACACCTCCCGAGCCGGGCTAATCTGTGCCTGGGAAGGCGACACCATGGTCCAGGTCCGCATTTTGGGTGAGCAGTCCGTCACGGACAGCGCGACCGGCTCGATCCTGACCCGGTCGCCGAGGACCGTTGCGCTCATCGCGTTTCTGGCCGTCCATGCCGGCAGTCCTCAACCGCGCCAACGGATCGCCGCACAGTTCTGGCCGGGCTCCTCCGACGCCCAGGCATTGACGAACCTGCGCCGGGAACTGCACCACCTGCGGCATGCCGTCGGTGACGAGCCGGCACTCGTCGTGACGTCCCGGGACCTGTGCTGGCTCGACAGTGCCACCAGCCGTGTCGACGTACGGACGTTCGGTCTGGAACACGCGGCCACGCTCGCAGCCGCGGCGAACGACGACACCGACGGTGTGCTGACCCACGGCGCCGCCGCGATCGCGGAATACCAGGGCGAACTGTTGCCTGGCAACTACGACGAGTGGCTCACCGAACCACGGACCGGCCTCGAATCCCAGTGCGTCGAGCTGTGCGACCTGGTGTGCACCGTGCGTTGCCGGCAGGGCGACCTGACCGGTGCCGTCGCCGTGGCCCGTCGCCGGATCGCGCTGCGGCCGCTGGAAGAGGTCGGCTATCGCACCCTGATCCGGTTGCAGGCGGAAGTCGGCGACCGGGCGGGTGCGGTGAGCACCTATCACCGGTGTGTGTCCATTTTGGAGCGTGAACTGGGCATCGCGCCGGATCGGGCGACGCGAGCCATCGTGCAACCGCTGCTGCCGCACTCGGCACCGGAGCCGGAGCGGTCCACGTCCGGCACGGCGTTCGTCGGTCGGGCCAAGGAGATCGGCGAGTTGGCCGCGCTGTGGCGTGCCGCGGCCACCGGCCGGGCCGGCATCGTCGTGGTCACCGGTGGTGCCGGCCTGGGCAAGACGCGGCTGCTCACCGAACTCGCCAACGCTGCCCGTGCGCGTGGCGCCGCCGTGGCCACGGCGCGCTGTTTCGGCACGTCGAGCCGGCTCGCGTTGGGCCCGGTCGCGGAGTGGCTGCGTGGTCCGGCGTTGCGGCCGGCGGTGGCCGACCTGGACCCGGTCTGGCGGGCCGAGATCGACCGGCTCCTGCCGACGGGCGGCAACCGGGCCGCTCCGGTGGCCAGCGCTCGGGCCATGGTCGACGCCTGGCAGCGGCACCGGTTCTTCGAAGGCCTGGCGCGTGCGTTGACCGGTGTCGGCAGGCCGCTGTTGCTGGTGTTGGACAACATGCAGTGGTGTGACCAGGAAACCTTGGCGTTCCTGGAGTTCTGCCTCGGCCGGGCACCTCGCGCGCGGCTGTTGGTGGCGGCGACGCTGCGTGACGACCCGGACGAGGACACCGAGGTGCCGGCCTGGTGCCGTGGCATGCACGTCACCGAGTTGATGTTGCGGCCGCTGGAGACGGCCGACACCGCACGGCTGGCCGATGCCATCGCGGGGCGGCCGCTGCCGCCTGCCGCCGTCGATCTGCTCCAGGCGACCACGGGCGGGTTTCCGCTGTACGTGGTGGAAGCCGTGCGCGCGGCGGCCGACCTCGGTCACACGGAGCTGCCGACGGGTGATCTGGCCTCGGTGCTGCGGACCCGGTTCGAGCACGTGAGCCCGGCAGCCAGATCGGTCGCCGGGCTGGCGGCCGCCGTCGGCCGGGACTTCCCGCTGGACCTGCTCACCGAGGCCAGCCACCTGGACACGGACACCGTGGTGGCCGCGCTGGACGAGCTGTGGCGGCGACGGATCGTCGCCGAACTGCCCGACGGCTACGACTTCTCCCACGACCTGCTCCGTGACGCGGCATACGACCAGGTCAGCCCGCCACAGCGGTGGCTGCTGCATCGACGGCTGGCGCAGAGCCTGGCGCTGCTGCACGCCGACGACACCGACGTGGTGGCGGCGCAACTGGCCGACCAGTACGCACGGGCCGGCCGGCCGGACCAGGCCGTCACCTTCTACGCGCGAGCGGCCGAGATCGCGTCCTGCACGTTCGCCCACGGCGAAGCGATCCGGCTGAACCGCGCGGCACTCGCGATCATCGGCACGCGGCCCGACGGCACCCGGCGGCAGCGCCAGGAGCTGACCGTGCTGGAAGCGATGGCCGAGCCGCTGAACGCCAGGCACGGTTACGCGTCCATCGAGCTGCGGCACACGCTGGAGCGGTCGATCGAGCTGGCCACGGCGCTCGGGCGCACCGATTCGATCCTCGTCGGCCTGGTCGGGCTCTGGGCCTCGCAGTTCGTCCATGGCAGCATCTCCGACGCGCACCAGACGGCACAGCGTGCGCTGGCGCTGGCCGCACCGAACTCGGAACTGGGTGGTTCGGCGCAGTTCGCGTTCGGTGGCGCCGCGTTGACCCAGGGCCGACCTGCCGAGGCGCTGCGCTACTTCGACCTGGCCATGGCGCAGACCAAGGGGACACCGACCTGGACCATCGGCACCCGGCCGGACGTGCACTGCCGCGCATGGTCGGCACACGCACACTGGCTGCTCGGCCACGACGACCTGGCTCTCACGTGCGGCCAGGACGCCGTCGCTCTGGCCAGGACGATCGGGCACCCGTACCACCTGGCGATCGCACTGGGCTATGCCGCGATGACGTACCAGTTCCGCGAGGAGGCCGCCGCCGTGCTGGAGACGGCGGACGAGCTGTACGCACTCTGCGAACGGCACGGTTTCGCCTACTACCGCGAATGGGCGCTGATACTCACCGGCTGGTCCCGATCGGACGGTTCGGGCGTGGCACTGGCCAGGGACGGCATCGACCGGCTCAAGGCGCAGGGCGCGTTCGCGCGGATGCCCTACTGGCTGTCCCTGCTCGCACAGCTCCAGGACCTCGACGGCAGACCGGCCGACGCGCGCGCCACGCTGGACGCCGCCATCGTCGCGGGCCAGGTCCGGGACGACCTGTGGTGGCTACCCGAAGTGCTCCGGCTACGTGCCGCACTCGACACGCCGGACGTGGCCGCCGATCGGCTGGCCGTGGCAGCCGACCTGGCAGGCCGGCACGGCAGCACCGCCCTGCTACGCAGGTGCGAACGGCTCGACGGAACGGTCTCGCCCGCCTGAGCCGAACGCTGCGCGAACGGCACCTTCCTACGTTGGGTGTCATGACAACCATTGCGACCACACAGTACGAGAACCTCGCCGCGACCTTGCGCGGTGAGCTGATCCGACCGGCCGACCCCGGTTACGACACGGCTCGGGCCGTCTACAACGGCATGATCGACAAGAGACCCGCGGCCATCGTCCGGTGCGCGGACGTGGCCGACGTCATCGCGTGTGTCCACTTCGGCCGCGACAACGGCATCGAGCT
Source organism: Pseudonocardiaceae bacterium (assembly GCA_036279295.1). Classification (GTDB taxonomy): domain Bacteria; phylum Actinomycetota; class Actinomycetes; order Mycobacteriales; family Pseudonocardiaceae; genus DATEPR01. The sequence continues at coordinate 19,763 of DASUJK010000327.1, read as the reverse complement.
GGCCATCCGCGCCGGCGGTCACAACGCGGCAGGCCTCGGCGTGTGGGACGACGCCATCGTGGTGGACCTGTCCCGGTTGCGCAGCACGACCGTCGACCCGGTCGCACACACTGTCCGCGTGGACGCGGGGTGCACGTGGGCCGATGTCGACCACGCCACGGTGGCCGGCTTCGGCATGGCGACGCCGTCGGGCTTCCTGGCGTCCACCGGTGTTGCCGGTCTGACGCTCGGCGGTGGCATCGGCTACCTGTCCCGCCGGTTCGGGCTGACCGTGGACAACCTGCTCGCCGCCGACGTGGTGCTGGCCGACGGCTCGTTCGTCACCGCCAGCGAGACGTCACACCGCGACCTGTTCTGGGCGCTGCGGGGCGGCGGCGGGAACTTCGGCGTCGTCACGTCGTTCACGTTCCGCTGCCACGAGATCGGCGAGGAAGGCACGATCATCGGTGGCCCGGTGCTCTACGACATCGCCGACACCGCCGACATCATGCGCTGGTACCGCGAGCTGCTGCCGTCGCTGCCGGAGGAACTGTCCGGCTGGATCGGCCTGCTCACCATCCCGCCTGCGGCGCCGTTCCCCGAGGAACTGTGGGGCCGCAAGGCATGTGGCGTCGTCTGGTGCTACACCGGTAGGCACGACGCTGCCGACGCGGTGCTCGAACCGGTCCGGCAGTTCGGCTCGCCGCTGCTGGTGGGCCTCCAGCCGATGCCGTTCAACATGCTGCAGGGCGCGTTCGACGCGCTCTACCCGGCCGGCCTGCAGTGGTACTGGAAGGCCGACTTCTTCCGGGAGATCTCGGACACCGCGATCGACGTGCACGTGCGCTACGGCCAGCAGTTGCCGACCGGGCATTCGACGATGCACCTGTACCCGATCGACGGCGCTGTCAGCCGTGTGCCGGCCGACGCGACCCCGTTCGCCTACCGGGACGGCGGTTGGGCCGGCGTCATTGTCGGCGTCGACCCGGATCCGGCCAACAACGCCGCAATCACCGAGTGGGCCAGGGACTACTGGCAGGAACTGCATCCGACGTCGGCGGGCGGCGCGTACATCAACTTCATGATGGACGAGGGCCAGGACCGCGTGCGGGCGTCCTACCTCGGCAACTACGAGCGGTTGGTGCGCGTCAAGGACCGGTACGACCCGGACAACCTGTTCCACATCAACCAGAACATCCGGCCCAGCCGATAACGGGGAGAGTGGCGGCGCCGTCGGAATCCATCCCGGCGGTGCCGCCGCTTGTCACTCGTGTGCGCCGACCAGCCGGACGGGCGCGATCCGCGTTGCCGCCAGCGTGGTCCACACGCTCGTCAGGCCGACCACGACGAACGCCACCAGCGTGACCAGACCGAGCGGTCCCCACGGCACGTCGAACTCACCGCGTCCGGTGAACTTGCTGACCGCCGAACCGATCCCGATCAGCGTCCCGGTCGCGCCAAGCAGCCCGAGCAGTAGGCCGATCGTGGTCACCACACCGGCCTCGACCAGCGCCATCCGCACGACCTGCCGGCGATGCAGCCCGGTGACCCGAGCGGTGGCGAACTCGGCCTTGCGGTCGGCCGCCGCGATCACCACGGCATTGATCACCGCGATCAGCGCGTACAGCCCGGCCAACCCCATCAGGACGGTCATGATCCCGGAGTTCATCTTGTCCTGCTCGGATGCGTTGGCGGCCAACCAGGCGGCGACGGTCCGCACCTGACCACCGTCGTCCCGGATGGCCCTGGTCACCACGGCACCGTCGGCGCCAGGCGCGAGCCGGACCACGGTCTGGCTCGGCCCGGCCAGCAGCGACGCCGGCACCAGGTCCCTGGGCAGCAGGTAGTCCTGGCCACCGTTGAGCGTCTCCGGCAGCACCCCCACGACCTTGACCGGCACGCTTCGCCCACCGATACGCACCATCGCCGTGTCACCGAGCGACAGGTCGTCGCCCTGGTCCACGACCATCGCCGCGCCGTGCAGGTCGGTCAGCGCCCCGGCGGCGAGCCGCAGCGGATGGGTCGAGCGGTAGGTGGTCGGGTCGATGACCAGCGCGGTGGCACCCTCGGTTTCGACATCCCCGTCGTCGTGGGTCACGACGCTCACCCCGACCGGCACCTGCGTGTCGGCGACCGCGACGCCCGGCATGGCGCCGATCCGGCCAGCCACCGCCGCGCCGGAGTCGACGACCAGGTCGGCGTGCACCGATCGCCGCATCTCGATCCGGCTGGCCGTCGCGATCGTGGACAGCGTGCCGAACAGGCCGATCACCAGCGCGACCAGTACCAGCAGCGGTGCCGCCGTGGACGCGCTGCGCCGCACACCCTCCCGCAGGTTGGCCTGGGCCAGGCCACCGATCGTGGTGCGGCGCAGCACCAGGCCGAACAGCCTGCCGACCAGCGGCACCACCAACGGACTCAGTGCCGCCAGCGCGATCGCCGCCGTGATCGACACGTTGATCGACATCGGGATGGCACCGTCCGGACCGACCAGCGGTGCCAACACCATCAGCGCGATCGCGCCGGCCAGGAACAGCAGGCCGAACACCCAGCGGGGGGCGGTCATCACCCGCTGCTGCGCCCCGGTTGCCCGCAGCGCCTCCAGCGGTGCCACCTTGCCGGCCCGCCGGGCGGCCGCGTACACACCGATCAACGCCACACCGATGCCGACGCCGAACGACACCGCCAGGATCCAGTCCTGCCAGCGCGGGGTGAACTGCGGTGGCACGAAACCCAAGCCGCGCAACAGGTTCGACTGTATCCGCATGGCCACCAGGCCAAGCGGGACGCCGATCCCGCATCCCAGTACCGCCAGCAGCGCCGCCTCGGACAGCAGCAGCCGACGCAGCTGCCCACGGCTCCCGCCGACCAGCCGCAGCAGCGCCAGGTCCCGGCGGCGCTGGGCCACCGTGAACGCGAACGTGGAGCTGACGATGAACACCGCGAGGAAGGTGGCCAGCGCCAACACCATGGCCAGCAACGTGATGGCGCCGGTGTAGCCGTCCGACACCTGTTGGTGCTCGATGGGTGTCAGGCCGGCCGGGATGACCGGTGACGCCGCCGAGATCAGGATCAGGAGCGCGGACTGCACCAGCGCGACGCCCATGGCCACGGTCAGCAGCGCACCGATGAACAACTGCCAGCGCTCGCGGAAGGTTCGCAACGACAACCTGAACATCGGTCAGCCCTCCAGCCTGGCGAGCCGGTCGGCGACCTCGACCGCGGTGGGCCGCACGGCCCGGTCCACGAGTCGCCCGTCGGACAGGAACAGCACGGTGTCCGCACTGGCCGCGGCAGCCGGGTCGTGGGTCACCATGACGATGCTCTGGCCGTTGACGTCCACCATCCGCCGCAGCAGGCCCAGTACCGTGCGCGCCGACGTGGAGTCCAGCGCGCCGGTCGGCTCGTCGGCGAACAGCACCGCGGGCTGGGTCACCATTGCCCGCGCGATCGCCACCCGCTGCTGCTGGCCGCCGGACAGCTCACGTGGTCGGTGGCGCAGCCGGTCCCCAAGTCCGACACTGTCCAACACGGTCCGCACCTGCTTCATCGACACCCTGCGGCCGGACAGCTTCAGCGGCAGGGCCACGTTCTGTACTGCGGTCAGCGAACCGACCAGGTTGAAGCTCTGGAACACGAACCCGACCGAGCGGCGGCGAATCTCGGTGAGCTGCCTGTCGCTCGCGCCCGTGATGTCCTGGCCGGCCAGCACGACGTGGCCGGAGGTGGCCCGTTCCAGGCCGGCCGCGCAGTGCAGCAGCGTGGACTTGCCGGAACCGGACGGTCCCATCACCGCCGTCCACGAACCGGCCGGAAAGCCGACGCTCACCCCGTCCAGCGCCAGCACACGTGCCTGCCGTGTGCCGTATTCCCTGGTCACGCCCTGCAGTTCGACCGCGGTGGCAAGTCCGACCAGCTGGCCGACGTCAGTCCCGTTCATGATGTCCAGCTCACCGCACCACGGACCCGAGGTCATTGGAGACAGCACCCGAACAGGAGGTGGGGACCGCCCTACCCCCGACCCGTCAGTAGACGACTCACGACGACGGTCTGGCCCGCGAGTTCCGGCCCGGTCACGTGGGTAGTTCCGTGCCCGTCTGCTCGGCGACCATGTACCGGGCGTACCCGTCGGGCCAGTCCGGATCGGCGGCGCCGATCCGCTTCGAATGAGCACCAAGGTCACGCGACTGTGGCGGGCCCGCCCGAGATCACTGTCGCTCGACTGCCGATTCGTGGTGCCCGAGCACCCCTTCGGTCGGCGGATCCCGGTGCCGCTGGCCACCGACGAAGCCGACCCCCTTGGTCAGCGCGAGACTCGCCAGCGCGGCGAGCAACATCGGCGGCACCAGCAGCAGACCGGTCATCTGCGAGACCACCAACGTGGAGCCGACGGGTGTCTTGGTCATGCCCACGTTGCAGGCCACCATCATCGAGGTGACGAGCACGACGTAGTAACTCGGATGCCCGGTCCACAGCGAGATCGCCCGGCCGAGGCAGTACCCGACGAGGAACATCGGGATGATGATCCCGCCCTTCCACCGCCCGGCCAGCGTGACCGCCGCGCCGAGCAGGTGCGCGCACAACGTCAGCAGCAGCACCATTCCGGTCACGCCGGGAGCCTTCAGCAGTTCGGTGAGCTGGGTCTCGCCGAACGTCAGGCCGTAGGGCGAGAGGTACGCGATCGCGCCGAGCACGACGCCGGCCGCGGGCGGCCGTGCCCACCTCGGGATCAGGTCGAACAGCTTGGCCCACCCACGGATCAGCAACGCGAACACGTGTGCCACCAGCGCTCCACCGATGCCGCCGGCCAGCCCCAACAGCAGATCCATCGGCGACAGACCCAAGGACACCACGGACAGATGCCACTCCGGCACCACACTCCGGCCGGTCAGCAGGACGTAGACGCCGTAGCTCGACAGCGATCCGACACACGCCGGCAGCAGGCTTTCGTAGTACTCCAAACCCTTGCGGTGCAGTATTTCCAACGCGAAGACGGCAGCGCCCAGCGGGGCGGCGAACAGCACCGTGAACCCGGCGGCCATGCCAGTGACCGTCAGCGCGCGCAGCCCGGCGGGACCGAGGTCGAACCGCCTGCTCAACCAGGAGCTGATGGTGCCGGTCGTCTGCATCAGCGCCGGTTCCGGTCCGATGCCGCCGCCGACACTGATGCCGACGATGGACAGCGGTATCAGGGACAGCAGTGGTCGCAGCCGATGCGGGCCGGTCGCGACGTGCACGTTGCTGATGAAGACGCCGGTCTCCCCCGGGTCACCGAGCACCGCCATCATCACACTGATCACCACGCCTGCGAGGATCAGCAGTCCCCAGTGCGCCAGTCCGGTGTGGACGCCCGACTGGCCGGGCCACACCGGCAGTTCGGCCAGCGCCAGCACTCCGAGGTAGAGCATGCTCGCTGCGCCGCCGACGATCCCGGCCAACGCACTGGCCCACAGCACTCGCAGACCCCGAGCATCGGATAGTTCGTCACGCGAGGTCACCGTCACCAAGGTAGGCCGGTAAACGGACAACCGGATCTTTGTGATTGCTGTTCTTCGCAGGACGACGCAGGATCGAAGGATGGCACGACGGATCATCCTGGACTGCGACCCCGGACACGACGACACCTTCGCGATCGTGCTGGCCCACGGCAGCCCCGAGATCGAGCTGGCCGCGATCACGACCGTCGCCGGCAACCAGACACTGGCCAAGGTCACCCGGAACGCACGCTCGGTGGCGACGCTGGCCGGGATCACGGACGTGCCGATCGCGGCCGGCTGTGACCGGCCGCTGCTGCGGGACCAGGTCGTCGCCGCGCAGATCCACGGCGAGTCGGGACTGGACGGCGCCACGCTGCCCGAGCCCACCGTCGCGCTCGATCCCCGACACGGTGTCGACGTGATCGTGCAGACCGTGATGGCGGCGGCACCGGGCGAGATCACCCTGGTGCCGACCGGGCCACTGACCAACATCGCGGCCGCGCTGCGCCGGGAGCCGCACATCGTGTCCCGGGTGCGCGAGGTCGTGCTGATGGGCGGCGCGTACACGCGGGGCAACATGACACCGGCCGCCGAGTTCAACATCGGCGTCGACCCGGAGGCGGCCGCGATCGTGTTCGACGCCGGCTGGCCGGTGACGATGGTCGGCCTGGACCTCACCCACCAGGCGCTGGCCACACCGGACGTCGTGGCGCGGATCGACGCGGTCGGCACGCCACTGGCCGCGACGCTGCGCGACCTGGTGCGCTTCTTCCGCGACGCCTACTCCAGCGACCAGGGGATGTCGGCGCCGCCGGTGCACGACCCGTGTGCGGTGGCCAGGGTGATCGCGCCGGACATCATGGCGGTACGGGAGGCGTTCGTCGCGGTGGAGACGCAAGGCAGGTGGACGTCCGGCATGACGGTCACCGATTTCGGTAACGCCTACGGACAGCCACCTAACACTTTCGTAGCGACAACATTGGACGTGCCGAGGTTCTGGGACCTGGTCGTCGACGCGATCACCCGGATCGGCCGCCAAGAATCGCGTGCTCTCGATACCATGTCGTAACTGCCGGAGAGCCACCTGTCAGCGTGTCGCTGTAACGATCGGCGAAGCCCTCAAGTCGGGGGGTCCCAAGGCCCTACAGGTCAGGCTTTCCGAGTCCCCTAGGCAAGTGAAACCTAGCCTTGTCGGATCAAGAAACCGACGATCGAGAACGTACCGCCGTGTGGACAGAATGCCCCGGTGGATGTCGAGGGGCGCCGCCCTTGACGTCCATTGTGGTCGTCGAATCCCGGTGGCGGTAACCCATGCACGAAAGCGGGTGCACAAATGCGGCTGAAACGAAGACTCGGCCTGTTATTCGTAATAGCGCTGATCGGCACCGTCCTGTCCATCATTTCCGCTGGCACTGCGTCAGCCAGCGGCGGCGGTGGCAGCGGCAGTGGTGGCGGCGGTACCAGCGGTGGCAGTGGCGACGGCGGTGGCTGTACCAGCGGCGGCAGCGGCGGTACCAGCGGCGGCAGCGGGGGCGGCTGTACAACCACCGGCGGCGGCACCCTCAGCGTCACCGGTTCCTGCGGCGACGTGATGACCATGCAGGTCGCAGGCCTCGGCGCTCCGATCGTCATGACCATCACGGTGCCCAGCACCAACGCGTCCGACGTGTGGACCTTCAGCGCCACCATGCAGGAGTTCGACGCGGTGACGGGTGGCCGGACCGGCGATCCGTTCCCGTTGAGCCCTGCGGCACTGAAGGCGTTGACGTTCAACGCGACCGCCCACGGCTTCACCACGAGTGGTACGACCGGAAACGAGAGTGGTCGCACCAACACGGTCAGCTACACGGCTACTCGGACGTCACCGACACCGTTGACCTGCACGAACACCGGCTCCTGGACCGACCCGAGCGTCGGGCCCGGCCCGGCGGCGCAGAATCCGACCGGTCGTCCGGACACGGCTCCCGCGCTGATCAACGCCAACCACGCGACGGCCGGGACCGACGACGTGCAGATGCGGTTCGACCAGGAAATGCTGGCGACCGCGCAGGGTATTCCGGCGGCGAATTTGTTCACCGTGACCGTTGGCGGCGTGGCACGCACCGTGTCCGCCGTGGCGGTCATCGACGACAACCCGCCGGACAAGGCCACGCTCGACCTCACTCTGTCCGGTGCCGCACTGCCGGCCGGGGCTGCGGTGGCCGTCTCCTACCATCCGTCGACCAATACGGGAGACCCCGCGTTGCAGGATCTGGAGAATCTGAAGACGGCCGCGTTCGGCCCGATCACAGTTCCTGTTTCCTGAGCAGTACCGAACACGCGGGCCGCCCGGCAGTTCAGCCGGGCGGCCCGTGTTCTGTGTCGCTGACCCGCAACCCGGCCGGCACTGCCCACCACTGGTCGGGCCGATCGACCACCATCGCCGCCGGGCCCTCCTCCAACACGCGGGCGAACCGGAACAGGAACGCCACGATCCCCGCCGCGCCCTGCATCCACGACGTGTTCGGCGGCAGCAGCGGAGGTTCCCGCCGATGTTCCACGAACCGCCAGTACACCTCCGTCCCATCCCGGATCGCCCGCTCCACGACGGCATCGGCCATCGTGCGCGCGCCGGCCGTCAACCAGTCCGCCTGTTCGGGTGTGTCCTGTGCCGCGTCGAGCAGCAGGTCGCCGACTCCCGCCGTGCCACAGCACCGCCCGTCGTTGTCCCAGAAACCCGGCCGCAGCCGCCGCGGCACCCCGGCCGCCAGGATCGACCGCAGGCATCGCATGCGCAGTTCACCGGCATCGGTGCCGCCGACCCGGTCGACGCCGGCTCGGGCCAGCGCGGCGAACAGCAACGAGGTGCCGGCCGCGCCGTGACACCAGCCGTAGGTCACCGGCTCCACCTCCCGCGTCGACGGCGGGAAGGTGTGCGGTACGACGAATCCGTCGTCGTCCAGTGAGCCGGCGGACAGCACGTGCTCGGCGCCCTGCCGTGCCGCGTCGACGAAGTCCGACCGCTCGACGGCGTGTCCCGCGACCGCCAGCGCGGCGGCGACACCTGCGGTGCCGTGCGAGAAGTTGGGCATGCTCGACGGGTAGCCGGGCCACATTCGCCAGTCCAGGCCGGCCTCGGTCGGCTCAGCCACCCGCAGCAGCGCCTCACCCCCGATGGTCATGATCTTGGCGGCGGCATCACCGCCCGCCCACGCGGCCGCGTGCACCACCCCGGCTGTGCCCACCACGATGTCGGTCAGCGGCGCGGTCGATCCCGATGGGCCCTGCGTCGTCGCCCAGCCGTCCGGCGTGGCCAGCTCGGCCAACCGATGCATGGCTGCCCGTTCCCGACCGGGCGCGAGCAACCGCAGGGCGGTCACGTCACCGGCGAGCCCGTCGTACAGCGACGGCTCGACCCGAACCGCCGCCTGGTGTGTCAACCGGTCGACGATCCCGTCGACGAGTGCCCGTTCCCCGGTCAGTTCGCGGTACCGGCCGATCTCCACCAGCACCGGGGCCAGCCCCGCGATGCCCGCGTACAGCGAGTCCCGGTCGCCGGCCGGCGTCGGCGACCCGGCGGTTTCGGGCAGCCATGGCCCGTCCTCGTCGTGGATCTGGCCCAGCACCCAGCCCCACGCGGCCTCGGCCACCTCGCGATACATCTCGGAATCGGACACGACACGACGATACTGGCGACCCCGACACGAAATCGTGCACCGCACGCCGGGACATGGCCCGACACCGGCACGACGCTCTAGCATGTGCCGCATGGCATGGCTGGTGACCATCCCGAGCCACGAAGCGGTCGGGCAACTCGCCCAGACCTACGCCGCGATGGCCAGCAGGCCCATCCCCGACGCCTACCAGGCACCACACGGTGGCGCACCGGGCATCGTCCGGGCGCACAGCCTGGACCCGGAACTGATGCGCCGCACCTTCTCGGTCTCCGGCGCACTACACCAATCCACATTGGACTGGACCGACCGCGAGCTGCTCAGCAGCGTCACGTCACGCACCAACCAGTGTTTCTATTGAACGTCGGCACACGCGGAGTTTCTGCGTGTCGCCAGCGGTGACGCCGAGATGCCGGCCGCCGTGCTCACCGGCCACGACGACCAGCTACCCGACCGCTGGGCCGCGCTGGCCCGGTACGCCGCGCTGCTGACCGCGCAACCGTGGTCGATCACCGCCGACATCGCGGCCGACCTGACAGCACACGGCCTCGACCCGCAGGCGATCCAGGCCGCCACCGGTGTCGTCGCGATGTTCAACTACCTGACCCGGGTCGCCGACGCGTCGGGCATCGAGTTCGACTACGCGTCACCGCTGCCGACCTTCCAACCGGAACGCGACCAGCAGTCCGTGCCCAGGCCGGACCGCGAGTCGTGGCCGGTGATCACGCCCGACCACCGCATGTTGCCCGGCTTCCCGGCCATGACCGAGGCGTGGCGGGCCTGGCGCGAGTACGTGTTCGACTCCGACGAGCCGCTCACCCACCGGGAACGCGCCATGCTGGCCAATGCCGCCGCACAGGAGTGCTGTGACCGCTGGCGAGCCGACGAACTGGACAAGTACACCCCGCAGGACGACAGGGACGCCGTACTGGACACGTTCGCCCGCAAGCTCAGCCGGCAACCGTGGCGGATGGGACCGGCCGACCTCCAGGCCCTGCGCGATACCGCTTACCCCGAGCCGGCGCTACTCCACGTGATCTCCGTGGTGGCATTGCAGAACGCCGAGTCCCGCCTCGCCATCGGCCACGGCATGACCGCCGGCTGAGAGGTCAGATCCACTCCTGGCGGACATCGGACACGGGGGGTTCCCCGCCCGCGTCGTTGAACGCCTCCAGCCCCTCGACGAGCTGGGCACGCTGCTGCTCCGGCATCCGCGCCACGATCCTGGCGATGTGCCGCCGTCGCTGCTGGGTCACCCTGGCGACCGTCCTGGCACCGTCGTCGGTCAGATCGAGCAGGACCTCGCGCCGGGTGGCGGGGTTGACCTGCCGGTCGACCAGTCCCGCGAAGATCAGCCGGTCCACCATCCGTGTGGTGGTGGACGGGGTGACGCCCAGGTGATCAGCCAGTATCGACAGCTTCATCGGCCCCCGGACGTGCAGCATGACGAGCAACCGAAACTGCGGAACCGTGATCGTCTCGTCCACCGACGCGATGGAACTCGCCGAAACCGCGATGAGCAGCCTGGACGCCGTGATGACCGCGTCCGTCACGGCATCGGCCGCAGCACGTGACTGACCGGGGCTGCCTGCGCTTGCCATAACTCATTTCTACCGTAGTCCCTGGCTACCACCCTTCATCACCTACCGATGGAGCCGCCGCGTGGCGTGTCAGTCGGTGAGCCCGGCCACCGAGATGATGACGACCCGGACCGGCCACGCGGCAGTCACGAGACCGACAACACCCCACACGCGCCTCCTTCGGCACCGATCCGCAGCGGGCCACGACGCTGGTCAGTTCCAGCAGCACGATGCCCGACGTCGACGTCAACCGCCGGGTCTCGATGCCCAGCAGGATGCCGAACGCGATCCGCACGGCGGCGACCGCGAAGAACAGCAGCGAGAGGCCGGTGTCCAGGCCGAGCTGCTCGGCGGCCGTGGTGAGCCGCAAGGCACCGGCCAGCACGAACGCGGAGTTCTGCTGACCGACACCAGGACCGGGCGGCGGGTTCAGTTCCTCGACCGGGGTCGGTGCGAGCATCTCGTCGACTCAGGACAACTTTGCCCTGTGCAAGAGCACCCCCGAGCAACTGTTGCCTACATCCCTAATTGGGGGGGACGCCATCGCCATCGCCGTGTCGTCGACGTACGGTCGATCGCGAACCGCGAGCCCGACAATCCACTGTGGACGTTAAGCCGACTGGCTCCGTGCACTCACCCGAACGACCCGAATTGGGGGGTTCGGGCATCGAGCGTGCGGCCTAGGCTGCGAGCCGGGCACCCGGCTGGGCCATGAGGCTGACCAAGGAGGGGACATCACCATGAGGCGCCTCGTCGTCCTGGCCGTCGGCGCGCTGCTCGCCGCACTGACCGTCGTCGGTCTGGCCACACCTGCCTCGGCACACGACGTGCTGGTCGGCTCGTTGCCCGCCACAGGCGCGCAGCTCACGACCGGTCCGTTGGTCATCGGACCGGACGGCAGGCACTGGGAGCGCACCCCGCACGCATCCGTGCTCGGCGACTCCGCACTCACCCAGGTGGCGCCGCCGGGGCCGGCCGGCAAGTACACGGCCGCCTACCACATCATTTCGGCTGATTCACACCCCGTGTCCGGAAGCATCACGTTCGAACTCACCAAGCCGGGTACGGGCAAACCGGTCAGCGTGGCGGCGGCTCCGTGCCGTACAGGGTGTGGATCGTGATCGCAGTCACCGTGCTGGCCGGGGTGCTGTACCTCGCGCCGCGCCCGGCCCGCCGGACCACGACGAGCCCGGTCACGAGCTGACCAACCCGCACACCATATGTATTCGCCGCTGGCCGATGGAAGGACACTGTCGCGATGACAGACAACGTGACCGAGCACGACTCCCGCATCGAGGCGGGACCGTGGACCCGCCTGGCGGCCGACGGCAGCCGGTTGCAGATGCTCTACGAACAGCGGCGCCTGGCCGAGGTCCTCGCCGCGGTCGATGAGTTCCGCTCGATCATGGCCACCATGACAGAGCCGCCGGGCGCCGACGAGACCGTCGCGCCGTGGGCGGTCCGGGAGTCCGTGCTGGGTATCGGCGTGGCGGCCGCCCACGATCTCGGCGAGTGGCAGCGGTCACTGGAACTGAACGCCGCCATCCGGGAGTCACAGGACGACCGGCAGGCCGACGTCGTGGACCGGGCGGTCACCTGGTTCAACGACTACGCCCCGCTGCTGCGCCTGGACCGCGCCCAGGAGGCACGTGAGCTGCTGTACGAGTGCCGGGCCGCGTTCGCGGGGGCCGAGCACATCACGATGATGGGCAACACGCTGTCGGCGCTGGCCGACACCGACTCCCATCTCGGCCACCGCGACCTCGCCGTCAACCAGGAGACCGACGCGCTGCGGATGAAGTACCGGGGCTCCGACCCGGAGGCGGTCGCCGTCAGCCACTACAACCTGGCCAACTACCTCATCAAGGCCGGTCAGGACATGCTGACCGTGTGGGCGCACCGCATGGCCGCCGCGATCATCCGGTACCAGATCGGCAGCCCGCGCCTGAACGCCTCGGTCCAGTCGATCAGCAGGTTGGTCAACCAGCGGGCGCAGCCGCCCGCGCGGTCGCCGTTGTCGTTCAACGCCCTGTGCGCCGCGGTGGACAGCCTGCCCGAGGTCCGGTTCACCGAACTGTTCGCCGCCCTTGCGCACGGCGGTGGCAGTGGTGTCGACAGCGGCCAGGCGGCCGTGGACGAGGTCATGCGGCTGGTCAACGAGCTGCGCGACTCGGCGATCCAGGAGTCCGTCGCGGCGTGGGAACCGGTCATCTCGGCCCTGGTCGCCGCCCAGATGCCGGAGACGGCCGCAGAGGTCGTCCCCCTGCTGGACGAGGCGCTGGCCGAACTCAGGAAGCAGCATGTCTGGCGTGAGCTTGTCACTGTGCTGCAACGGATCCAGGCCGGTCCCAGCTACCACAGCGAACACACGATCGATGGTCTGGATCCGGTGAGCGCGACGGTCGCCACTCGTGCGAAGGCAGCGCTGGCGGGTGACCTGGACGTCGACCCGACGCTGTGGCGAGAACTGGTGGAGCGGGACTGAAGCTCCACTGTGGACCCCGTCGCGCCCGCCTGGACAAATTTGACCGAACAATGGAAGGGGCGGGCGTGACGGGGACCAGGGATGACGCGAGTCGGCCACGTTCGACTCTTGTCTAGCAAAATTGTTGCTTACAGCAACTTTGCACAGAGCAATGATGGCACCGGCCACAGGTCGCACATACCTCCGAATGGAGGATCCTGATCGTCTGATCCAAGGCCGGAACCGGTAGCGTTCGGCCGGTGAGCCCCCGTGACCGCATCCAGGAACTCGCCGACCGGATCACCGTGCTGCGTGACGCGTACTACCAGGGCGCGCCACTGGTGGCCGACGCCGAGTACGACGCCGTCGAGGACGAGCTGCGGGGCCTGATCGAGGCCAACCCGGAGTGGACGCCGGAGCCGAACCCGCTGGAGCAGGTCGGCGCGCCCACCGTGCCGCACGCGCCGATCCGGCACTCCCGGCCGATGCTGTCGCTGGAGAAGGCCACCCGGCCCGAACAGGTCGAGGCGTTCTTCGATCGCTTCCCGGGTCAGGCGGTGGTGGTCATGCCCAAGCTGGACGGGCTGTCGCTGGCGCTGGTCTACCAGGACGGCAGGCTGGCCAGGGCGATCACCCGAGGCGACGGCACGACCGGGGACGACGTCACCATCCTGGTCCGGGCACTGGTCGACCGGGTGCCGGACCGGGTCGACGCGCCGGGTCGGGTCGAGGTGCGCGGCGAGGCTGTGATGCTGCGGTCCACGTTCGCCGCCTACAACGTCAAGCACCCGGACCGGCCGTTGATCAACCCACGTGGCGCGGCAGCCGGCACGCTGCGGGCCAAGGACCCGGCCACGGTGGCCGAGCGGCGGCTGCGGTTCTTCGCATTCGACCTGGACACGGCCGTCGGCACGGCGACAGCCGACCTGGAGGACGGGCTGACCAGGCTCGGGTTCGACGCCGCCGACATGCGCCACTGCGCCGACCCGGCAGCCGCCCAGGCGATCATCGCGGCGATCGAGACACAGCGCAACGAACTGGACTACGACCTCGACGGCGCCGTGCTGCGACTGGCCGACCGCACCGCCTACGCGGCTGCCGGGACACGGTCGGCGTCACCGCGCGGTGCGCTGGCGTTCAAGTTCGCAGCCGAGGAGAAGACCACGGTACTGGCCGACGTGCTCTGGGATGTCGGCAAGACCGGCAAGATCGCCCCGGTCGCTCACCTCCAACCGGTGTTCGTCGGCGGCACCACGGTCACCCGCGCCACCCTGGCCAACCAGGAGGTGATCCGCGCCCGCGGCATCCGGATCGGCGACACCGTGCTGGTTCGCCGCGCCGGCGACGTCATCCCGTTCGTGGCAGGCGTCCTGGATCCGGCGAAGCGCACCGGCGCGGAACTGGAGATCGTGCCGCCCACCGAGTGCCCGTCCTGCGGACAGCCGTTGACGGAGCAGGGCAACAGTCGGGAACTGTTCTGTACCAACGTTTCCTGCCCCGCGCAGACCGTGCGGCGGCTGATCCACTGGGCCTCCCGCGCGGCCGCCGACATCGAGGCGATCGGCCCGGTGTGGATCGAACGGCTGGCCGACACCGGTGACATCGAGCGCCCGTCCGACTTCTACGCACTCACCACCGAGCGGCTGCTGGAGTTCGACCGCATCGGTGAGATCTCGGCCCAGCGGATGATCGACTCGATCGACGTCAGCCGTCGGGTCGGGCTGCGCCGCGCGTTGATCGGGCTGGCGATCCCGCTGGCGTCCGACGGGACCGCGGCACGCCTGTGCCGTGCCGGGTTCGGCTCGCTCGAAGAGGTCGCCGACGCGGGCGAGGAGCGGCTGGTGGCCGTCGAGGACATCGGGCCGAAGGTGGCTGCCTCGCTGACCGAGCACCTCACCCGGCTGCGGCCGGAGATCCAACGGCTGCGTGAGCTCGGTGTCTCGCTGGACGTGCGGGACGAAGACCTGCCGCCTGTCGTGGCGTCGGACGCGCCGCTGGCCGGCAGGACAGTGGTGATCACCGGCGCGATCAGCGATCCACGCTCGGCGGAGAAGGTGCCCCGCCCGACGTTTCAGCGGCTGTGTGAGCAGGCGGGCGCGACCACGGTGTCGTCCGTGTCGGCCAGCACGGACCTGCTGATCACCGGAGCCGACGTCGGCGCCAGCAAGCTCACCAAGGCCGAGAGGCTCGGTGTCGATGTGGTGGACCAGAGTGTGATCTGGCAGCAGCTGATCGACGCCGGGATCGCCTAACTTGCCTCGGCACTCTCCGCGCTGCTCTCGGACTCCCAGCGCAGCAGGTCGCCCGGCTGGCACTGGAGCACATCGCAGAGCGCGGCGAGTGTCGCGAAGCGCACCGCTCTGGCGCGGCCGTTCTTGAGTACCGCCAGGTTGGCAGGCGTGATCCCGACGCGGTCCGCCAGCTCACCGACGGACATCTTCCGCTTGGCCAGCATCACGTCGATGTCGACGGCGATCGGCATCAGATCACCGTGTCCAGTTCGGCCCGCAGTTGCGTCGCCTCGACATCGCGCGCGACGGCCTGGGCGAGCAGCATCCGCAGCACCAGCACGATGAGGGCGACCCCGAGGATGGCAAGGCCGATCCCGCCCATGATGAGGGTGACACCCGGATCGGCCCGCTGACCGGGCGCGTTGACGGCGGTGACCGCGAACCACACGAGGGCCACCGCCACGATCGCGCCGATCACGATGTCCACGTACCGGAAGGCGGCGTGCGAGAACACGGTGCCCCGGCGCACCATCGCCACCAGCCGCCACACGCAGACCACGGCGACCTGGATCGCCACCAGGCCCACGATCGCGAGCAGGCGAAACGCGGTGAGCGGCAGCGACCCGTCCTCCGGGTCGTTCCCGCTGATCAACGTCCACACCATCAACACCTGTATGAGCACGGTGCCGACGAGCACCACCGCGAGCACGGCGCGCAGCGCATGCACGGCCAGCTTTCCCACAGACTCATCCTTCCATCGAGCAACGATGGAAATCTATCGAATCTCGATAGGCCACGCAAGCCCGGTCGGACCTCGGTCGGGCAGCGGTGGCCGGATGAACGTGCGCTGGCACCGGAGTACACAGCTGCTCTTATCGATCATTCAGTCGACGACACAATTGATCATACAAATGACATCGACCCTTTTCGCTTTTCTGGACACCACCGCTCGATCCGGACGAACGACGCATCACCGGGCCCTTAGTTGGGCACGTTCAACTGGTGTTCACCAAGTGGGTCCCGCCCGATTGTGGCGGTCCCGCAGTTTTGCCTGGTAGACAAATTGGTATGCGATGGACGGGCAAAGGTAGACGCCGCACGCAACTGCCTGTGGCGCTTGTGGCGGCCGGACTGTTGATCGGCGGCCTCATGGCCACCACGACGTCAAGCGCCTCGGCGACCGCGAACCAGACCGGTGTCACCATCACCAGCACGGGTCTGAAGTCAGGCCAGATCAAGCACGTCTGGCTGATCATTCTGGAGAACAAGTCCTTCGACGCCACCTTCACCGGGCTCAACCAGAACAGCTACCTGTGGCGGACGTTGCCCAGTCAAGGTGTGCTGCTGAAGAACTACTTCGGCACCGGGCACTCCAGCCAGGACAACTACCTGTCCATGGTGTCGGGCCAGGCGCCCGAGGAGGATACGCAGTCCGACTGCGGCGTCGAGGACTTCGACTTCGGCAGCAACGCGAGCATCGTCCGCGACGGCGTGAACCGCGGCCAGGTCGCCTCCGGCGCCAACGCCGCGCAGCCCAGTGGTGCCAACGCGCCCAACGGTGCGAACGGCTGTACCTACCCCACCGACGCGCCGACGCTGTTCAACCAGCTCGACGCCGCGGGCGAGACGTGGAAGGGCTACGCCCAGGACCTGGGTGACCAGCCGGGCCGCGAGGACGCCATCTGCGGTGGTCCGGGTGGGGCGGACAACAACCCGACCACCAACCCGACCTTCATGAGCGCATCGGCCGCGCACCCGCTGCCGACCGGTGTCACCAGCTTCACCGGCGCCCAGCCGAACGACCAGTACGTCGCCAAGCACTTCCCGTTCTCGTGGTTCCACAGCATCACCGGCCAGGTGAACGCCAACGGCACCACGACCCCTGCGCTGACCAGGCCCGCGCAGGGCGGCACGGACTGCGACGCGGCGCACATCGCCAACCTGGACAGCGCGAGCAACGGCCTGTTCCACGACCTGCAGAAGTCATCGACCACCCCGGCGTTCAGCTGGATCACGCCGAACAACTGCAGCGACGCGCACGACGCCATCTGCAAGGGCAACAACCTGTCCGGCTCGTTCACCAAGGACGGCAGGCCGATCTTCCAGCAGCCGACCCCGGACCCGGAGTCGACGACGCCGACGAACTTCACCGGTGGTCTCTACGCGTCGGACCTGTTCCTGGAGTACTACATCCCGCTGATCGAGCAGTCGCCCGCGTTCAAGGACGGCGGCCTGATCGACGTGACGTTCGACGAGGGCAACCCGCCGTTCACGTACACGGGCAACAGCTTCGACAACGCCGACGCGTACGGCCCGACGCTGGGTGACAAGCCCGACGCGTCGGCAGGCATCACGGCCGACGCTGCAGGCGAGACGATCAACGGCACGACTGTGCACTCGGAGCCGACCGGACCGAACTCCACGCTGGGCACGAACAAGGCGGGCCAGCAGCTGTTCCCGGGACCGGGCAACAACTCCTTCATCGACCGGCCCCCGGTGTGCACGCGGACGTCACCCACGCTGGTACCGGCCAACTGTGTGCCGGGCATCGTGCGGGGCGGGTCCGGCAACTCGCCGGGTGCCCGCGCCGACGGCGTGGCCGCGAGCGCGTCCTCGACCTACGTGCTGGACCCGGCGATCCTCGCCGACGACACCGGCCGCCAGGTCACCGACGGGGTGGACACAACCGGTCCTGGTGGCACCAGCCCGATCCCGCCGAACACCTTCGTCGGCACGGTCAGTGACACCGGCCCGCAGTTCGCCACGTCGTCCAAGGGCTCGGTCGTCGACGGTTCGTTCCAGCTGGTCGACCAGGCCGGCGTGCCGATCACGCCGACCGGTCCGGTCAGTGCGATCAGCCTGTCCGCGGAAGGCGCCCCCGGTTTCCTGGCGCCCGGCCAGACCGCTGACCCGCTGTACGACGCCGAGGACGCCACCCCCGGTGGCGGTGACACCGGCAGCGTGCTGATCAGCCCGTTCATCAAGCCGGGCACCACGAGTGATGTCTTCTACAACCACTACTCGTGGCTGCGGACCATGGAGGACATCTTCCGCGTCGGCGACGGTCGCGACCACGCGGCGCTGCCGGCCGGCACGGTGTCCGGTGGTCTGGACAGTGACGGCCACCTCGGCTTCGCCGCCCAGCAGGGCCTGACCCCGTTCGGCCGGGACGTGTTCAACAACGCGGGCGGCCAAAGCGGTCGGCATTGATCGGGATCGACACCAGGACCGCTGCCGGTGCCGGGCGCCCCACCCGGCGCCGGCCGCGGCGTGTGCTCGCGGTTGTGGTGGCATTGGCCGCACTGGTGCTGACCGGCTGCGGCATTCCCGGTGGCCACACCGCATCCTCGGCCGATGACACCTACGGCGGGCTGCCCACGTTCCTGCCCAGGCAGTCGTTCGCCCCGGACAGCGTGCTCACCGGCACGGCGGCTCGGCCCGCGCTCACCACCGAGGGCGACGGCGTCCAGGTGATGCTGCCCGACGCATCGGTGCTGGCCACCGTGACCGGACCCGAGGTGCCCGGTGAGGGCCTGCCGTACCAGGCGGACGCCACCACCTGCACCTGGACCGTCACGCTGACCGGGGCAAGCGCGCCGGTCCCGATCGTGATCGCCGACTTCACCTTGATCGACCACCTCGGCCTCGTCTACCACCCGACGGTGGTGCCGGGCAGCAAGGCGCCACCGGCCACGCTGGCACCCGGCCACTCGGTCACGTTCCAGCTCAGAGCCGTGATGGCGGTTGGCGAGGGCCTGATGCGCTGGGCACCCGTCGACAAGAAGATCGTCGCGTCGTGGGACTTCGAGGTGGAGAACGACTGACGGCCGCCGCCACCGGAACGGGGAGTTTCGGTTGGCCGGCCGGTGGGCACTACCCGGATACGCAGCGGGAGGAGACGCGTATGCGGGCGGCTGTCGAGATCGTCGTGTGGTGGGTCCTCCTGGCGCTGGTCTGGGTAGCCACGCTCACCGCGGTGTCCGTCCAGGAGCTGGTCACAGCCAGTGTGTTGGCGGCGCCGTGCGCAGTGGCGGCTCGGGCAGCCAGGATCGCGGCTGACGCGCACTGGCGGGTCCGGCCGCGGTGGCTGCGTCGGCTGGCGCTGTTGCCGGTAGCGGCGCTGCGCGACACCGTCGGGGTGCTGCGCCTGGCGGTTCACCCGGAGGAGCAGGACACCTTCGAGCACGTCCCGCTGCCGGCGGAATCCGACGAGCCGGGCCGGGCCGGCCGGGAGGCGCTCACCACCGCCGTGCTGACCGCGACGCCGGGCGTCATGGTGGTGGACGCCGAGCACGACCGACTGCTCGTCTACACCCTGCCGCTGCGCGAGAACCGGCGCGGCAGCGAGCTGCGCCGATGATGGTCTGGCTGCTGGCGGC
>DASUJK010000326.1:0-33661 GCA_036279295.1 Pseudonocardiaceae bacterium | reverse complement strand
CGCCGCCACCTGAGCCGGGGACAACGGCCTTGCCGCCTGGAGAACCGGCATCGGGTCGGTGAACGGGTTCAGGATGAGCGGGCTGGTCGGGAAGACCTCGGTGTAGAGCTGGTCGGCCAGGGCGATCGACGCGGCATCGAGGAAGCCGGTCGGGTTGGCCAGCCCACGGTTGGTCAGACTGGGCATCACCAAGTTACGGCCGACGCCGACGGCGACAGCGGCGGTACCGGCGGCACCCAGCCGCAGTGCCCACCGCCTTGACAGCTCATGCTTGCGCGTGGAAACCTGGAGATTGTCCGATGTGTCGGGTAACTCGGTAGGTCCGTCAGACCATTCCGTTGGTAACTCGGGCATGTATGGCTTCCTTCCGTCGACCCGGCTCCCGTGGCGGCGTCAGAGCAGGGTCGATCAGTTGTCCGGTCGATCATTTGTCCAGCGCAAGGCTCGCTTTCGGGCTCTGAGGCTGGCACCCATAAATGGGGGGTTCGCCACCCTGAAGTGGGGCGACGGGGAATTCAACAGTTGACACACGGCGTGGTTGTGATCGACTACCGATATGACAACTGGATCACGCGGACGACGACGGGTGCTGGTGACCGGCGGGTCACGAGGAATCGGCGCAGCGATCTGCCGCCGTTTGGCCGCGCAAGGCGACCGAATCGCGATCCACTGCCGGTCCAACATGGCGGCGGCACAGCAGCTCCGATCCGAATTGGACGGCGCCGACCACGTGATCGTCACCGCCGACCTGGCCGACACGGCTGCGATCAGCCCCATGGTGGACGGCGTCGTCGCGGATCTCGGCGGTATCGACGTGCTCGTCCACAACGCCGGAATCTTCATCCAGCATCCGGTTGTCACCACGGGCTACGACGAGTGGATCGAGACGTGGCGCCAGGTGGTGGACGTCAACCTGATCGCGAGCGCCGCCCTCGCACACCGTGTCGTGGACCATCTGGTGCACCGGCCGGCAGGCCCCGACGGCGGGAAGATCGTGGTCGTCGGCTCACGCGGCGCCTACCGCGGCGAGCCGAACGCGGCCGCCTACGGCGCCAGCAAGGCAGGCCTGCACTCGATGGCCCAGTCGCTGGCCGTGGCCCTGGCCCCACACGGCATCACGGTCGCCGCGGTCGCCCCCGGCTTCATCCGCTCCGACCTGAGCGAGGGGGTGCTCACCGGAGTGGCGGGCGACGCCGTCCGCGCGCAGAGCCCGTTCGGCCGGGTCGGCGAACCTGACGAGGTCGCGGCAGCGGTGGCGTGGCTCGCGTCACCGGACGCCGTGTGGTCCACCGGCGCCGTGATCGACGTGAACGGCGCGTCCTACCTGCGGTGACCAATCCACATCGGACCGTCCCGCGGTGACTGTGTCGCACTGACGAAGTGGCTGCTGCCAACCGTTTCCGGTCGACAGCAGCCACTGGACGTCACGCCTGCTCGACCAGCACCCGCCATGCTTCCGGGTCGACCTCGACCGTGCCGGCGAGCGCGCCCAGCGTGCGGCGCACGATCGCCGTGTCCACCGGGTTGAGGTTCTCCGCCAGCGCGGGGTCCTCCTCACCGGCCTGGATCCGGCGCAGCACGGGTACGAGTTCCTGCCAGTCTGGCTGCTCCTCCGCCGCGGTGAGAACCTGGTTCACGTCCTCACCGGTGACATCGGGCGAGTCGTGCAGCACGGCCAGCAGCGCCGACACGATCGGCTCCCACACGTCCACGGTCTGCGCGATCACGTCGGTCCGCAGGTTGGTGGCCAGCCGGACCACGTCCGCGACGACGTCCTCGCCGGTGTTGGCGCGCGACGGCAGCCGGGCGAACAACGCTCCGAAGTGAATACCCTCGTTGCCGTCCACGATCGAGCACACCTCGTCGAACGACAGCCGAGGCTGGTCGTCGTCCACCACGACACCGGCGACCGCCTGCACGGACTGCACGAGGTTGCCGCTGCCGGTCTGGTAGCGGATCGCGGCCGCCGCGAGCAGATTCGCCTGCACGACCCGGGAATCCGCGTCCTCGGTCTGCATGAGATGGGTGGCCAGGTTGTGGTGGCCGATCGCGATCGCCTCCGAGTCCACCACCACGTACGCGAGCCGCAGCGCGTCCCGCCCCAGCGCGACCGCCCGGTCGATGTGGCCCAGCGCACCCTCGGCGTCGGCCAGCGCCACCAACGTCTTGGCCAGCATCGCGTAGTCGCGGTTGGCCTCGAACACCTCCCGGCACTCGTGCAGCAGGGCCAGGGCCTCCGCGTTGCGCCCAAGGGCCAGCAGCATCCCGTAGTCGTTGAACGACGTGCCGGCCAGCTCGGCAGCGCCGGCGTCCCGGTTGCGCTTCGATTCGCGCACGGCGCTGTTGAGGTCCAGTGCCCGCTGCCACTCGCCCAGCTCACGGGCCGCCGTGACACCGATGCCGAGGATGACCTCGCGGACGTTCCACGGGCTCACCGACTCGGCGACGTCCGGCGGGTCGGGCAGCGTGGCCATCGTGGCCCGGTGCTGTTCGACCGCGTCCAGCACCTGCTGATAGTTCCCTTGCAGGCCAAGGATCTGCAGGCGCTGACCGTCGTCACCCATGCGGGTCCACGGCCCGAGATCGGCGCGCAGACTGTAGTCGGCCTTGGCCTCGGCCAGCTCCAGCGCCAGATCCCATCGCCCGGTGTCCCGGTAGAGGGAGAGCAGGTCACCTGCGGTGACCGCGGCCTGGCGGAACTCCCCACGCTCGACAGCGGCATCCAGCAGCTCACGGAACCGGGCTTCGGCCTGTTCCGGATCGACCATGGTCAGCGCACGGGCATGCGTGCGACCGGCCGCCAGCTCCTCCGGCGTGCCCTCGGTCGCCTCGACGGCGGCGGCCAGCACGGGCAGCAGGGCCACCGCGGTGGCCCTGGACTGGTCCCGGTGCAGCAGCTGCTCCGCGGCGGCGTCCAGGTCGACCCAGCGGTGCTGGCGCAGCAGGTAGGGCGCCGCCGAGCGGGCCGCCCGCAGCACCAGCTGCCCCAACCCCCGCTCGGCCTCATGGCTCAGTCCTTCCCGCACCGTGGCCAGCCAGCCATTGCCGACCACGATGTCCACCGCGTCCCGGAAGCTCGGCTCCACGGCTTCCCTGCCGGTCTCCGCCACCTCGGGATGGATCCGGTAACCGGTCGGTCTGCCGGTGGCCGGGTCGGTGTCCACCGCGACCAAACCCTGCTCCACCAACGATGCCGCCGTGACGTCCGGGTCCGGCGCGTCGCCGGACCGCTCCACGTGGCGCCACATCTCCGGCCACTCGACCTCGACGATCGCGCTGATCCGGTCGTCCGGTTCCAGGCAGCACAGGAAGTCGAACAGCAGCGAGGCATCGGTCGACAACGACGACGTCGTGGCGGTCGTCCAGCCGTCCAGCACGGCGAGGTAGTCCTCGTCCGACGCGGCGGGCTCGCCACCGGTCAGGTACGGCTCCAGTGACGTGTCGCGCTGCTCCCACACCCGGTCCGCCTCGTCCAGCCTGGCCTGCAACACCACGGGGTCGGCCGCGCGACCGTCGGCCAGTTCGATCAGCTTCGGGTGGCCCTGGACCAACACCAGCGTGCGCGCGGCCAGGTCATGCGCCTGCTCGATGCTCAGCCCGGCCCCGGTGCCGTCCAGCAGCGCACGCAACCTCGGCCATTCCCTGGCCAGCAACACGGTCTCGGCCAACGACAGGGCGCGCACCTGCTCGGCCGACACACTCTCCGGCAGCCCGACCGGCAGCCGCTGCGATGTCATGACCACCCGGGACAGGCCCTGGTGGCCAGTCAACGCCCGCACGAACAGTGACCACCGCTCGTCCCGCCACTCGCCGGCGTCGGTGAGCAGCGATTCGACGTTGTCCAGCACGATCAGCACCCGCGCCTGGGCCAGTGCCTGGGCGAACGACGGCATGGCCTCCCGCCAGGCGGCCAGGTCGTTCACCCGGTGCGCCAGTTGCAGCCCGGGCAACTGCTGCTCCAGTGCCAGCGCGCAGTCGGTGAGCGCCGACTCGATGGCCTCCCCGTCGGCCGGGGCCACGTACCAGGCCGCGCCCACGAAGGAGTCGACAAAGGTGTAGGCCAGCTCGACCGCCGCCGTCGTCTTGCCGGCACCCGCCATGCCGTGCAGGACCAGGCCCGGCTGACCGCTGCGCTGGTCCAACAGGGTGTCGATCCGGGCCATCAGCCCGACCCGACCCACGAACCTCGGCGACCGGGCCGGGAAGCCACCCAACCGCTGCCGCTCGGCCTGGAACACCAACGGGTCACCCGTCGGCGGCTCCAGCCGCAGCTCCAGCGCCCGCGCACCCAGCAACGTGGGCGTCGCTACCGACCGCGGCGGGGTCGACGTGGTCGGCTCCCGGCCGGCCACCTGGGCCACGGCCAACGTCTCGGCCTCGGTGACCGACTGGGCGTTGCCCAGGACCAGACCGTAGAACGACTCGGCCATGGCGATCGCGAAGTCGTCGGACACCGGGTAGCGCATGGTCAGCACCGCACAGTCCAGCTGTCGGACCATCTCACTGGCCAGCGTGGGCAGCGGCTCGACGTCCTGGGTCTGCGGGGTCCGCACCATGCCGAGCTGCCGCAGCTGCTCCGTCGCGGTCCGCACCGACGACCGGCTCGGCGACAGCGTGACCAGCTTGAGCTGTCCGGCCGCCAGGTCCAGCAGTTCCACCAGCTCAGCGCCGGTGATCACGTCGCCGCCCATGGGCAGCGCGGTCGGCAGGCCATGGCCGGCCAGGTGCACGATGTCCCAGCCGCCCGGCTCCCGCAGCGCGTCGCGCAGCTGGTCGCGGGTGGCGCCGTACTGAAGCATCCGCAGTTCGACGGCCTTGCCGTTCGCGGCGGCGATGTCGTGCACCGCCCGCGTCAGCGCGGCCCGCTCCTTGCGCTGGTTCAACGCCTCGGCGTCGGCGGACGCGCTGAACACGGCGAGCATCCGCAGTCGGTCACCGATGGCTGCCTTGGGCAGCCGGGACTGCTCGTGGTCGACGACGAAGGTGACCCGGTGGGCGACCAGCGGCTGCTGCTCCACCATGGCCAGTTCCCACGGCCGGTAGGCCAACTCGGCGGCATCGGCCGGAACCACCAGCCGCACCGGGCCACGCGCGCGAGCCAGCTCCAGCGCCACCGGCCCCATCGCCCGCTCGCCGAGCCACGCGCCGACCTGGACGACCAGCTCGGCCTCGTGGGCCAGTCGCCGGTCCGCGGCCGCGTTCTCCCGCAGGTAGTTGTCCAGGTCGTTGAACGCGGCCAGCTGCCACTCGCCGTCGTCCAGCTCGACGGGGTGGTCGACCAGCACTTCGCCCTGGTCATCGGTCAGCCGCCACCGCCACTGGGTCGGGCCGACGTAGTCCAGAACCTCAAGACGTAACACGCACGCCACCCCCACGCTGCCATGACCGACACTGATCACTGTCGCGGTCGGTCATCAGGTCGTTACTCCATCACGGTGAACTGTCAACAACGCCCAAGGATCGCAAACCAACCCGCCACCCAGGCAATACCCAAACTGAGGCCACGGGGCGCGCCGGTTGGATGGTGCACCCCGTCGTCGAGCACCGTCACCACCGGGTTGGCGGGCCATGCTGACGCCTCCCCGATACTTCGTCCACAGTGGACGAATTGACCCGGTGACCAGCCGCGCGGGTCCGACGACGGTGTCTTCCGTCGCTTGGCCGGTCTGGCAGGCGCCCAACCTCTAGGCTGGGCAATCGTGAGCGCACCGCAGCCCCGAGACTTTCGGCCGTCTGACCTGTTCGCCGACCGGGCGCTGGCCAACGGGGTCCGCGACGACCTGCTGGAGTTGATCGCCGCGGCAGCGCCGCCACACGCCGACGACCAGTATGAGACGTGGATCACCACAGTGGCCGGCGTGTTCGGTCCGGGCCTGCTCT
The DNA here is from genome assembly GCA_036279295.1 of Pseudonocardiaceae bacterium. Lineage (GTDB taxonomy): Bacteria > Actinomycetota > Actinomycetes > Mycobacteriales > Pseudonocardiaceae > DATEPR01. The sequence goes on along the minus strand of DASUJK010000326.1, from coordinate 27,781 downwards.
CGTTCGTGTTCCCAGCCGCCCTGCGGCCGGCCGCCACCGGTCGGGACGCGGTCGAGCCGCCGGTGGTGCCACCGACCGAGCACTCGCAGTGGCGTACCCGCGCCCGTCGGCTGGGCGCGGCCGTGACCGACCAGCCCCGGCCGCCGATCGAGCTGCGGATCACCGTGGCGCGGCTGTACCTGGATCTGCTCGCCGCCGGTGTCTGGCAGGCCGAGCAGGGCTGGCGTGGCGAACTCGCCGACATCGTCGAGGTGCTGCCGCCCACCGACGAGGAATACGAGAGCCTGCCAGGGCAGGCAGTGGATTTCGCGAACTCGCTGGCGGCGGCGTGCATGGCGCTGCTGTTGCAGGACGCCAGCCTGACCGGCGCCGGGGAGTACGACCGCATCGCGCGCACGGCATGGCAGGCCACCCACACGTGGATCGCGTTCGCCGATGTCAGCCTCGTCGCCGACTACCTCTACCCGCTCACCGCCGACCACGCCCGGGTGGCAGGCGAGGCCGAGATCGCGGGCCTGATCGAGTTCGCGGCCGATGCCGAGGACGACCCGGATGCCTTGCTGCGGATGGCTTTCGAGAAGGAAGACATCCCAGCGGTCCGGCTGGACGGGGCCTGGGTGGTCGACGGCGAGTTCCGCAACCCGCGCCGGTTCGCGGCCCGCACCGCGACCATCGCGGGTGCGCCGTGCGTGGTCATCGCCCGCAACACGTCGCGGCGCACGATCGTCGTGTTCGACGGCAACACGGTCGCGATCGCGGAGTCGGCGGTACGCCGGTGGCGCGTTTATCAACTCGGTCCGGCAAGCACGCCACTCACCACACTCGGCGGCGACGACGGTCTGCCGACCACGCGCGATCAATTCCCGTTGCTGCCGGTGCCGGAACAGATCAAGGAAATGGCAGAACATGCAGGCGTGAACACAGTTCTGTTTGCCGCGGCACTCCGATAGTCGACACTTGCGGTGGCGACCAGGTTCGCGGTCAGTGTGCTGGCGGACCGGCAGGCCGAAACGGCCAGCCGGTTCGCCGGCCCGGCGGCGGGCCGGGAAGGCGCGGACTGGGACTGGCTGGACGGTCTGCCGACGGTGCCGGTAGGGCAACGGCCAGACCAGGCACGCCGTTGGTCCATCACCAACGAGGCTTCCACCAACTGGCAACGGAACACCCGCCCGGCTGACGGGGATGTGCCGCGAGTCAACCGCTCAGGAGGGCGAGTCCCCCCGCTCAGGGCCAATGAGCCGACCACCCGGGTCGTGTGTCGCCCGCTGGCGCGCGCGAGTCGACCCTCCCCGCGCGTGTCGACCGCTCGCTCGGGCTTGCCCTTACTCGTCCTCGTCCGGGACCACGTGCACTGCCGCCTCCTCCGCGGACGCGCCCGCGCCGTCGATGCCGACATCGACCGCCCACAGGTCGGCGTCCCGCTCCGAGCCGCCGACGCTGGCCGCGTCCTCCGCCACGTAGGACTCGCTGACCAGCCGGCCGGACCGCCGTTCGCCGACCTCGTCGTCGATCAGCTCACCGTCGGTGTCCGACGTGTCACCGATACCGTCGTCCCTGTTCAGCTCGTCCAACGGGTCGACGTAGCCGACGTCGGGCACTTCCCTGGCCAGGCGGCCGTCCAGGCTCTCCCCTTCGGCTTCCTCGCGCGCCGTCGTTCCCCAGTCGTCCACCGCCAACGGCCGCTCGACAGGCGAGTAACCCTCATCGAGCGGATCGGCGACACCGGTGTTGTCCAACGTGTCCTCGGCATCCAACTGCTCGAAGACGTCGTCATCGATTTCATCGCGGTCCATGGCGCTACTCTCCCATCAGCCCCGGGTCGACCGCGATCCGTGGTGCCATGACCGCCAGAGATCGGCGTACGCACCGTCCCGACCCAACAACTCTTCGTGCGTACCGATCTCCGTCAGCTTGCCGTCCGCCAGCACGGCTACCCGGTGCGCGTCGTGTGCCGTGTGCAGCCGGTGCGCGATCGCCACCACCGTCCGACCGGCGAGCACAGCGGACAGTGCGCGCTCGGTGTCCCGCGCCGTCGTCGGGTCCAGCATCGCCGTCGCCTCGTCCAAGACCAGGGTGTGCGGGTCGGCCAGCACCACCCGGGACAGCGCGAGTTGCTGCGCCCGCCCGCTGTCCAGCCGATGGCCCCGGCCACCCAACTCGGTGTCCAGGCCGTCGGGCAGCTCGGCCAGCCACCCCGCGCCGACCGCCGCCATCGCCGCCCGCAACTCGGCGTCGTCGGCCGATGGCTTGGCCACCAACAGGTTGTGCCGGATCGAGTCGTGGAACACGTGGTACTCCTGCGTGACCAGCACGATCTGCCTGCGCGACAACTCCGGCGGCAGGTCGGCCACCGCGACCCCGCCCACCGTGACCGAGCCGATCCGGGGGTGGTCGATCCCGGCCAGCAGCTTGCCGAGCGTCGACTTGCCGGCGCCGGACGGCCCGACGATCGCCAGCCGCTCGCCCGGTCGCACATCCAGGTCCACACCGTGCAGCACGTCCCGGCCGCCTGTGTACGCGTAATGCACGCCGCTGACGTCGATCCGATCGTCAACCGGCTGCGTGTCGACCGTTGACGGCGTGCCACGCAGCTGCGTCAGCCCCTCCAGCCGGGCGAACGACGCGGCGCAACTCTGCAACAGGTCGATCCACAGCTCGATCATCTCCAGCGGCCCGGACAGCTGCCGCAGGTAGAGCGCCGACGTGACCACGGCACCCAGGCTGATCACACCGTTGTCGTACAGCGCGCCACCGACCAGCAGCACGCCGACCAGCGGCAGGAAGTACGAGATGTCGATCGTCGGGAACAGCACCGTGCGCAGGGACAGCGCCCGCATCCGATGCGTCCGGCACTGCTCGATCGCCGCCACCGCCGCCTGGATCCTGCGCTCCCGCAGGCTCAGCGCCTCCACCGTCCGCGCACCGTGCGCCGTGGACACCAGCACCTCGGCCAGCTCCGAGTTGGCCGCGCCGAGATCGAGATACACCGACCTGGCCCGCCGCAGGTACCAGCGGTTCGCCACCGCGATACCGGACAGCCCGACAATGCCACACGCGCCCAACAGCGGGTTGACGACGAACACCGCGGCCAGGATGAACACCGACTGCAACGCGCCGACCAGCACGTCCGGCACCGCGGCCCGCAGCGTGGTGGCCACCGTCGTGACATCACCCGTGCCGCGCGCGGTCAGGTCACCGGTGGAAATCCGGGCCACGACGGCCGCCGGCAGCCGCAGCACACGGCCGAGGAACCGTTCTCGGATCCGCGCGGACACCTGTTCACCGAAGCGGGCACCGACGTACCGCGCGTAGCGGGTGAGCGCGAGCTGCACGACCGCACACAGCAGGATCAGCAGGGCGAGCCGGTCGATCGTGCCCACGCTGCCGCCCTGCTGGACGGTGTTGATGATCTGGCCGAGCAGCCACGGACCGATCAGCCCGGCCACCGTGGCCAGCACGTTCAACGCCAGCGTGCCACCGAACACCCAGCCGTCCTCGCCGATCAGGCGCACCGCCGCCCGCCGGGCGCCGCCTGCCGACGCGACGGGCAGATGTTGGCCGTTGTCAGTCATCGAGGCCTCGCGAGACCAACGCCCGGTAGCCGGGCTCACGCATCAGCAGGTCGCGGTGTGTGCCGGTGGCGGCGACGCGGCCGTCCACCAGGTAGTGCACGACATCAGCACGGTCCAGCAGCACCGGCGACGTGGTGGTCACCACCGTGGTTCGGCCCGCCCGGTCCTCGGCCAGTCGTGCCGCGATCGCGGCCTCGGTGTGCGCGTCGACGGCCGATGTCGGTTCCGTGGCCAGCAGCACCTCCGGCTCGGCCAGCAACGCGCGGACCAGCCGGACACGCTGTCGCTGACCACCGGAGAGATCCCGCGCCTGCGGTGCCACGGTGGACGCCAGCCCGGCCGGCAACCCGGCCACGATGTCCTCGGCCGCAGCGACGTGCAGCACCCGCGCGATGGCCGGGTCGTCGGGTTCGGACCGGCCGCCGATCACCTCGCGCATCGACCCGGTGAAGATGTCCGCCTCGTTGTCGGCGACCAGGATCCGGTCCCGAACGTGAGCAATGTCGATGTCCCGCAACGGAATTCCACCCCAGCTGGCCTCGGACGGTCGGAACGCACCGAGCCGGTCGACCACCTCCGCGGCGTCCTCCGGCCGGCCGGAAGCCAGCGCGGTGAAGGAACCGACGGCCACGTCGACCCCGGAACCCGGATCACTCAGTTCGGCGGGGCCTGCCGGTCCGGCGGCGGTCCCGGACCGGTCCGGCCGCACGCTGAGCACCGCGATCACCCGGCGCGCGGCCACCACGCTCTGACTCAGGTACGAGCAGTTCTCGATGAACTCGGCCACTGGTACCACCAACACGGCCACAAAGCCGTACACGGCAACCAGATCACCGATCGAGATGGTGTGCGCGACAGCCATCCGCGCGGCCACCCACGTCACCACGGCCAGGAACACCAGCGGCAGACCGACACCCAACGCGGGAATCCAGCTCGACACGGCACCAACGCGAAAGCCCTCGGTCTTCAGCCGCTGGGAGTCCCGCTGATATCGCTGCTCGTACATGTCCTTGCCGCCGATGCCGTTGAGAACCCCAAGCCCCTCAACGATGTCGACCATCCGCGTGGTCAGATCCCCCTGCTGCTCACGGTAGACGGCGCCGACCGTGCGCAGCCTGCCCAGCAGCGGTCCGACCAGCACGGCCACCAGCGGCGCACCCAGCAGCACGATCGCCGCGAGCACCGACGAGATGGACAGCAGCAGGCCGGCGACGACGAAGTAGGCGACCACGGCGCCGACACCGGGACCGACCACGGTCAGGCTCTGGCTGATCACCCACACGTCACCGATGCCGATCGTGGCAACCTCACCGGCTGTGACCTTGCGATCGAGCGCGCCACCCAGTCGAGTGGACTGTTCGACCAGCACCCGCACGGTCCGGAACGCGGCGTCCATCCGGACCTTCGTCAGCGTGCGGTGTCGCCAGATGGACACCGAGGCGTCGAAGGCGCCGACACCCAACAGGATCAGCACCCAGGTGAGCAGGGACCCGAACCGTCCCGGCCCCATGCCGTCGTCGATCGCCTTGGACAGCACGTAGGGCGGCAGCGTGAGGCCGACCATCCACACCGTGCCCAGCACGGCGGCGAGCACCACTCGCCTGCCCTGGCTGGAGATGAGCCACCAGAGATAACGGGTGGCAGACCGAATATCGGTAGAATCGGGATCGCGGTACTCGCGTTCGACTCCCACCGACACCCCCGGCGCATTTCGACTCACTGTAACGGACAGCGAGCAGACCGCTCGAAGGAGTGTGAGTTGCCATGGCCAAGCGCCACCGCACACCACCACCGGTCCCGCGGGATCCGCAGCGGTTCCAGCACCTGCCCGAGCCGATCGACCCGAAGGACATGGTGACCAGCGTGGAGGTCGAGCCGCCACCGGACCCGTTGGGCGGCCGCAACACCGAAACCGACTTCATGCTGCGCTATGGAGCAGGCGGCTGAGTCAAGTTCGGAGTCAGAGGGCTGGCCCCGGGATGCCCAGTTTGGCGTGCGCCGCGGCCACATCGGCGAGCCCTTCGGCCGCGACCCGCTCGGCCATCTGATAGTCGTCACCCGACCTGGCGTAGGCGAGGATCGCACCAGCGGAGTTCCAGCGTTCCCGCCCGTTGCGCAGCAGCGCGGCGACATCCTCGTCGTCCGTGGCGACGGGGTCCTCGACGTAGTGGCCGAGCAGTTGGTACTTGTCCTGTGCCGCGATCGCGGGCCCGCCGCCCTTGCCGTCGTCCGTGCGCTTGTTCCGCCAGGCCAGCACGGGACCGAGCGCGCCGATGCAGATCACGACAAGAGCCACGAGGACCAACACCCAGATCATCCGACCACCTGCTCGGCCAGCGCACCGATGTCGTTCGCTGCCTTGGTCAGCTCGGCGTCGGTGTGCGCGTGTTCCAGTTCGTCCAGGGCGAGCACGTAGCGTTTCGCCACGTCGGCCTGGTGTTCCGCGTCCTTGGCGTCCTTGGGCTTGCGCGGATTGATGACGGCGTCGGCGATCCGGTTCAACTCGGTGGACAGTCCAGTGTGCCGGCGGGCCCGGGCAGCGGCCGCCGCCGTGCGCCGACGCAGCGCAAGACCGAGCATCCGCAGCAGCAGGAACAGCGCCACGGTGCCGGCCACCATGCCGACACACGCGAGCACGATCTGGCGGACGGCCAGCACATCGGGCACCGCTCCCCTGGTCGGCACGGCGCCGAAGTCGTCGCCCGTCGCGGCGTCGAAGGACAGCACGAACTCCTCGATCTGCGGCGTCAGATCCGTGTCCGTGACGCGGTACTGGGCCGACAGTTGGGCGGTGATGTTCAGCTCCAGGTCGAAGTCGTCCATGCTGACACCCGCCTTGGTCGGGTGTGGGAAGTCCGAGCCATAGCAGTTGTTACCGGTGTAGCCGCCCTTGGAGTCGCGGCCGAACACCCAGATGTAGTCGGCGGGCACCTCGCGGGCGATCTGGTCGCAGAACGAGGAGATCGGATCGTGGTCACCGGCCGCCGGCAGCGAATCGCGGTTCATGATCGCCACCACGATCGGCCGGTTGCCGATGACCTGGCGGGTCCGGGCGGCGTTCACCAGACCGGGGGCGCCAGGCTCCTGGTAGACCGAACTGGTCCGCAACCCGTTGACCACAGCGCGAACCCGGGCGTTGGGCTGGTTCCACGGTCCGTACACGGCGGCGAACGCGATCAACCCGATGAGCCCGGCGATCCACGCCCAGCGCGGCACTCCGAACCAACGCCTGCTCACCGGTGCATCACCGCCACGGCCTGCTCGGCGATGCCGCGCACCTCGCGCATGGCCGCAGCGGTGCTGGCCTGGTCGAACAGGGACGATGCCGTCGCCAGCCGTTCGGCCGCGTCGGCCGATCCGCCGTGCCCGTGCAGCACCTCGGCACTCAGTGCCGAGATCGAGGCGCTGGCCAGGGCGGACTCACGACGGAACGCGACCCGCTCGGCGCGGGCGGCCTCGGCCTGGTGGCGCCGCCACGCCAGCAGCGAACCACCGCCGAGCAGCACGGCGGCGCCCAGCAGCACCCACGGGCTGAGCGCCGAGATCCGGTGTCGCAGGTCGAACGGTGTCGGCTGCGGCCTGCTGAACGGGTGTTTCCTGATCAACTCGGCGACCCGGTCCAGGATCAGGCCGATCAGGCTGGTCGGATCGGTCCCCCACTCCATGATCGCGTCCTCGCCACGGCCGTAGCCGTAGTTCCTCGCCGACTCCAGCGCACTCTGGTGTGCGCCGGCTACCTCCATCCACTGGCCGTAGCTGACGAAGATCTCGTCGTTCGGGAACTGTTTCGCCAGGCCAGGGGCATAGTTCACGATCGGCTGGCCGGCCGGCACCGGCGGGAACGCGGCCACCCGGACGGTCAGGCCGGTCCGCTTGGTGACGGCGTCGACCGACGCGGCGGGCGGCCGGCCCGGCGCCGTGTACACGCGGTTGGCCCGCAGGTGCGCGACGACCGCGTCGAGTTGCGCCGCCGTCGGTGCGACCAGCGGGTTGTCCGGCTTGCTCGGGAACGTGTCCTTGCCGGTCTTCGCGTGCTCGATGACGGCCAGCAGGGCGTTGGTCACGTCGAGGTACGCGGTCTGCCTGCGCAGTTCCGGGATGTCGCTGGGGCCGGCAGCGACGCCGTCGAGGGACGCCACGTCCAGGCCGGTCACGTCGATCAGGGTCACGTGATGGTCGTCGGCCCAAGTGCTCAGCGGCGAGTACACCTGGTCGACGTACTGGTTCTCACCGGTGTAGTTGTGGCCTGCCGCGAACAGGCCGGTGAACGGTTCGACCAGCAGTTTCATGTTCGGGCCGAGCGCCTGCTGGATCTGCCGCCGGTCGTAGCGGGCGACGGCACCGGGCGCCCGGTAGATCTGCTGGGCGGCCAGGCCGCGCTCGGCGGCGGCCAGGTTGAGCTTCGGTGGATCGTCGGCGGTGTGGGCACTCGCGGGCGGCGCGGCCAACAGGACGCCGAGCACTGTCACACACAGGACTGCGATCACTGGGCGGCGACCCGACACGCGGTTCGTCACGCCACCTCCCCATGTTCTCCAGCGTCGCCACCGGACGCGGTCGACATGGTAGTCCGACGTGATCGGTGGCCAAGTCGTTCCAGCAATCAGGGGCCGCGTGCCACTCACCACTTCGGACTGTCCAGGAACAGGGACCTGACATATCCATCTGCCTGTTCGACTGACGCGCCACGATGGTGCCATGGACTGGCCGGATCGACTCGGCTTCGTGGCCGACCGCACCCACACCTGCGTGCAGGACGGTCGGCCCGTCGAGTACGTCGTGCTCCTACGCGGGTAGCGAACTGCCGGCAGCCTGGCGTTCGAAGATTTCCGTGATCTCCTCCACGGAGTGACCCTTGGTCTCGGGCAGGAACTTGCCGACGAACAGGATCGCCAGGACGCACAGGCCTGCGAAGCACACCAGCACCCAGCCCAACCCGATCCCGGCCTGCCACACGGGAAACACCTCGACCAGCGCGAAGTTGGCGATCCAGTCGACCGTGGCACCGATGGCCGCGGCCTGACCACGCACCGATGTCGGGAACACCTCGCCCTGGATCAGCCAGCCGGTGCCACCGACACCGGCCGCGAACGACGCGATGAACAGGCTCAGGCCGATCATCACCATGACGATCTGCGCCGTGCCGTGCAGCATCAGCAGGCCGAACGCGGCGATGAGCGCGAACACGGCCATGCCCGTGTAACCGGCGATGGCCAGTTTGCGCCTGCCGATCTTGTCGATGTACCGGAACGCCAGGTAGGTGGCTGCCACGTTGACGGCCGTCATCAGCGCCGTCACCTCGACACCGGCGATCGTGGACTGCACGAGGCCGTGGGTGTGGAACAGCGGTCCGAGCAGGTGCGGGCCGTAGTACAGCGGCACGTTGATACCGGTGATCTGCTGGAACACGAAGAACACGCACACCACGAACAGGGCCCGCTTGACACCCGCCGTCCAGTTCGTCGTCCGCTCCCGTTTGTTGTTCGCCTCGTCGAGTTCCTGCGCGGTGCTCCTGATTCTGTCGACCGACGCTTCGATGCCGAGTTTGGCGAAGGCCTTCTGGGTGTCCTCGTATCGGCCCTTGCGCAGCAGCCAGCGCGGTGACTCCGGCATCCGGCTGCGCAGTACCACACCGACCAGCGCCGGCAGCGCGCCGATACCCAGGATCAGCCGCCAGTCCAGGCCGCCGGCACTGCCCGGCAGCAGCTTCAGGATGACCAGCGCCACCAGGTAGGACACCAGGATGCCGACGGTGATCATCCACTGCTGCAACATGGACAGCGAGCCACGGCGGTCCCGTGGCGCGTACTCGGCGATGTACGCGGTCGCGATCGCGGAGTCGGCGCCGATGGCCAGCCCGATCAGGGTGCGGGCGATGAGCAGGATGGCCGCGTTCGGGGTGAACGCGGAGAGCAGCGCGCCCAGGGCGTAGATGGCGGCATCGGCGACCAGCAAGGACTTCCGGCCCAGCCGGTCGGTCAGCGGCCCCGCGATGATCGCGCCCGCTGCCGCACCGAGCGACGCACCGGCCACCAGGTAGCCCTCGGCGAAGCCACTGAGGTGGTAGGGGATGAAGTTCAGCGCCGACCCGATGTTGCTGGTGTCGTAGCCGAACAGGAACCCACCCAGCGTGGCCAGCAGTGTCAGCGACCACAAGAACGACGTCGGCACCCGGTGGTCGAGTTCGGTGAGGACATTCGTACCGCCAACACTTGGTCTCGCCATCGGCACCCACCGCCCTGCTCGCGACAAAACTGCACCATCGGCCCCAGTACCCCGACAAAACGCGTGCGAAACGCGATTCTGGGCGGATAGATCATGGGCGGAGGCCCGACGAGGCGGCCGTGGAGCAGGGGCTGGGCACGGCAATCGGGGAGATGCCCGGTGCGCGGCCGGGCGGGGACGATGATGCGGCCAGCAGTCCCGTTCCGGCGCAAAGGAGTTGACCGTGCCCACGATGTTCGGCGCGATCCGCAGACTGATCTTTGCCCCGTCCCTTGAGGACGTCTCCTTCGCCGGCCGTGGCTTCGCGGTCAATCCCACCGACGCCACCAGGGCCATGGAGGCCGTGCCGCGGGCCGTGGTGATCGGCTTCGAGTGGGGCATCGACGGGGGTGACCTCAAGGATCTCGCGCGCAGGCTCGACTCGATCGACCCTGAGCTGCGCGGATTCGCCTACGAGGGCGCCACGATGGCCCTCACCATCAAGGACAGCACCGGCGGTCACCGCACCAAGGCTCTGCTCGACGGCCCTGGTCAGCCGCATCTGCTGCTGTCCTACATCGGCATCGGCTTCGCCATGGCCAAGCTGCCGCGGCCCCTGTGGAAGAAAATCCTGCCGGACCTCCAGCCTTCGCTGTTCCACCCCACGATGAGCTGGCTGTGCGTCGACGGCTACGGCTTCGACCTGGCCTACTTCCACACGCACAAGTGGGTCGACGAGCAGCAGGTGCCGGAGCCGTACCCGTGGCTCGGGCACCCCGAGTACTTCCTGCGGGCCGTCGACCAGGGCATCGGGCGGGCGCTGTGGTTCATCAACGGCGGCGTGCCGGACGCGGTCACCGACGCGGTGGGGCGGTTCCCCGAGCAGCGGCAGGGCGACCTGTGGTCAGGCGTCGGGCTCGCGGCCACGTTCGCGGGCGGCTGCACGGTGGAAGGCCTGGTCAAACTGCGCGAAGCCGCTGGTGAGCATCGGGCGAACCTGGGCCTCGGCTCGGTGTTCGCGTCCACGGCCCGCACGGCGGCCGGCTTCATGCCGGAGCATTCGGCGGAAGCCCTCGGCGCGCTGGCCGGCGTGAGCCCGGAGGACGCGGTGCTGGTCGCGGCGACCACCCACCCGAACCCCGACGAGCCCCGGTCCGAGCCGCACTATGAGGCGTGGCGGGCCAACATCCGGGCCGAACTCGCCAAGCGGGCAGCCGGCTGACCCTGGGCTCGGCTCCCATGACGCACGTGGACGAGCAAGGTCGCCCGGAACCGCCGCTGGCCGCCGACGAGGTGACCACCCTGCTCGGTTTCCTGGAGTTCCAGCGCGGCACGCTGGCCTGGAAGTGCTCGGGGCTGGACGCGGCCGGGCTGTCGGCGAAGGTGGGCACGTCGGCCATGAGCCTGGGCGGCATCCTCAAGCACCTGGCCTACGTCGAGGACCTGTGGTTCTCCCGCTGGCTGCACGGCCAGGACCTGGCGCCGCCATGGGACACGGTGGACTGGCGGAACGACCCGGACTGGGACTGGCGCACGGCCGCCGACGACACACCGGACCAGCTCCGCACGATGTGGCAGACGGCCGTGGACCGCTCCCGCGCGCTGACCACCGAGGCACTGGCCGACGGCGGCATGGACCGGCCGGCGATGCGCACGTGGGAGCACGGCGAGACACCGACACTGCGGTGGACCGTGGTCCACATGATTGAGGAGTACTCACGGCACAACGGCCACGCCGACCTGCTGCGCGAGTCGGTGGACGGGCTCACCGGCGAGTAGCCACCGACTGCCGCACGGCCTGTCGAGGCTCCGGCACATCGGCCGGCCGAGCCGACGTCAACCACCACTCGATGTGAGCCCTGGGCAGCGTGACGAGCGCGCATGCGACCCGGCTCAGATACGTGGCCGCCGGCCGGTCGAAGCCACACCGGTCGTACAGACCGGGCAACGTCAGCACGGCTGCCCGGACCTGGGCGGACCGCTCGATGATCCGCTCGGCCACCCAGTCGATCGCAGCCGTGGTCGGCATGCCGAACGCCTTCCCTGCCACGGCGACGAAATTGTCCGTGCTCGTCTCTGCCCGCGCGATGTCCGTGCACCAGGCCGCGATGTCGATCGAACCCTCGTACAGGGTGCGCCAGGTGGACGTGTCCAGCAGCCGGGCCGGCACCTCGGTGCGGAGCACGGCTTCGATCAGGTCGAACACGTGGGCGCCGAACGTGCCCCGCCGCAGTACGACGTACTCGCTCGGCGACGGGATCCGGCCCCGACGGCGGTTGGCCGCCTCCGCGGTGCACGCCGCCTGGTGCAGGTCGAGTTTGCCGACGAACCGGCGGCGCCACGTCGGCCCGACTCGCGGTGCCGTGACCGTCCACAGCTCCCGCAACGCCTTGTCGGCCGGCGCCAGCGGTTTGCGGTCGCGCCTGCCGGCCAGCACCGCCGAACACGTGCGCGCGCCGTCGCCGCGCGGGTCCGCCAGCAAGGCCAACCACCGGGCCCACAGGACGACGTCGTCGGTCTTCGCGTCCGGGAACGTGCGGGCGGCCAGGAAACCGAGCCGGTCCACGGTCACCAGGTCACTGCGCGCCGCCCACACCTTCAACACCGACTCGATGTCCGACTCCGCGCCGTGTGCCCGCACGGGCGTGGCCAGCAGCGGAATACGCCTGATCAGCGGCAGCAGGCGCTCGGCGGTCATGGCGGTTCAGACCTGTCCGTAGAGCAGGTTGCCGGCCAGCAGTGGATCGGCCGCCGTGTAGTACTGCCGGATCGCGACCAGCAGTTCGTCGGCGTTCAGCCTGCCGTTGTGGTCGGTGTCCAGGGCGGCGAACGCGATGTCGACATCCTCGGAGCTGGTGCCGAACGCGGCCTGGAACATGGCGAACTCGTCGCGCCGCAGCACACCGTCACCATCGGTGTCACACAACGACACCACGGCTTCGGCGGCCAGCCGGAACACCGCCTCGTACGCGGGGCCGTCGATGAACGAGTCCACCATGCCGTCGCGGAACTCGGCCGGGGACAGCATTCCGTCGTGGTTCACGTCCAGGGCGTCGGCCAAGGTGTGCCAGATGCCGTCGAAACTGTCCAGCACCGCTCTGCCCTTGACCGAACTCGGTGTTTCCCCGAAACCGACGATCAGCCGCGCGGCCAACGCCTGGATGTCGTCCCGATCGAGAAAACCGCTGCCATCGGTGTCCATCTGTTCGAACGCCCGGTCGATCTTGCGCATCTGGAGGTCGTTCATCACTGATCCGTTCCCTCCCGCGGCGAGTCGTTTCCGTTTCGACGTTACCTACGCAAATGTCCAGAGTGGAGCCAATTCACCTGAAAGTGGCACCAGGCACCGGACGGCGGCCACTGCGTGCAATACGCTCCCGGACCATGATGGACAAACGAGCCGCAGCTGTCGCAGCGATAGCGGCCGGCAGGCTCGGGCTCGGCGTGGTGGCCGTCGTGCGGCCGGAACTACCCGCTCGGGCCTGGCTGGGCACCACGCTCGGTAGCGGTGTCGCGCCCCGCCTGCTCGGGCACGCCCTGGGTGGCCGCGATCTCGCGCTGGCCATCGGCGCACTGGTCGCGGCACTGGCCGGCAACCCGACCGAACTGCGCCGCTGGGCAGCGGCAGGCGCGCTCGCCGACACAGTGGACGCGGCAGCGACGCTCGTACTGTGGCGCGAGCTGCCCAGGGCCAACCGGATCGCGATCCTCGCGGCGGCGGGCGGCGCGGCCCTGCTCGGCGCCGCGGCGAGCATCCCGACCTCAGGCCGGCACTGACGCCGTTCCGCGGTACTGCGCCAGGTGCTCGTCGCACAGGTACAGCGTCAGCCCCTCCGGCGTGTCGAACCGGGACAGCCCGCCCCAGCCCTCGGTCGGGTCCAGCCTGGCCAGCATCGCCTTCAACATGCGGAAGTCCGCATCGGTCGACGCGTGCACCTCAGGTCCCGAGCTCGGTGACCCCGGCAGCTCACGGTCGCGTCGGACGTCCTTGGGCAGTTGCTCGGCCAGTTCCGCCATCAGCTCGCAGTCCGCCTTGAGCTGGTCGTCGAGCACACCGACCGCGACACCCAGCACCGGACCGGCCAGCGGCGCGGCGTGCTTGAGCACCCGGATCAGATGTTGCAGGTACGGACCCAGCTTGACGAACCACTCCTTGGGCTGCGTGACCGGATACACGCCCCGCGCGTCGGGCAGCCGGTGCCACGCGCCCGGCTCCTCGCAGTAGAGGTGGATCTCGAACGCGGACCCGGTCAGGCTGCGCCGGTCGGCCGGCACCACGGCGAACACGCTGGGGCAGCGTGCTTCCTGCTGCTGCTGGGCAAGCCGCTGCAACCGCAGGAACATCCGCTGGGAGTAGTCGCTGTGCTCGTTCAACCGGTCGCCGAACTGCTCCAGCGTCCTGGTCAGCTGCTCGATGCTGGTGCGCGTGGTGTCCCGTTCGGACGGTGTCAGGCCGAGCAGCAGCTCGACCACGGACACCAGCTCGCCGGAGCGGTGGCACTCGATCTCGTACCGGGGTGGTGTGCGCGCGAGCCTGGCCTGCAGGTTGTCGTAGTCGAACAGTTCCGGGCAGTCCTCGCCGCACGAGCACGGCACCTGCCGGTTGATGTGCAGGCCGGGAAAGCGTTCCAGCGTCAGGTTCAGCCCGTCGTCGAGCACCATGAAGAAGCCGACCGGCGACGGGCCGCGCACCGCCAGTTCCACCGTGCTGCGCTGGCGGTCGGCGCTGATCAGCGCGAGGTGCTGGCCGTCGCCGTGACCGAGCAGCGCACCGGTGCGCCAGTGGACGTTCTTGCTGAACCGGTGGGAGCGCGCGATGAACCACGTCGGGATGCCCGGCGGCATGGTGTTCAACCGGTAGATGACCTTGATCTCCCTGGCATTCGGCTGCTGCCGGACCGCGTCCCAGTCGGCCGAGAACTGCGGTGGATCCCACTGCAGGCGCTCCACGACCAGGCTGAGATCACCGGACCGGAAGGGGTCGATCCGGTAGGACAGGTCGTACTTGTCCATCATGCCGAGGAAATGGTCCCGCACACCTCGATCCAGGTCACCCCACAGCGCGTTCAGATGCTCCCTGGTCAGCAGACCGCGCCGCTGCGCGACCTCATCGCTGTCCAGCACCCTGCTGATGTAGTCGTTCACCCATGCCGGCCGCAGCACCACGATCTGGTTCAGCTCGGGATCGTCGACGTAGTACAGGATGTCGCCGAGTTCGTGCAGCGCCCGCGCGATGAAGCTCTGGTGGCGCGGGTTGGTCACCCCGGCGCCTGCCATCACCTCCCACATCCGTGCCGGCGTGATGTGGTTCTCCGGCAGCTTGCGCAGCGCGTCGGCAGCGGTCAGCCAGCTGGTCGGCCACTCGGACCCCATCAGCGGCAGCCGCGACGCCTCCTCGGCGAGCAGGCCGCGCAGGTCGGCCACACCGGCCCGGCTGGCGTTGTCCACCTGCACACTGGCCACGATCATCGGGTACTTGGCCCGCAGCTCGGCCAGCGGCAGATCCACCGGCCGGTCGTGAATGTGCGTCGCGACCAGCACGATCGGCGACTCGGGCGCCCGCGCGCTGATGATGTCCAGCCAGTAGTGCAGCTTGCCCTGCTCCCAACCCAGCCGCGAGTTCCACAGCAGCACGAACAGCGAGCGGTTGGTCAGGAAGAACTGGTGGGTGGCGTGGTAGATCTGCTGGCCACCGAAGTCCCAGGTGCTCAGCCGCATCCGCACGTCCGGCCGGCTCGGGTGGTCGATCCGCACGTCCCGGATCATCAGGCCGTGGGTGGACGGCTCGTCCGGGTCGTGCTCGTCCGCCGCGAGCGCCTTGACCAGACTTGTCTTCCCGACGCCGCCCTCACCGACGACGAGCAGCTTGGACAGCCACTGCGCGGTGCTGCCGACCCGGATGCGTTCCCGGATGAAGTCGACAACCTGTGCCGAACCACCGGCCGTGATCTCCGGCGGCGGGCTGACCAGCGGATTACCGCCCACCACCAGGTCGGTCAGGCTGGGCAACTCGACCAGCGAGTCGGGCAGTCGGCTGATCCGGTTGTTGGCCAACTGCAACGTGGTCAGCCGGGTGAGCCCGTTGATACCGGCTGGCAGCGCGGTCAGCTCGTTGCCGGCAAGCTCCAGCGTGGTGAGCGCCGTCAGGCCACCGATGGTCCCGGGTAGCGTCGCCAGTTCGTTCTGTGTGAGGCTCAGATTGCGCAGACTGGTCAACTGGCCCAGTTCGGCCGGCAGTTCGCTCAGCGAGTTTTCGCCGAGATAGAGGGTCTGTAGTTCCGCCAGGGCGCCAATACTGCGCGGCAACTCGGTGATGACGTTGTCGGCGCCATACAGCCAGACCAGGCCCGTGAGACGGGTGACATCGGGCAGGGCCGTCAGGTAGTTCGCGGTCATGCCCAGTTGCTTCAGATGGACGGCCCCGCTGAGCCAATTGGGCAGCGTGGAAAGTACGTTCTCGCTGGCCAGGAGTGCGCGCAGGGCCGGAATCCGGCCGATGCCGTCCGGCAGTTCGGCGAGTCCGCAGTTGCTGAGGTCGAGGAAGTCCAGCCGGGTCAGGTGGCCGAAGTCGATGTCCACGGACTCCAATGGGTTTGCCGCGACCGACAGCTCGCTCAGCGCGGGCAGCTCGGCCAGCCAGTCGGGCAGCTCGGTCAGTCCGATGTTGTCGCACTCCAGTCGCGTGAGGTTGACCAGCCCGCTCAACCACTCGGGTAGTCCGCCGAGCGCGTTGCCGCTGAGCCACAGCCCGGTTACTGGCGTCCGGTCGCGCAGCCAGTCCGGTAGCGCGGTCAGGTCGTTGTTGCGGACCGAAAGCCTGGTGAGACCAGGAAAGTTGTCCAGCAGCTCGGCCACGTCGTTGTTGTCGACGTTCAGCTCGGTCAACCGGGCGAGCCGGTCGAACCAGTCGGGCAGTGCGGTCAGCTGATTTCGTTGAGTCGCAGGAAACGCAGGTCGGTGAGTTCGGCGAACCAGTCCGGCAGCTCACTGAGCTGGTTGCCGCCGGCATGCAACTGCGTCAGATGGCGCAGATTCCGCAACCAGTCCGGCAGCTCTCGGAGCTGGCAGCCGTCGATCCCGAGCTTCGTCAACCACCGCAACTCCCCCAGCCGGCTCGGCAGTCCGGACAACGAGTTGTCGTTGATCCACAACTCGCTGAGATCGCGCAGCTCGGGTAGCCAGGCCGGCAACTCGGTGAACCGATTGTTGGCCAGCGTCAGCCTGGCCAGTTTGGTCAGCCGCGCCAACCCGGCCGGCAGCGTGGCGATGTGGTTGCCGGCGAGCCACAACTCGGCCAGGTCGGTCAACTCGCCGAGCCAGCCGGGCACCTCGGCCAGGCTGTTGTTGTGCAGGCGCAGCATCCGCAGCGAGGTGAGACGCGCGAGCCAGGCCGGTACCTCGGTCAGCCCACAGCTGCCGATACCGAGATCGGTCAGGATCGTCATGTCGCCGATCCAGTCCGGCAGCCCATCGAGCTGGTTCTCATCCAGGTCGAGCTTCACGAGATCGGCCAGCTCGCCGATCCACCGTGGCAACTCGGTCAGCCCGTTGCCATCCAGCCGGAGTTCGGTGAGCCGTGGTGGGCACTCGAATCGCTCGGGCAGTGCCAGGAGTCGATTGTTGTGCAACCACAAGGTGTCCAGGGCGGTGAGATTGCTCAGCCACCCTGGCAGTTCGGTCAGCCGGCAGTCGCCCGCACCGAGCGCGACGAGACCGGTCATCCCGCCGAGCCAGTCCGGCAGGCCACGCAACAGGTTGCCGTCGAGGTACAGGTGTTCGAGATCGGCCAGTTCGCCCAGTCGGGTCGGCAGCTCCGTCAGCCGGTTGTCGTTGAGCCACAGGACGTTGACCTTGGTCAGGTCCGCCAACCAGTCCGGTAGGTCGATCAGCCAGTTCCGGTCCAACAGGAGCGTTTTCAGATCGGTGAGGTTGCGCAACCACTCCGGCACCGTCAGCAGTCCGCAGTTGCCGGCGCCGAGGTAGGTCAGCCCCGTCATCGTCCCCAACTGCTCGGGCAGGCCGGTCAGCCGGTTGTCGTCCAGACGCAGTTTCCGCAGCCCGGTGGGCAGGTCCGGCAGCGTGGACAAGTCGTTGCCGCGCACATAGAGCTCGGTGAGTTCCGGCAGCTCGACCAACCAGTCCGGCAGCGCGGTGATGTGATTGTGGTCCACGTCCAGCCGTTTCAGGCTGGCAAGGCCGCGGACCCACCCCGGCACCTCGGCCAACCTCGCACCACTGATCCCCAGTTCGGTCAGGGTGCTGATGCCGCCGAGCCGGTCCGGCACGCCGTCCAGCCGGTTCTCGGCGACGTACAGGATGCTCAGCGGCAGGTCGGCGAGCCAGGGCGGCAGCTCGGTCAGGTGGTTGCTCTGTAGGTACAGCTCGGTGAGCCCGGTCAGGCCGGCCAGCCAGGCCGGCAGCTCGGTCAGGCGGTTGTTGTCGAGGTCGAGCCGGGTCAGCTTCGGCAGGCCGGCCACCCAGTCCGGTACCGCCGTCAGGCCACGACCGCCGATAGCCAGTGCCGTCAGGTCGCGCATCGTGCCGAGCCAGGCCGGCAACTCGGTGTACCAGTTGTAGTCCGCGTGCAGCTCGGTGATGCCGAGGTCTGCGATCCACTCCGGCAACTCGGTCAGGCCGTTGCTGTCCACGTCCAGCCTGCGCAGCGTGGTGAGCGCGCCCAGGTCGGGCAGCGTGCGTAACCGGTTCTCGCCGACGCGCAGTTCGGCGAGCGGCAGTGCGGTCAGCCACGCCGGCAGGTCCAGCAGATAGTTGTCGTCCAGGCGGAGCTGCTTGAGGTCAGCCAACTCCGTGACCCGCTCCGGCACCGCCATGAGATGCAGACCATGCAGGTCCAGGGACTTCTCCCCCGCGGCGAGTGCCGCGTCGATCCGGCGGTTCGCTTCCTCGATCCCCCACGCCATGCGCCCAGTTAAGCACTCAGCGAACACACGGTCCGGTGGCCCCGGAGAAACACCCGCACCGCGCCATCTGCCCAGATGGCGCGGTGCGGGTCGGTCGGCTCCGGCGTGCGGCGCCTTGGCGGGGACGCGCTCAGCCGCTCACGTCAGTTGGAAACGTGGCCGACCAGTGTGGATGCCGGCAAGGGGTGCCGACACCGGTGATGTACGTGACGGTCGATGGGTTGGCGGCGATGGTCACCACGGGTGTCGTTGTCGTCACCACCGTGAATGCCGCACCAATGAGCAGGCAAGCCACCGCGATTGCCAGATAGTGGAGCGGCCACCGCAATCCACCGCGTCTACTGGTAAGTGACATTGCCATGCATTGAGAGTGACCCATCGAGCTTGGGAAAATCTTGGAAACAGCCCTTGCCCCGGTCCGCGCGAGGGGTGAAAACGGGCGCTGACGTGCGAAAATATGACCAAGCGACACCGTGGCATCCCCTCCAATTGGGCGTCCGGCTCCCCCCAAACCTGTCTGCCATTTTCCGCACCAAGAGCCAAAAAATGATGTGGTAAGACGTCCGCCGAGCCATCGGAGGTGTGCCCAGGATACAAGGTGTCGGGATCATTCACGCTGTGGTGTGCGCGGTGCTGTGGTGCCGGGTCCAGCACACCATGCCGACCATCCGGCACAGCGGGGCCATCGGGTGGCCACGGTGTGCCGGATGTCGGCGGTAATACGAGGCGGTAATACGAGGCGGTAATACGAGTCAGTGCGCCTGGAGCAGCGAGATCAGGTCCTGCTGCGTCAGCGAGCCTTCCAGGTCGTGCGCGAACTGGGTGATCGTCCGACCGGGATTGACGTACCACTGCTCGGCGCTCTCCGTCGTGACGATGCCGACGCCGTTCTGGCCGAGGCCGCTGAACATGTCGTCCAACGCCGTGATCAGCCCGGCTGGCAACGACTTCATGGCCGGGCCGGCCCGCAGCTGACTGGCCAGACCGCCCGTGCACAGTGATGTCTGCTTGCCGCCGGTGGTCATGACGTAGCACCCGGCGGTGTGCACGATCTGGACCGGCTGACCGTTCTTCGGGGTCAGCGTGATGTTGCGCAGCACGGCCTCCACGCCACCGGTGACGCGCCGGTCGTCGAACGTGATCTTCGTGATCTGGACGGCGTCGGTCACCTTGGTCTGGTCGATCAGCGCCTGGCCCATGTCGTGCAGCGCCCCCATCTCAACGGGCGACGTGCGGGCGATGACGTCCTTGGCGTCCGCGTTGAACACGGCCTGCAACCAGTCCTCGGCGGCCTCGTTCGGGATGTCGGCGCCGAGCGGGGCGATGGTCTGGGCAGGCCACCTCTTGTGCTCGGACTGCAACATGGAGTCGGCGATCGTGTAGAAGAGGCTCGGGTACCAGCGGCCGTCGTCCTTCACCGTGGCGATGCGCACCGGGTGGCCGAGTTGCTGGGCGACCTTGGCGATGTCCACCGTGGTGCTGCGGCCGGCCGGTGTTCCGTTGGGGAACGCGGCCTTCAGGAAGCCGTCGGTGTACTGGTTCGTGGTCAGGCCCACGCCGAAGGTGATCGTGCCGGCGACCAGCTTGGTGATCGCGATGTGCGCGTTGACCTGCTCGACGGCCGAGGTGTCGAACTTCAGGCCGGTGGCGTGGATGCTCAGCCCCGTTGCGTCCTGGGAACTCGCGTTCGGCTGGACGGCCTTGATCTGCTTCAGCTGGGCCGACGCGTCGTCCAGGGCGGAACGCAGCAGCGCCGACTCGTTGGGCGGCAGATCGTTCACGACGCCGAGCAGGTCGTTGTTGTTGATGTCGGAGACCAGGTGGGTGGCCGCGTCCTGCGGTGACCCGGCGCCGGGCGAGCCCGACCCGCTGACCGCGACCCACGTTGCGATGCCGCCTGCGATCACCACGACGACGGCCGCCACGACGCCGATGATCAGCCCTTGCCGCCTGCCTTGACGTGCTGGCTTCGGCGATTCGCCTGAGGCGTGCTCCACCGGCAGGTCATCCAGCGGCTGCCCGTCCTCGGGCGCCTCGGATCGCCCTGCCGGGGCCTGGCCTGGGTGCGTCATCGCGGTCCTCTCGTTCTCACCATCGTCCGGTCTCCCGAACCGGCTACGACACCTATCGCCCCGACGAGCGCCAGTGTTGCGCCGATCAGGGTCACCGCGGGTCCGGTGGTCACCGGACTGACCAACACACCCGACCGGCCGCCCTGACCGAGCACGCCGACGGCCACCGACGCGGTCGTCAGCCCGAACAGGCAGGCCACCACCGCGGCCACCCGCCGCAGGCGCAGCGCGTACAGCGCGACGCACAGCGCCCACGCCGTGATCACCACCGGCCACGCGGTCAGTAGGGCTGCCGTCACCCCGTTCACCCAGGCATGCAGGGCGGTGGCGGCCTGGTAGCTGTTGCGCAGCGCGGCTCCGGAGCGCAGCCACGGCAGGAACGTGCCCGCGAGGAGAACGGTCACGCCCGTAACGGCAACACCCACCCACGATCGGGCGACGACCCGGGACACCTGGACATGATGACGGCCCCAGCGCCAGGATGCTGTAACGGTCAGGTCAAGCCGAACCCCACAAATTGGGTGGTCAGAGCCCGGGCCACGGTCCGGTTCGACTCGGTCCGACCGTCCACTACGAACGGTCGAGCCGGGGGAACGTCACTTCCTGGAGGATGAGCAGCAGAGCGGCGGCGACCGGGATCGCCACCAGCGCGCCCACGACGCCGAGCAGCACACCGCCCAGCAGCGCGGCGACGACGGTCACCAGGTCGGGCACCTTCATCGCCCGGCCGATGATTCTCGGTACCAGCAGGTAGTTCTCCGCCGACTGGTAGACGATGAAGAACACCCCCGTCGCGATCGCCACCGGGAGCGACACGGTCAGCGTGACCAGCGTGACGACGGCACCGGCGATCGTGGAACCGACGATCGGCACCAGATCGAGCACGGCCACCAGGATGGCCAGCAGCAACGCGTAGGGCGCGCCCACGGCCAGTAGCCAGCAGTAGGTGAACAGGCCCGCGATCAGCGAGATGATCACGTTGCCCAGCACGTAGGCGCCGACCTTGGCGAAGATCTCGTCCCCGATCAGGATCACCCTTGGCCGCCTGGAGTGCGGGACGAGCCGGTACAGGTTCCGGCGGATGCGGGGCAGGTCGGCAACGAAGTACACGGTCAGTGCGGCCACGATCAGGATGTTGCCCACCGTGCTCAGCACCGCGACACCGGCGCCGACCACTCCGGTCACGATGTCGGAGTTGCCGCCGCCGAGCAGGGTCTGCAGGTGTTGTTGCAGCTGGAAGCGGGTGTTCAGCCGGCCGAGGAACGAGTTGTGGTCCTGCAGGGTGTGCAGGTACTGCGGGAGGTGCGCGACGAACGTGCTGGACTGCGTGACCAGCACCGGGATCGCCGCCGCGAGGAAACCTCCGACGATGCCGAGCGTGACCAGTACGACGGCGGTCACCGCGAGCCAGCGTGGTATGCGGTGGTTGACCAGCCAGGACACCGCGGGTTCGAGTCCCACCGCGATGAAGAACGAGACGCCGATCAGCACGATCATGCTCTGCGCCGTGACGATCAACTCGGCGATCAGGTAGGTCGTCGCCACCCCGGCCGCACCGAGCATGCCGATGAAGAACGGTGACCGCCGGTTGAGCGGCCGGCCCGGTCTGCCCAGCGGCTGTTCCTCGGTGCTTATTCGCGCCGCCACCGCTTCGGCATCGGCGATGACGCCTTCGCCAGGGTCGGAATGCGGCTGTGCGATGTCCTCGTGATGGCCGTCCTCGTGATGGCCGTCCTCGTGATGGCTGTCTGAGTGGTGGCCGTCAGGATGGCCCTGTTCGGCGGTCGGTCCGAGCATGGCGACATCCTCCCCGGGACGGTCGGCACAGAGCCGATCCGTGCCGGACGTACCCAGCGACCGCCGATCGCAAACCCTCTTGTGCCACAAACTTCCGCGTGCCACGAACTGTCCACAGTGGGCCATTACTCCAAATGGCCGCGTTTCGAGTTCACTTGGATCGGTCAACCTCATGCCAGGAACGGATGACCGTCGCTCTCCCATCAAGCCACGCGGTCTCGTCAACAAAGGAGTGTTGGGTCAATGATCGCTCTCGGAGTTATCCTGCTGATCATCGGTTTCATCGTGGGAATCCCTGTCCTATGGACGATCGGCATCATTCTGCTGGTGGCCGGGGCCGTCTTGGCCATCGCAGGTGGCACCGGTCGCAGGATCGGTGGCCGCGCCCACTGGTACTAAACAAACCCTGACGTGACGGCTGCGGCCGCCCAGGACACCTCACCGAGGTGTCCTGGGCGGCCCTTCGCCGTAGGGTCAGGAGATGGGCGACTACGAACACATCCTGGTGAAGCGGGACGACGACACGGTCACGATCACCATGAACAGGGCCGCGCGCCGCAATTCGCTCTCCCGCGCGCACCTGGGTGAACTGCTGGACGCCTGCACGGCGACGGCGGCCACGGACGCACGAGGCGTGGTCCTGGCCGGTGCCGGGCCGGTGTTCTGCTCCGGGCACGACTTCGCCGACGTGGCCGACCGCGACCTGGCCGGCACCCGCGAACTGCTGCGGCTGTGCACGGAGCTGATGCGGACCATCGAGTCCCTGCCGCAGGTCGTCGTCGCCAGGGTGCACGGCCTGGCCACAGCAGCGGGTTGTCAGTTGGTCGCGTCGTGTGATCTCGCGGTGGCCGCCGAGTCGGCCGGATTCGCCTTGCCCGGCGGCAACGGTGGCTGGTTCTGCCACACACCCGCCGTACCGGTGGCCAGGGCTGTCGGCCGGAAGCGGCTGATGGAGATGGCGCTCACCGGTGACGTGATCGACGCGGCCACGGCACTGGAGTGGGGTCTGGTCAATCGGGTGGTGCCCGACGACGACCTGGACGAGGCGGTGGCACATCTGCTGGCCAGGGCGACCAGGGGCAGTCGAGCCAGCAAGGCCCTTGGCAAGCAGACCCTGTACGCCCAGTTCGACCGCCCCGAAGCGGATGCCTACGCGATCGCCGTGGAAGTCATGGCTGCGGCGTCCCAGACGCCTGCCGCCCGGGAGGGAATGGCAGCGTTCCTGGCCAAGCGCAAGCCGGCTTTCCCCGAGTGAGAGTCGGCCGGCTGGGGCTCAGCTATGGCCGGGCATCCACTTCCACATGCCGTGCCGGCGAGCCACCAGGATGGCCAGCACCGCGAGCACGATGGTGCCCGCGATCTCCACCACGTAGGTGGTCTTCAGCAGCGGGGCCGTCGTCGTTTCCTTGTAGCCGAACAGGCCGGCGTAGATGCTGATCATCAGGGCCGCGAACGTGCCGAGCATCAGCAGCGACGACAGCGCAGAGGTGATGCTCAGCAGCTTGGACGGCATCACCAGCACCGCGATCGCCGCGATGATGCCCAGCACCGCGTTCGCGATGAAGGCCGGACCGACCGCCGTCAGGTGGTAGCCGGCGACGTACAGGTGGTAGTGGATGTACGCCATACCGACGAGTAGGGCCGCGCCCGCGATCCGCAGGATGAGCGTTACCACGAAGTTCGCGCGATCGGTGGACGCCCCCACTGTGTTGCTTGTCGCCATTTCGTCTCCTCCGCCGCCGCTTTCATACAGTTTGTCCGTCTCAGGTCGCCGCGGCACCGGAAGGCGCCTCCGGTTGTGCTGTGACCTCTGCTCAGACATACGGATCAAGTCCGCCGATGGATCGGATCGCATCGACCGAGCGGTCGATCCGGCGGCCTGACGGTCAGCGCAGCCCTGTTCGTCCTGGTGCGATGCGGCGTCCGCACTCAGACCAGAATCATGCCGCCCTCGATGGCAATGACCTGGCCGGTGATGTAGTCGGAGTCGGGACCGGCCAGGAACACCGCGGTCGGCACCAGGTCCTCCGGTGACGCGGGCCTGCCGAGCAGGATGCCCTCGGCCATCGAGGCGAATCCCGAGTCCCCTTCGCCGATGTTCGCCAGGTCACGGTCGAGTTTGTCCCACAGCGGGGTGGCCACCACGCCGGGCGCGAACGCGTTGACGGTGATGCCGTGCCCGGCCAGCGCCCGCGCGCCTGCCTGGGTCAACGAGATGACGGCAGCCTTGCTGGCGCTGTAGGGCGCGAAGCTGGGAAAACCCTGGCGGCCTGCGATCGACGCGGTGTTGACGATCTTCCCGCCACCGCCCTGCCGAATGAACTGGCGGGCCGCCTCCTGACAGCCGATCACCACGCCGAACGCGTTGACCCGCATGATCCGGTTCCACACGGCCTCGGTGATGTCGAGGAACTTCTCCGGCTCGTTGAACCCGGCGTTGTTGAAATAGGCGTCCAGCCGGCCGAACTCGGCCACCGCCCGCTGGATGCCGATCCGCACCTCGTCCCGGCTGGTTACGTCGACCCGGACGTGCACGGCACGGCCGCCAATGGACTCGGCGACGACGGCGGCGGCCTGCTCGTCCCGGTCGGTGACCACAACGGCAGCACCCTCGGCGGCCATGCCCCGCGCCAGCGCGGCACCGATGCCGCTGCCCGCCCCGGTGACCAGCACGGTCCTGCCGTCGAGACGTTCAGCCATGTCGGTGCTCCCTCGCTCAGGCGGCCAGCGCCCTGGACCGCCTGCGGGCCTGGGTGTAGATCGACGCGGCGGCCAGGATGAGCAGGCCCTGGAAGAGGTACTGCCAGGTCTGGCCGAGGTTCAGGAACGTGGTGGCGTTGAGCACCTGCTGGATCAGTGCGGCACCCAGCAGCGTGCCGATGAACGAGCCCCGCCCGCCAAGCAGGCTGGCCCCGCCGAGCACGACGGCCGTGATGCTGGACAGCGTGTAGCTCACGCCCTGGGTCGGATCGCCGACGCCGATCTGCGCCATCAGCAGCAGCGAGCCCAGGAACGTCAGCAGGCCGCAGGACACATAGGCGAGCACGTGCGTGCGGTTGACCTTGATACCGAGCCGGTACGCCGACTCCTCGTTCGAGCCGACCGCACGCAGGCCTCGGCCCCACGACGTGAACCGCAACGCAAGTTCCAGGCCGACCGCCACGATGACGGCGACGACGAACGCGATCGGCACGTAGCCGATAGTGGCCGTGATCAAGCCGGTGACGGTCGTGCTGATGAACCCGCCCTGGAACGGCCGGAGCAGCAGCGACACGCCCTGTAGTCCGATATAGAGGGTCAAGGTCGCTGCCACGGCAGTGAATCCGCCGTATCTGATCAGCAACCCGTTGATCAGGCCGGACGCGGCCGCCACCACGATCATGATCACGAAGGCCAGTGCCATCAGGATCGGTGATCGGCCCTGGGTGACGAAGAACGACGCGATCACGACCAGTAGCCCGGCGAGTGGCCCGACGGACAGGTCGATCCCACCGGTCATGATGACGATCGTCTGCCCCATGCTGATGAACGCCAGCGCGGTGAGCAGCGTCAACACGGACGTCACGTTGAACGGCGCGAGATAGCGGGCATTGTGCGCGAACGTGTAGGCACCCAGCGCGAGGATGACCAGCGCAAGGATGACGCTGGGTGCGTAGTCGCCCTTGGCCAGGTCACGCAGCCTGCTGGTCTTCTCCCGCTGCTGGGAGTCCTTGCGTACGGTGGTCGCGTTCACCACAGTGCCGGTGATCTTCTCCTCGGTGACGTCGGCACCCGCGAGCTCGGCCACCACGTGACCACGGGAGAACACCACGACCCGGTCGCAGATGCCCTCCAGTTCCTTGGCGTCCGAGGACACCATGACCACCGGCACACCGGTGGACGCGACGTCCCGCATGATGCCGTAGATCTCCGACCTGGCCCCGACGTCGACACCCTGTGTCGGCTCGTCGGCGAGCAGCATCTTCGGCGCCGCCAGCAGCGCCCTGGCCAGCACCACTTTCTGCTGGTTGCCACCGGACAGCGACATCACACCGGACTCGATCGATGCCGTCTTCACCGACAGCTTCGCCACCTCGCCGTGCACCGCGGTCCGCTCCCGGTCGCGGCCGACCACACCACCGGTGGCCAGCGACGACAGGGCGCCGACCGCCGCGTTCTCACGGACCGACATCGAGGTCATCAGGCCCTCACGATGCCGGTCGGCCGGCATGTAGGCGGTCGAGCGGACCAGCGCCCTACCGTGCAGCCGGGTGCCGTCCAGCGTGACCTGGCCCGAGGACCGCCGCAGGCCGGCCAGTGCGCGCAGGAACTCGCTCTGGCCGTTGCCGACGATGCCGGCCAGCCCGACGATCTCGCCGCGCCTGGCCTCCAGGTGTGTGTCGTGGAAGCCCTGACCGGACAGGCCGGTCACGCTCAGCACCACGGGTGAGTTGGCGTCGGCGTTCTTGTCCGGGAACGTCGACGCCAACTCACGGCCGACGATCATCCGCAGCATCTGCTCGTCGCTGACGTCGCCGACCGCGGCACTGCCCCGGACCCGGCCGTCCCGCAGGACAGTCACGTCGTCCGCGATCTCCCGCACCTCGGCCAGCCGGTGGGTGATGTAGACGACCGCCGTGCCACCGGCCGCCGCCTGCCGGACCTGGTCGAACAGGATGCCCGTCTGGTCGGCGCCAAGCGGCGCGGTCGGTTCGTCCAGGATCAGCACCTTCGGCCGCAGCGCGATCGCCTTCGCGACTTCGAGCAACTGCTTCTGCGCGACACCGAGTTGATCCACCCGGTCCTGCAGGCGCACATCGGAACCGACCTGCCGCAACAGATCCAGCATCCAGCCACGCTGATCACCGTCGGTCCGCATGCGGTCGGACGGCACAGCCACCCTGATGTTCTCCGCGACCGTCATGTCCGGCAGCACAGCCGGATGCTGGTGCACGATCGCGATGCCCAACCGGATGGCCAGGTCGGTCGTCAGGGTCGGGATGTGCTGCCCGGCCACCGTGATCCGGCCGTGGTCGGGCTGAGTGGAGCCGGAAGCCACGCCCATCAGCGTGGACTTCCCGGCTCCGTTCTCACCGAGCAGCGCGTGCACCCGACCGGCATGGACGTCCAGTGTCACGTCGACGAGCGCCCGCACCGCCGCGTAGCTCTTGGACACCTCGGCCAGGCCCAACACAGGTACCGCTGGGGTCGAGTCCACGTGCTGCTCCCTCGTTGT
>DASUJK010000325.1:0-6774 GCA_036279295.1 Pseudonocardiaceae bacterium | reverse complement strand
CTGCGGTACGGGCCGGACACGACCACGGCGGCCACCGTGCCGGCCGACGCGATCGCGGTGGCCGAACTGACGCCGCGCAAGCCGGGCACCGTGGCCGGCATCCCGGTCGCGCTCGCGGTGTTCGCCACCGTGCTCGACTGCGACGTGCTGGACCAGGTACCCGACGGCTCCCGGCTGCCGGCCGGCACACCCGCGCTGACGGTGCGTGGCCCGGTCCGTGGCCTGCTCACGGCCGAGCGGACCGCGTTGAACCTGCTGTGCCACCTGTCCGGCGTGGCCACGGCGACGGCCGCCTGGGTGGACGCGGTGGCCGGCACCGGCTGTGCCATCCGGGACACCCGCAAGACGCTGCCCGGACTGCGGCTCGCGCAGAAGTACGCGGTGCGGATGGGCGGTGGCGTCAACCACCGGCTCGGGCTCGGTGACGCGGTGCTGATCAAGGACAACCACGTGGTCGCCGCCGGTTCGGTGGGTGCCGCGCTGGCCGCGGTCCGGGAACGGGCGCCGGAACCGCACTGCGAGGTCGAGGTGGACACGCTGGACGAGTTCGACGACGTGCTCGCGCTGGGCGCCGACGAGGTGCTGCTGGACAACTTCACCCCGGACCAGTGCGCCGAGGCGGTCCGCCGCCGGGACGCGGCCGGGGCGAAGACCCGGCTGGAGGCGTCCGGCGGCCTGACCCTGGACGTGGCCATGGCCTACGCGCGGGCCGGTGTGGACTATCTGTCCGTCGGCGCGCTCACCCACTCGGTGATCGCGCTCGACCTGGGCATGGATCTCCGCTAGGTACTGGAGTCTCAAGCCCGTGACCAGCAAGAGCTACACTGGGTCACCGGTTGCGTGCCATACGTGCACTATGGAAGGCGGGACAATGCCGAGAGCCCACCAAAGCCGAACAGTGCTCGCACAGTGTATCCGGGATCGCCGCCTGACGTTCGAAGAATTCGCAGAACAGTTGGAGATCTTTGCCCGCGAGAACAACGAAGCTGGAATGCTTGGCTTGCGACACGTTCAAAGGCTCGCGGCAGGACAATTGGCGCCAAACCAGTTGCGTGCAGCTACCGTGCGTCTTCTAGAGAAATTCTGGAATACTTCAATTGACGAGTTGCTTGCATCGCCGGTAGTGCCGGCAAAGCCTGCGATCACCCGGACTGTCTCAGGCGAGTTGGTTACCGAGCCGCCGACGCGTCGGCAAAGCTCTCCCGCGGTCGCCGAATTGTGTTCAAATACTGATGAGTTATCACTTCGATCCAGGTACGACAGAACTTGAGCTAGACGAGAAGCCGCGCACGCTCGAAACCCTCGAACTCGACTTGAGTCTCGCCTTTAGCGCATATCAACAGTCCCGGTTTACCACTGCGGCCAGCCGAGTATCGTCACTGCTCAGCGATCTCCGACGAGCCTCGATGATCTGCCGCAAAGGCCAGCGAGCGAAACTGTCTGGTATACTTGCGTTGTCCTATCAGGCAGCCGCATCCGTATTGGCAAAGGCGGGCGAATCGGATATCGCATGGGTTGCTGCCGAACGCGGTATGAGCGCTGCGAAGGACTCCGGTAGCCCGGCTATTCGAGCGTCACTGACGCGATCGATTGCGTTCGCATTGCTCGCCGCCGGCCGCTTGGAATCCGCGATGAGACTGGTCGAAGCTGGCGCTATCAAACTGCAAGACGAAATCGCTCATGACGATACCGCGTTGTCCGTTTATGGGACACTCTTTCTTCTTGGGTCGATGGCCGCCGCCCGTTTGGGAGATGGTCGTCGGACCGCAGACTATCTGACTGAGGCGAGCGACGCGGCACGGCGTCTTGACGATGACGCCAACCATCTGTGGACTGCATTCGGCCCAACCAATGTCGCCATTCATCGAGTGAACACCTCAACAGAACTAGGCGACATACAGACCGTCGTGGACCATGGGTTGTCCCTGGACACCGACGCGGTGCCGGTAGAGCGGAGAGTGCGCTACCTGCTGGACGTTGCTCATGTGCACTGTATGACCGGCAACCGCGACGACGCACTCGGAACGATTCTCACTGCCGAACGAGCCGCTCCGGAGCAGGTACGACAGCATCACCTCAGCCGAAAAGTTGTCACTAAGCTCGTTCGAAGCACCGTGGGGCAGCCCTCTATCGAACTTGACAAGTTGGCCAAGCGTGTCAATGTACTACCATCGACTGGATGAGCGACCCGTCGGAGAACTTCTCTACACCGCGACTCGCGTCCGGCGCACTCTTTGTCGAGCGCGACAAGGTGCTCTTGGTCCGCAAGACCTACGGCAATCGATGGGATATTCCAGGCGGATACGTTGACAGTGGCGAGTCGCCAGCTTCGGCTTGCGAACGGGAACTGCGCGAAGAACTTGGCTTGGACAGAACGGCCAGGCGACTATTGGTTCACGACTGGGCGCCAAATGACGCCGAGGGCGACAAGATTCTCTACGTATTTGATTGCGGCCGCCTCGGCGACGAGACTGCTATCCAACTTGACGGCATCGAGTTGGATGGAATCGAATGGGTCGCCGTGGACAAGCTCGACCAATACGTGATCCCTCGTCTCACGCGCCGTCTGACCAATGCCTACCGCGCGTACGTCTCGGATGTGATCTTGTACCTGGAACACGGCGAATCTCGCCCTTGATGTTGTGCGACTTGTCGATCCCGACGAATCTGACACTGGGCGCGTACCCAGTGGTTCGGATGTAGCCGACACGGCTTTTCGGGTCGGATCATGAACGACTCTGTGCGGTGTGCCTACAACCGTCGGTTGGCCAGTACCGGGATCTCCCGGCGGGCCGACTCGACGACCGCCGTGTCGACGTCCACCACCAGCAGGCCGGGACCGGCGTCCAGCTTGGCGGTGACCCTGCCGTAGGGGTCGACCACCATGCTGTGCCCGATCCCGGTGGGCGCCTTCGGTGACGGGATCATCCCGCTGGCCACCGGATCGGCCTGCCCGCACGCCACCACCCACGACGTGCAGTCCAGCGCCCGCGCCCGGACCAGCAGTTCCCACTGCTCCTGCTTGCCCGGCCCGGCACCCCAGGACGCCGGCAGCAGCACCACGTCGGCACCCCGGTCGGCCAGCCCGCGGAACAGTTCGGGGAAGCGCACGTCGTAACAGGTGGCCAGGCCGATGGTCAGCCCGCCGACGGGCACCACGACGATCGCGTCGCCGGGTGCCACCGTGGCCGACTCCGCGAAGCCGAACGCGTCGAACAGGTGGACCTTGTCGTAGGCGATGTGATGGCCGCCACCGGTGAACAGCAGCGTGTTGCGTACCCGGCCGTCCTCGGCCGGCGTGAACATGCCGGCAGCGACCAGCACACCGGTCCGCTCGGCGATGCCGGCCACCGCCGTGGCCCACGGCCCGTCCAGCGGCTCGGCCACCGGCCCGAGCGGCACTCCGAAACACGCCATCATGGCTTCGGGGAACACGGCGAGCTCTGCGCCACGCTCCGCTGCTCGTTGGGTGCACTCGGCCACCAGGTCCACATTGGCCTCGGGGTCCGGGGTGGAAGTGACCTGGCACAGCGCGATCCGCACGTCCGGCTCCGCTCTCTTCGCTGTCGTGTCTTCGGTCGCCGTCAACGCCTCGACCATGGCCTCGACTATGGTCCTGATCGTGGGCCGACGGTTGCTGCTGTCCATCATCCTGGTTCTCGCCTTGGCGAGCGCCTGCACGGGCACGCCGACACCGAGCGCGTCCGGCCAGCCGGACAACACCGCGATGGTGCTCGCCGAACCCGTGGAACCAACCAGCCTGAACCCGTTGGACGGCTACGCGCCCAACGGCGCCGGCAAGATCTTCAACGGGCTCTACGAGTACCAGCCGGACGGCACGCTGGCCCCGGTGCTGGCCAGTGCGCTGCCGGTGCCGTCGGCCGACGGCAGGTCGTGGACCGTGTCGCTGCGCACCGGCGTGCGGTTCAGCGACGGCACCACGTTCGACGCGCTCGACGTGCTGGGCACCTACCGGGCCCTGCTCAATCCGGTGTTCGCGTCGCCGCTGCGTGCTGCCTACTCGATGCTGACCGGCGTCACCCAGGTGAGCCAGAACACCGTGCGGTTCACCCTGGCGCATCCCTACGCGCCGTTCCCGGACAAACTGGTGCTGGGCATCGTGTCCGCGCCGCAGCTGAGCGTGCCGGGGCCGGTGGCCAAGCTGCCGATGAACGACGAGCCGATCGGCACCGGCCCGTACACACTGGTGTCCTGGACCAAGGGCCACGGCATGGTGCTGGCTGCGAACCCGCGCTACGCGGCCGTGCTCGGCGGGCCGCCGAAGGTGAAGAAGGTCACGGTGTTGTTCGTGGCCGACGACCAGGACCGGGTCACCGAGTTGCGGGCCGGCAAGCTGGACGGGGCCGCCGTCTCACCGGCCGAGGCGGCCACGTTCACCAAGTCCAACGCGTTCAGCGTGCTCACCGACGTCAGCGCCGACCTGCGGGCCGTCGAGCTGCCGGTGCACGGGCCGGTCACCGGTGATCCGGCTGTCCGGCTGGCGCTCAACGAGGCCGTGGACCGGCGTGCGCTGGTCGCCGGGCCGCTGGACAACGCCGGCACGCCCGCGTCCACACCGGTGCCCGCGGTGCTGCCCGAGTTCGTCGAGCCGACCGCCAACTTCACGGTGGACCAGCAGCAGGCCCGCACCGACCTGCTGGCCGGCGGCTGGGTGGCCAACACCGAGGGCGGCCGGTCCAAGGAGGGCGTCGCGGCCGAGTTCAACCTGGACTACCCGACCGGGGACACCGTGGACGGAGCGCTGGCCACCAAGTTCGTCGCCGCGGCGAAGGCCATCGGCATCGTGGTGACCGCCGTCGGCGTGCCGGAGTCGGAGCTGGCCGCGAAGTCGGCCACCGATGCCACGCTGATCAGCACCGGCAGCCCGTTCGACCCGGATCTGGACCTGTATCCGCTGCTCGGCACCGCCCTGGCCGGCGCGAGCAGCGCCACGGTCGCCGCGCTGATGACGGGCCGCAACACACTGGATCCCGGCCAGCGGGCGGTGGCCTACCGGCAGTTCCAGCGGGACTACCTGGCCGCGCCGACGATGGTGTGCCTCGCGTTCGTGGACCACACCTACGTCATGCGGAACAACTGGACCGGCTACGCGCCGGTGACCGACAGCGCGTCGCGGGGCTTCACGTGGGGACCGTGGTGGAACCTGGACCAGTGGCTGCCCCGGTGACCGGCATCGACATCGATGCGGTTCGCGCGGACACCCCGGGCAGTCGCGACCGCGTGTTCCTGGACAGTGCCGGCTCGTCCCTGCCGCCGACACCCGTGCTGGACGAGGTGATCGGCCACCTGCGCCGGGAAGCCGAGGTCGGCGGCTACCTGGCCGCCGCCGAGCGGGACGGCGACCTGGAACGCGGCTACCAGGTGTTCGCCGACCTGTTGGACTGTGCTCCGGACGAGATCGCGTTCACCGACAGCGCCAGCCGGTCCTGGTTGAGCCTGATGGACGCGGTGCCGCTGACCGATGGCGACCGGGTGCTGATCGGCGAGGTCGAGTACGGCGCCAACGCGGTCGCGCTGCTGCGCCGTGCCGAGGAGACCGGCGTGACGGTGGAGACCGTGCCGTCCGACGAGTCCGGCGCGCTGTCCGTGCCGGCCCTGCGGGAGATGCTGGACGAGCGGGTCAAGCTGGTGTCGCTGGTGCACGTGCCGTCCAACGGCGGTCTGGTCAACCCGGTGCGCGAGGCCACCGACGCGGCCCACGACGCGGGTGCGCTGGTGTTGCTGGACGCCTGCCAGTCGGTCGGCCAGTTGCCCGTCCGGGTCGGTGAACTGGGGGTCGACATGCTGTCCGGCACCGGCCGGAAGTGGCTGCGTGGCCCGCGCGGCACCGGATTCCTGGTGGCCCGGCGGTCGGTGGCGCACCGGCTGCGGCCCAGGCTGATCGACCACATCGCGGCCCCGTGGGTGGCACCACACGCGTACCGGCTGCGCCCGGACGCCAGGGCGTTCCAGCTCTACGAGCACGACGTGGCCGGCCGGCTGGGCCTGGTCACGGCGGCCGAGTACGCGCTGCGGCTCGGCGTGGCGCAGATCGCGGCGCGGGTCGGCGCGCTGGCCGACCGGGCCAGGCAGGGTCTGGCCGGACTGCCCGGTGTGCTGGTGCGCGACCTGGGCCGGAGCCGCTGCGGCATCGTCACGTTCACCGTCGACGGGCTGTCCCCGGCGCAGGTGCGGGACACGCTGCGTGGGCGCGGGGTCGTCGTCACGGTCAGCCCGGCGGCCACCAGCCTGCTCGACATGTCGGCGCGTGGGCTGACCGACGGCGTGGTCCGGGCGTCGCCGCACTACTTCGCCACGGAGGCCGACATCGATCGGTTCGTCGGCGAAGTGGCCCGTTTGTCCGGTTAGCCCGACAACCGTCTCAGGTGGCGGGAGTGATGCTCACCGCACAAGTTGATGTTTCGGTTCACTCCTGGCCCTCCCGCGCCGCTGGCGCGCCAGGGCCTACTCTTGGCACATGCTCCGCCGTACCGACCTGCGCGGTTCCGTGCCGCCACCAGCCACCCTGCGCTCGCTGCTGCCCCGCGCGGATGTCGACGTGAACGCCGTGCTCGACCAGGTCGCGCCGATCGTGACCGCGGTGACCGAGCGCGGCGTCGCCGCCGTCCTGGAGTACACCGAGCGGTTCGACAAGGTCCGGCCCGCCTCGATCCGGGTGCCGGCCGCCGAACTGGCCAAGGCCCTCGACGAGCTCGATCCGGCCGTGCGCGCCGCGCTGACCGGGGCGATCGAGCGGGTCCGGCTGGTCCATGC
>DASUJK010000324.1:0-22363 GCA_036279295.1 Pseudonocardiaceae bacterium | reverse complement strand
GGGCTGGCGGGCGCGGCGGCGGTGGCTGCTGCGGTGAGCACGGGGGTGGGTGGGGGGACGGTGGCCGAGGCAACGGGGGCGGCGGTGATGGCGGCGGCGTTGGCTGGTGAGCGCGGGTACTGGGTGGCGGCGGCCGATGTGTCCGAGCGGATCAGGTGGGCGGCCGACGGGGTCGCGAGAATGGTCGAGTCGGGGACAGGAAGGGTCGACCCGCGCGCGGGGAGGGTCGACTCGCCCGGGGGAACGGTCGACACGCCCGCGGGGAGGGTCGACTCGCGCGGTGGGGTGGTCGAGGACTTGGTTGCGGAGTGGATCTATCGGCTGGTCGGTACCAGCGTCGCCACTCAGGAGTCTGTGCCGGCTGCTTTTGCCGTGCTGGCCAGTTGCCCGGACGATCCGTGGCGGGCTTGCCTGCTGGCCGCGTCCCTCGGTGGGGACTGCGACACCATTGCGGCCATCGTCGGCGCCATCGCGGGTGCCTGCGGCGGCGCGTTTCCCGACCACGCCGTCCGCACCATCCACGAGGTGAACGATCTGCCGCTCGGCCAACTGGCCAAGGACCTGGTTGGCCTGCGTGACCAACGGTGACCAGGCCGACAGTCACCAGGCCAGCGGCAACCAGGCCAGCGGCAACCAGAGCAGCGCTGGACGGCCGCGGCTGGTGCACGTCGGCAACGTCCTCGTCGACGTCGTCCTCTATCTGCCCGCCTTGCCCGAACCCGGTGGTGACGTCCTCGCATCGGCCAGTGCGATCACCCCTGGCGGTGGCCTGAACGTGCTGGTGGCCGCCACTCGCCAAGGCCTGCCGTCGGTCTACGGCGGCCGCATCGGCACCGGTCCGTTCGGCGACCTGTGCCGCGCCGCCCTTACCGAGGCCGGCATCCACGCACCACAACCGGCCGTTGCGGACCAGGACACCGGCTTCACCGTCGCACTCGTCGATCCGACCGGCGAACGCACTTTCGCCACCAGCCCGGGTGCCGAAGCCCAGTTGACCATCGAACATCTCGCCGCGCTGACCGTCCGGCCGACCGATGTCGTCTACGTGTCCGGCTACGGCCTGGCGTATCCCGTCAACGGGCCGGCAATCACCGCCTGGTTGTCCACAGTGGACGCGACGGTGATCGTCGATCCCGGCCCGCTCATCAAAAACATCAAGACGCCAATACTGGATGCCGTGCTCGACCGTGCCGACTGGTGGAGCTGCAACGAGCGCGAGGCCAGGCTGCTCGGGCGAGCAGAAGGGCGGGTCGGGACCGTCGTGCGCACCGGTGGCAACGGCTGCGTCCTGCATACGAGCAACGAGCCGTGCCGCCGTTTCCGGTCACCGCCGTGGACACCAACGGGGCCGGCGACACCCACGTGGGTGTGTTCGCGGCCGGTCTGGCCGCCGGGTTGGACCCGCTAACGGCAGCGCTGCGGGCCAACGCGGCTGCGGCACTGGCTGTGACCAGGCGCGGGCCGAGTACCGCGCCGACCGCCGCTGAGGTTGACGACCTGCTGGCCGGCCGTGGTTGACTGGCGATCATGTTGCCTTGGGACGCCGAACTCGCCGGCCGACTGGATCGGCACACCTTCGACTCAGCGCTGCTGCGGGACAACCCGCTCGGCGACCCGCACGAACGGCCGCTGTGGGTGTATGTCCCACCCGCTTACGACGACCACCCCGACACTCGATACCCCAGCGTCTACGTGATCCAGGGCTACACCGGGCACATCGTGATGTGGGCCAACCGCCAACCGTTCCGTCAGCCGTTCGTGGAGACCGCGGACGCCGTGTTCGCCGACGGCAGTCGGCCCGGCTGCGTCGTGGTCTACGTGGACGCCTGGACCGCGTTCGGCGGCTCCCAGTTCGTCGACTCGCCGGGCACCGGCCGGTACCACTCGTATCTGTGTGACGAACTCGTGCCGTGGGTGGACGCTCACTATCGCACCATCGCCGACCGCGAGTCCCGCGCGATCATGGGTAAGTCCTCCGGCGGGTTCGGCGCGATGATCACGCCGATGCTGCGGCCCGACCTGTTCGGTGCGCTGGCCACGCACGCCGGGGACAACCTCTACGAGATGTGCTACCTGCAGGAGTTCGCCACCGCCGTGCGCGCGCTGCGGAAGTACGACAACGACATCAACGTGTGGTGGGGCGACTTCCGCTCGCGCACCGCGTTCACCAAGGACGGCGACCAGACCCTGGTGATGCTGCTCGGCCTGGCCGCCTGCTACTCGGCCCAGCCGGACGGCACCCCGGAACTGCCGTTCGACCAGGTCACCGGCGTGTTGCGGCCGGAACAGTGGCAGCGTTGGCTGGACTGGGACCCGGTGCGGATGGTGCCGAGGTACGCCGAGCAGATCCGCTCGCTGCGCGCGGTGTGGATCGACGCCGGCACCAGGGACGAGTGGTACCTGGACCTGGGCGCCGAGGCGTTCCGGGCCGAGGTGCTCAAGGTGGGACTGCCGGCCGACCGGATCTACTTCGAGTTGTTCGACGCCGGGCACGGTGGCATCGACTACCGCTATCCGCTGTCGCTGGCGTGGCTGGCCGAACGACTGGCCCGCTGAACCGGCCGAGCACCGTCGTACTCGGCCAGCCACCCGATGATCATGGTGAGCCGGGTGATCCGGTGGTCGGGTCGGCCGCTGGTGGCCAGCGTGTGGCCCTCACCGGGGAACCTGGCGAACCGGGCGGGCACGCCGAGCCTGCGCAGCGCGACGAACAACTGCTCGGACTGCTCGATCGGGCAGCGGTAGTCGTCCTCGCCGTGGATCAGCAGCAGCGGCGTGGTGATCGCGGCCGCGTGTCGCAGTGGTGAGAAGTCCAGCAGGGCGGCGGCGCCGTCGTCGAACACGTCGGCGCCGCCCAGTTCGAACCGGTTCACGGTGAAGCCGTTGTCCGACGTGCCCAGCTTGGACAGGAAGTTGGAGATCGACCGCTCCGACACGGCGGCGCGGAACCTGCGGGTGCGGGTCAGGGTCCAGTTGGTGAGGAAGCCGCCGTAGCTGCCGCCCGCGAGGTACAGCCGCTGCGGATCGGCGACCCCGGTGGCGGTGGCCCAGTCCACGAACGCCATCAGGTCGGTGTGGTCGCCGCCGCCCCAGTCACCGACGGTCAGTGCGCGGAACTCGCCACCCCGGCCCGCACTGCCTCTCGGGTTGGGCAGCAGCACGCGGTAGCCGGCACTGACCAGCGCCTGGGTCTCCAGGTCGAACACGGTGCCCCAGGCCAGATGCGGGCCACCGTGCACGCGGACCACCAGCGGCCCGGTGGCCTGGTGCGCCCGGAACAGCAGCCCGTGCACGTCGGTGCCGTCGTGCCCGGTGACCGTGATCGCCTCCGGGGCCACCGGCGCCGCGGTCAGCACCCAGTCGCCGTTCAGATCCGAGATCCGCTCCGGTGTGCGCGTGTCGATCGCGATCCTGTGCAGCTCGATCGGGCGGGTCGGTGACTCGATGCAGGCCGCCGCCTGGCCGTGGTGTGCCGCTGAGAAGTCGGTGACGGAACAGCCTTCCGGCGTGATGCGGCGCGGTAGCCGGTCCATCGGGTCGCCGGTGAACAGCGCGACGTCGTGGCCGACCGACGCCAGGAACACCACGTCGTCGGTGCCGGCCACCGGCCGTACGAGCGCCGACCGGCCCAACGGTCTGCTGTCGCCGAGCACCGACCGCTCGCACTCCAGGTCCGCGTCCGGAAACGCGGGTCGGGCCATGCCGTCACCGCTGAGTACCCACAGTCTCGGCGGCACCGCGCTGTGCCCCGGCACCGCACTGGACACCGCGACGAGGTCACCCGACACGGCCGTCGCGGTCAGTGCCGTGACCGGGGCCGGGCAGCGCCACACCAGCTTGTCGACACCCGTGTCCGGGTCCAGGCTGCGCACCTGCGTCACCGGCGCCGGCAGGTCGGAATGCCGCTCCTCCATGGCATACACGGCCATCCCACGCACCGAGGTGAGACAAGCCAGCCGACCGGGCAACCCAGCCAATCGGCGGGCGGCCTGCGCGATGCCGAACAGCCACAGCTCATGGGTCGGCTCGACAAAGCTGGGACCGCCGTCCCGTTTGTAGCGCAGCCATTCCACGACCACCGGCGCACCCGGCTCGGCCGCGGCGGCATGCTCGACCACGCCGACCAGCCGCTCGTCGTCCAGCCACGCGATCGCGCTCACCTGACCGTCCAGCACACCCAACGTCCGTGCCGCGCCGGTCTCCGGATCGAGCACATAGGCCAGCCGTCGTCCGTCCTGACTGGACAGGAAGGCGACGTGCTCGCCGTTCGGCGAGTAGACAGGGGAGGTGTCCGACCACGGGCCGTCGGCGGTCAGAGGCGACGACCCGAGGGACCCGAACGACCACAGCCTGCTCCGGTAGCCGAGCCGGTCCGGATCAACGGTCTGCACCGCCACCACCGCGGTCGTCCCGTCGGGTGCCAGCGTGGGCGAACCAGCCAGGCTCAGCGCTGCCAGGTCGTCCGGTCCGCAGCTCACACGCCCTCCTCGAACGCGGCGCGTGCCTCGGCGACCAGGTTCGGTCTGGTGAACAACTCGGTGACCACCGTGGCCAGCATCGACGCCCCGGCCAGCACCGCGTCGTCGCCCTGCGATGTCGCTGCCGCCGCAGCGAAGTCACGGGTGTGGATGGCGACGCCGGGCGCGACCCGCACGTACGGGTGGATCGCGGGCACCACCTGGCTGACGTTGCCCATGTCCGTCGATCCGGCCGATCCGGCGTAGCCGGTTTCGGGCTCGATCGGGCGGCCGATCTCCTCGAACACCCTGGCGGCCAGCCCGGCCAGCACCGGATTGGTGCGCACCGGTTCGTAGGCGACGGCGACCTCGGTCAACTCACTCGTCGTGCCGGTGGCCAGCGCGGCACCGAGCACACAGTCGCGGACCGCTTCGTAGAGCCTGCCGCGCAGATACTCGTTGTCGGTCGACCGGATGAACAGCGCAACGCGGGCATGCTCGGGGATGACGTTGATGGCGTCGCCGCCGTCCACGACGTTGGCGTGCACCCGCGAGTCGGACCGCAGCTGCTGCCGGAGCAGGCCGATCGCCACCAGCAGCAGCGTGGCCGCGTCCAGCGCGTTGCGGCCCAGTTCCGGTGCCGCCGCCGCGTGGGACGCGCGACCGGTGAACGTCGCCTCCAACGACACGCGACCCAGGTTCGTGCGGGACACCGCGTCGAACCCGGCCGGGTGCACCATCACGGCGGCATCCACATCGGACAGTTGGCCGTCCTCGATCAGCCGGACCTTGCCGCCGCCGCCCTCCTCGGCCGGGCTGCCGAACACCACCAGCCTGCCGTTGCCGCCGTGCTCGGCCAGCCACCGCGCCGCAGCAACCCCGGCGCCCGCTCCGGCCGAACCGATGATGTTGTGGCCGCAGGCGTGACCGATGCCGGGCAGCGCGTCGTACTCGCAGAACACGGCGATCGTCGGTCCGCCGGTGCCGAACACCCGTTCCGCGCGGAACGCCGTCGGCATGTCGGCGACGCCCGTGGTCACGGTGAACTCGCGCGCGGCCAAGTAGTCGCTGAGCAGTTTGGCAGCATGGTGTTCGGCGAAGCCGAGTTCCGGTTCGGCGTGGATGGCGTGGCTGATGGCGAGCAGCTCGGGCGCCAGGTCGTCGACGCGCACGGTGGTCATGCCGGGTCGACCGGGATCTGGCCGTCGATCGGCAGGGTCGGCACGTCGACCGTGACCGTCTGCGGATAGATGATGCCGGCGCCGGTGTTCAACACGACCACCTCGTCGGTGTCGGACAGCCAGCCCGCCGCCCGCAATTGCTTCGCCGCGGCCAGGCACGCGGCGCCCTCCGGGCAGATGAAGATGCCCTCCTCACCGGCCATGGTGCGCTGCTCGGCGAGCAGCTCGTCGTCGCTGACCGCGATCGCGGTGCCGTCGGTCGAGCGCACCGCGTCCAGGATCAGGAAGTCACCGAGCGCCTTGGGCACCGTGATGCCGAACGCGACGGTGTGCGCGTTCTGGAAGGGCTCGCTCACGCCGGCGCCGCTGTCGTACGCGCGCACGATCGGGTCGCAGCCGTCCGCCTGCACCGCGACCAGCCTGGGCAGCTTGTCGCCGATCCAGCCCAGCTCGATCATCTCGCGGATCGCCTTGTGGATGCCGATCAGGCCGACACCGCCGCCGGCCGGGTAGAGGATCACGTCCGGCATGCGCCAGCCGAGTTGCTCCGCGATCTCGTAGCCCATGGTCTTCTTGCCCTCCAGGCGGTAGGGCTCCTTGAGCGTGGACACCTCCTGGTAGCCGCCTCGCGCGGCGACGGCCTTGTTGATCAGCTTGCCGGCGTCCCCGATCAGGCCGTCCACCAGGTACAGCTCGGCACCTGCGATGGCGCATTCGGCACGCGTGATGGACGGCGCGTCGACCGGCATCGCGATCAGGCTGCGCATGCCGGCGCGGGCCGCGTAGGCGGCCCAGGCGGCGCCCGCGTTGCCGTTCGTGGGCATCGCGACACCCTTCACACCCAGCTCGGCGGCCCGGGACACGCCGACAGCGGCACCCCTGGCCTTGAACGTGCCGGTCGGGATGACGCCCTCGTCCTTCATCAGCAGCCGGGGCACGCCGATCGTGTCGCCGTAGGAGCGCAGCGGGACGAGCGGGGTCATGCCCTCGCCCATGGTGACGATGTTGGACGGATCGCGGACCGGCAGCACCTCGTGGTAGCGCCACAGCGTCGGTGGTCGGGTGGCGATCTCGGCGGGCGTGACGGTCTCGGCGACCTTGGCCAGGTCGTAGCGGGCCAACAGCGGCACGCCCACCGCGCTCACGCCCTGCACGGTGTCGGCCTCGTAGCGCTCGCCGGTGCGGGAACAGTCGAGGTGGTGCAGAGCCGAGAACGTCATGGCAGCTCCTTGCTGTGTGCGGGCGGGCTCGTTAGCCACGCTCAGGATATTGGACGGCCGTGTGATGGCGGTCCGGGCGACCGCAGAGGTGCCGCAGCGCACAGGGGCCCGCTGAAACTCACCCGTTCGGACCCCTTGACAGGGGTTTGAGAACAGCGTTTTATAACAGTGTCACGTTCTATAACACTGTTGCGGTTCGAAGTCCGATGGGAGTTCCGATGGACACGACAACTGCTCTGGGCATGGCCTACCAGGCCGGATTCACCAGCCTGGACGTCGAGACCGACATCGAGTCGCTGCCCGTCCACGGCACGCTGCCCGAGTGGCTGGCCGGCGAACTGATCCGCAACGGCCCTGCCAAGTTCGAGGCAGGCCCGCAGGCGTTCCGGCACTGGTTCGACGGCCAGGCCATGCTGCACCGGTTCTCGTTCGCCGACGGCGTGGTCAGCTATCGCAACCGTTTCCTGGACACGCCGGGACTGCGCAGCGCGCAGGACGGCAGGATCGGGTTCGGCGAGTTCGCCAGCGACCCGTGCCGCTCGATCTTCACGCGCTACTTCACCCGGTTCCAGCAGCAGCCCGAGGTGTCCGGCAACGCGTGTGTCAACGTAGTCCCGATGAACGGCGGCATGGCGGCGCTGACCGAGGTGCCGATCGCCGTCCAGTTCGACCCGGAAAGCCTTGCCACACTGGGTATCGAGGGCTACCAGGACGCCCTGGCCGGCCAGGTCACGACGGCCCACCCGCACCAGGTGCCCGGCTCCGGCGACCTGGTCAACTACGTGCTGCGCTTCGGCCCGAGCAGTGAGTACCTGATCTACCGGCAGCGCCCGGACTCGATGGCCAGGGAGCTGATCGCGTCCATCCCGGCCAGGCATCCCGGCTACCTGCACAGCTTCGGCGTCACCGAGGACTACGTCGTGCTCGCCGTCTTCCCGTTCGTGGTCAACCCGATCAGCATGCTGCTGGGCGGCAGGCCGTTCATCGAGAACTACACGTGGCGGCCGGAACTGGGCACCACGTTCATCGTGGTCTCGCTGTCCGACGGCTTGGTCCGCGGCACCTACCAGGCGGAGCCGTTCTTCGCCTTCCACCACATCAACGCCTACGTGACCGGCAACGAACTCGTCGTGGACGCCGTCTCCTACACCGACGCGTCGGTGATCGACGCCCTGTACCTGGACCACCTGCGGGCCGGCGACCCGATTCCCAAGCCCGCGCCCACCCGCTACCGGATGGACCTGGACGGCGACTCGGTACGCAGCGAGCCGCTGTCGCAGCAGGCGCTGGAACTGCCGCAGATCAACTACCGCGAGCACAACGGCCGCCCGTACCGCTTCGCCTACGGCGTCGGCTGCCACGACGGCGGCACTTCACCGGGTCGGGACTTCTTCAACCAGCTGGTCAAGCTGGATGTGGACCACCAGACCAGCGACATGTGGCACGAACCGGGCTGCTACCCGGGTGAGCCCGTCTTCGTGCCGGCGCCGGACGCAACGGCCGAGGACGACGGCGTCGTACTGTCCGTGGTGCTCGGCTCGACGACCGGCGCGTCCTTCATGCTCGTGCTGGACGCCAGCACCTGGCGCGAAGTGGCCAGGGCCGGCGTCCCGCACGCGATCCCGTTCGGCTTCCACGGGCAGTTCACCCGCAGCTGAACGAGATCACCCCGTGGTGCAGGGCTGACCGTTCAGGGTGAATGCCGTCGGCATGGGGTTCGTCCCGGTGTAACCGCCGTTGAACCCAGGAGTGGTGGTCGTGCCGGCGGCCAGATTCAGCGCGTAACTGGGTGCCGTGACCGTGACGACGTTCCCGGTCTGGCTGAAGTTGCCGCCCCATCCGGCGGACACCGTCTGGTTGCCCGGGAAGATGAACTGGAGCGTCCAGTTGTTCACCGCCGTCGTGCCGGTGTCGGTGATCGCGATGCTGCTGTTGAAGCCGCCACCCCAGTCCAGCGGCACCGTGTAGCTCACGTGGCACGTGGACCCGGCCGGCTGGCCGGTGGACACCGTGACCGGCGCGGACGGCGCCGACGTGGCCCCCGCCGAGTCGACGGCGACCACGTCGAACGTGTACGCCGTGTCGGCGACAGGCCGGTGGCCGTGAAGCTCGTCCCGGTCGGGCTGCCGACCAGGGTGCTGGTCGCGCCGTTCACCTGGAACACCCGGTAGCCGGTCACGGCGTGTGCACCGGCGGCGGCGGCCGGCCAGGACAGTGCGACCGAGTTCGCGGTGACACCGGTTGACGTCGGTGTGCCCGGTGCGGCCGGACCGGTGGCCGCGGCGGACCTCGCCAGGTGCAGCACGGTGATCGAGTAGGGCGCCAGTGCCACCGACGACGATGCCGACGTGCCGGCCGTGATCGCCGTGGCGCCCCGCGTGTACACCGATGTGGTGCCGGTGGCCGCAGCCGTATATCCGCTGTAGGTCAACGAAACCTGATAGGTGTTGGCGGGATCCTTGTTGACCAGCAACACGTTCAGCGAACCGTCCGCCGCCTCGACCGCGTGCGACGCGACCAGGGGCTGGCTGGACGAGGTGCCGAGCATCGTGCCGCCACCGGACAGCAGCCGGCCCGCCATGGCGAGTCCGAAGTACTGCGGGAACGGTGTTTCCGCTGCCGGCTCACACGGGCTGCCGGCGGACGCGCACGTCGCGTTGGACAGCATGCCCTCGTCGTTGAAGTCGGTGCCGCCGGTCTGGTCGGTGGTCGCAGCGCCAGCTCCGTTGTGGACGTCCCACCAGTCGACGTTCGACGCGCCCTGCTCCAGCCAGGTCGGATACGAGTCGGCGGCGAACAGTGCCGCTGCCGCCGAGTCGTCCTCGAAACCGGAGTTCGTCTCGGTGGTCATGATCTGCACCGGCCGGGTACCCGAGTACTGTGCGATGAGGCTGTGCAGTTTCGCCGTGATCCCGGCGATCTGGGCTTCCGGCTGGCCCAGCATCTGCGACTCGGAACTGCTGGTCGGGTAGTAGTGCACGATCACGAAGTCGATTTTCGAGCCGAGCGCGGCCAGCACGGTGTTGTTCCAGTCCGCCGTGTCGCCCGGCGCGACGAGACCGTCGGGCCAGTTGCCCGGCGTGGTCAGCACGACACCCACCTTGATGCTGGGGTCGACAGCCTTCATCGCGTCGATGTACTGGCCGGTGGTGGTGGCGTACGTCGTCGCGTTCTTCGTGGTGTGGTTGTCGAATTCCCAGGAACTGCCGTAGGCGCCGTTGCCGTAGATCTCGTTGCCGACTTCCCAGAACTTCACACCGTAATTGTTCGTGACATTCGCGTATTTCACCCACGCGGCCGCTTCGGCCGCCGTGCCGGAACCGTAGTTCACGGTGATGACCGGCTGGGCTCCGGTGGAATGGGCTACCTTCATGAAATTGTCGAAGTTGTCATTCGGATTCGCGAAACTGGTGCCCGGTACGACGCTGTTGTCCTGCCAGTTGTACACGTCCGACACCGAGCCGCCCGGGTAGCGCAGCGCGTCGACACCGGCCGAGGACAGCAGTGGCGGCAGGGTCGGATCGG
Organism: Pseudonocardiaceae bacterium; assembly: GCA_036279295.1. Classification (GTDB taxonomy): domain Bacteria; phylum Actinomycetota; class Actinomycetes; order Mycobacteriales; family Pseudonocardiaceae; genus DATEPR01. Next base: position 11,980 of record DASUJK010000324.1, on the reverse strand, counting down.
TCAGATCACCGTCGTACACGGCGGTGTTCGCGCCCAGCCCCATGCCCGGCACGGTGCCGTCGCCGGTGTTGGCGTTCACCGTGACGCTGGCGGTGGACGTGACGGCGGGGGCGGCCACCGCCGTTGTGGCCACGGCGGCGGTCGCCCCCAAGAGCGTCACCGCGACCACGACGGCGGCTTTGCCGCGTAATCGGAAATTCAGTGGCAAGTCCATCCCGACATGGTCGGTCGAACAGCGGAATTCCGGTAACCAGCGGGACAGTGGCATGCCGTCACCAGCACGGATGGCCCGCTGTTCATGTAATTTAAGGTCAGGACGCCACGATGCCCTCGCCGCCAGCACTGTTCGGTACGGTGACCGAACCGATCTTGGTGAGCGAGCCGTTGGAGTGCACGGCGAACTCGTCGACGATGCCGTTGGCGCCGGTCTGCGAGTACAGGAACCTGCCGTCCGACGATGCGGCTGCGTCCACCGTGCCGCCGTCGGTCGCGGTGTTGCCGAGGTTGGTCAGCGCGCCGCTGCCGTTGTCCCGCAGGCCGGTCAGGTTGTTGCTGCCGGCGTTCGACGCGTAGACGTGGCTGCCCGACGACTCCACCCAGCAGGTCGCGGCCTGGCCGGTGGCCACGCGGTCGACCAGGCTCAGCGTGCCGTCCCGGTGCACGGTGAACGTGGCCACCGAGTTGGCGCCCGACTCGCCGACGACCAGGTGGTCGCGCGCGTCGAACGTGACCGCGAACGGGGTGCTCGGGTCGTTGGTCACGGCGGGCCGGGCGGACAGGCCACCGAGCAGGTCGACGCCGAACACGTCGATGTTGCTGCCGTTGCCCTTCGTGGTCACCACGAGGTGACCGCCGTCCGGCGTGAACGCGACCTGGCCCGGGCTGTGCGTGAACTCCGGTGCCGCGGTCGGGTCCAGGCCGAGCGACCGGTGCCAGGCCGGAACCTTGACCAGGCGGTCGCCCAGCCGCAGGAAGCCCTGCACCGAGCCGCCGCCCCTGGCGTTGAGCACGTAGACGGCGTGGCCGTTGGTGGTCACGCTGACCGGGAACGCCCCGCCGGACGAGATGACCTGCGCACGGTGCAGTCGGTCACCGTCCACTGTGAACACAGTTAAGGTGTTGCTGCCCGCGTTCACCGCGTACAGCAGGCCGTGCGCGCTGTCGGCGACCAGGGAACCCTGCGACGCGAGATGGTCGACGACCGAGCCGTCCAGGACACCGCCGTCACCACCGGTGCCGTAGGTACCGCTCCTGGTCAGGGTGCCGTTGGCCGCGCGGTGGTAGGCGACGACGGCGTTGCCGGCCGGGTTGTCCGTCTGCACGAACACGGCGTTGCCGGCGGGCGAGTGGTGGTTCGGGGCCGCGACCGCGGCACCGGCGAACAGGGCCGTCGCGGCCAGGGTGAACCCGCCGATGCCGGCGAGACGTGCCGTTGTCTTCATGACGCTCCGATGTGCACTGTGGTTGGTTGGACAGTGCGTTGGCGCCCCGGCGACGGGTGCGCCTTACTCGTTTCGGAGCCGCGTCAGACTCTCGTAATGTCTCAGCACTGCGCGATCGTCAGGTCGACCTTCTCGTTGTAGAACGCGATCAGCCCGGCGATGGGCAGCAGCGCGCCGGTCGGGAAGTCGTAGGCCCACGCGATGTCCTCGTGGGTCTGCTCACCGATCCTGGCCGACCAGTAACCGCTGGTGGTGCCCTTGTACGGGCACGCGGTCACGGTGTCGGTCGGCGTGAGGTGGTGGAAGTCGATCTCGGTCCGGTTGAAGTAGTAGCGGGTCGGCAGGCCGGTCTCGAACACCATGACCGTCGACGTCGACTCGGCCAGCTGGACCCCGTCGATCGCGACGCTGACCCGGCGGGTGGAGCGCAGCGCGTCGACCCGGGTGTACGGGCTGCGCGGGTGCACGAAGATCTGTTCGTCCTCCTCGAACCACGCGTCCAGCGCGGCCCAGTCGAACCGCACGAAGCCGGCCAGGGCGCCCGCGTCCTCGGTGTAGACCCTCGCGATGCCCGGCCGGGACACGTCACCGACCCGCAGCCCGTGCCGCCGTGCGGTGCCGCGCTTGAGCTTCTGCGTGTGGTCCTCGTCCACCAGCGCGTCCGGTCGCACGTCGGCCAGCGGGATGTAGAACTGCGGGTAGTACGGCACCTCCCACACGTAGACCGCGTTCATGGTGTCCAGCACCGTCGCACCGGCCAGCATCGCGCGGACCCGTCTCGGCACCGGCTCGATGTGGTCGACGGCGACGACGTGCTGTGGGTAGTCGGACACGAGTGCTCCCTACGTTGCGCGGATCGCGGCCAGCAGTCCTGCCAGGTCTTCGGCACACGGGCCGCATGCCGTGACGTGCGCGTCCACCTCGGGGTACCAGAGCTCGGCCTCGACCGGATCGGTCGCCGCGAGCTCCGCGTAGACGTGCAACAACTCCATCGCCCGCTCGCACCCCGAGTCACGCGGGTCCGTGCGCAGGAACCGTTCCAGGCCGTTCATGGGCGCCTCGTCGGCTTGTGCTGGTCAAGATAACCATTGGCGACCAGATTCGCCCGGAGCTTACGTCGGGCGTCGAACAAGGTCTTGTAGATCGCGTTCCGATTGGTGCCGAATCTGGCCACCATCGCGTCCAGCGGGACACCGTTGAGCACGATCGCGACGAACAGTGCGCGCTGCCGCTCGGTGAGCTCGTCGTCCACCGCCCTGCGCAGCCCGACCAGCAGGTCACGCCACTCCGACTCGTCGGCCGGGGCCAACCCGAACCGGGCGGGCAGCCGGTCCCAGTCCTCCGCGTCCAGCGCCACGTCCGGGTGACGCCAGAAGTGCCGGCCGATCTTGTTGGACACCTCGAAGATGACGAACTTGAACGCCCACGTGGTGAACTTGCTGTCGCCCCGGAACTGGTCGATCTTGCCGGTGATCGCGAGCAGCGCGTCCGCGGCCGCCTGGTGCGCGATGTCGTCCAGCTCCGGGCCGTCGATCCGGTGCTGCCCGGCCCGCCGGTGCAGCTCACTCCTGGCGATCCGGAGCAGCGACTCGTGCAGGCGGCGCAGCGCGTCCTCGCGTTCGGGACCGGCACCGCCGAGTGTTCGTACCCACTCCGCCGAGTCGGGGTCCATGTCGTCGACCATAGCAACCAGCGGTGACATGTCAGGCTGAGCGCGATGTCAGAGGCAGTGATGGCCGCCGCCGAGGGTCACGAGGAGCGTGCGTCGCGCTGTGCTACGCCGTCCGGAGCGTGTGGACCGCGTTCAGCACGTACGCGAACGCGGCGGGCGACAGGACCGGGAAGCGCTCGCTGCTGACCGCGATGTGCCGGATGTCGCCGTGTCGGTCCGGGGCGCGCTGGATCCAGACTCGACGCGCCGGATGACCGAACACGCCCAGCGGCACGCGAATCGAGGACCGGACAACCCGGGTCGGCCCCGCCCGACGATCGCCGTGGCCCTGGTCGCGCTGGTCAGCGGGTTCCTGCTGCTGGTCGGCGTCTGGCAGCTCACCGCGCTACGGCTTCAGCCCCGCGCCGGCCGCCGCGGCCGCCCCGATGCGGCCGTGGATGGCGCTGCCGGCCCACTTCGTGGTCACGATCGCGGCCGGCCTGGGCAGCATCGCCCTGGAGCCGGCCGGCCACACCCAGACCACCGCCGGCCGGCCGGTCCCCGGTCGTGGACGTTGGGCCGGGCGCTGCCCGCCATGGTCGTCGTGGTGGTGCTCGGTCTGGTCGGTGGCCCGTTGCCCGGCTGGGCAGTGACCGTGCTGATGGCGGCCGTGATCGGCTGGCAGGCGCCTACCAGCCGATACGCGACCTGCTGACGCGGCGGCGCGGCGCCCTGGCACCCTGAGCGCCGTGCACCCGGACCTCGCCGCCCTTGCCGACGCCCATGGCGTCGCCACCCGCTACGAGAACGCGGAGCAGCGCGAAGTAGTTGTCGACGATGACGTCGTCGTCGCCGTGCTCGCCCAGCTCGACGTCGCGGCAGCCGATCCCGAGTCGGTCCGGCAGTCGCTGGCCGCTGTCCGGGCGGCGGGCTCCGACGCCGCCCTGCCACCCACCGTCGTACAGCGTTCCGGCGCGTCCCGGCCGCTGCGCGGGGCCGCCGTGGTCGAGCTGGAGGACGGCGGCCGCCGCGAGTTGACCGGCGTGCTGCCGGCCGATCTGCCGCTTGGCTGGCACCGGCTGGTCACCGACGACCAGGCCGTGACGCTGGTCGTCGTGCCCGACCGGCTGCCCGAGGTGCACCCGGCGTGGGGCTGGGCGGTGCAGCTCTACGCGCTGCGCTCGGCCGATTCGTGGGGCATGGGCGATTTCGGCGATCTGGCCACGATGGCCGGCCGGTCGGCCGCCGAGTTGGGCGCGGGCGTGCTGCTGGTGAACCCGGTGCAGGCGATCAGCCCGACGCACCCGGTGGAGCCGTCGCCGTACTCACCGGCCAGCAGGCGCTTCGCCAACCCGCTCTACCTGCGGATTCCGGCCACCGACGACGACGTGCTGGCGTTGCGCCCGCGGCAGGACACCGAGTTGATCGACTACGACGCCGTGTGGGCCGGCAAGAAGGCGGCGCTGGAGCTGCTGTGGTCCCGTGGCCCGGCACCGGTCGACCTGGCCGGCGATCCGGCGCTGCGCGACTTCGCCACGTTCTGCGCCCTGGCCGAGGTGCACGGGCCGGACTGGCGCGACTGGCCGGCCGGCCTGCGGGACCCGGCCGGTGCCGAGGTGGCGGCGGCCCGCGTCGAACTGGCCGACCGGGTGGCCTTCCACAGCTGGCTGCAGGGCCTGTGCCGGGACCAGCTGGACGAGGTGCGCTGGGCGGCGGCCGGGATGTCCGTCGGCGTCGTGCACGACCTGCCGGTCGGTGTGCGGCCGGGTGGCGCCGACACGTGGGCACTGCGGTCCGCGTTCGCGGCCGACGTGCGGGTCGGTGCGCCGCCGGACGCGTTCAACCAGCTGGGCCAGGACTGGAACCTGCCGCCGTGGCGGCCCGACCGGCTCGCCGAACTGGGTTACGCCCCGTTCCGGGACATGCTGCGCGGCATCCTGCGCTACGCGGACGGCATCCGCGTGGACCATGTGGCCGGACTGTGGCGGCTGTGGTGGATTCCGCCGGGCGAGCCGGCGTCCCGTGGCACGTATGTGCACTACGACGCGGAGGCGATGCTCGGCATCCTGGCCCTGGAGGCACACCGGGCCGGTGCCGTCGTGATCGGTGAGGACCTGGGCACCGTGCGGCCCGAGGTCACCAGCACACTCCACGAACGGGGGATGCTCAGCTCTGCTGTGTTGTGGTTCCAGCGGGACTGGGACACCGAGGGTCACCCGTTCCTGCCGCCGCCGGACTGGAATCCGGAGGCGATGGCCAGCATCACGACACACGACCTGCCGACCGTGGCCGGCTGGCTGACCGGTGACCACGTCCGGGTCCGCGCGGAACTCGGCATGCTGGACGGCCCGGTGCGGCGGGAACTCGACGCGGCGGCGCAAGATCGGGCGGCGCTGCTGGAACTGGTGTGTGCGCAGGGCATTTCCACCGACGAGCCGCTGCTGGCACTGCACGAGTTGCTGGCAACGGCGAGCGCCAGGTTGTTGCTCACGTCGCCCGCGGACGTGGTCGGTGAGGTGCGGCAGCCCAACATGCCCGGCACGGTGGACCAGTACCCGAACTGGCGAATCCCGTTGACTGTCACACTGGAGGAGTTCTTTGCGGACGATCGGGTACCACGAGTAGTGGCACCGCTGCGAGACGCTCGCCCGTCGGAGGGCGATTCAGCTCACGATGCGGGCTGACAGACCTGCCCGCTAGCTTGGACAATTCATTGTTCCGGCCGCGCATCGCGGCCGAGTAACGCCGAGGAGAACACGTGCGGCTCTGGCCAGGAAGGCCCTACCCGCTCGGCGCCACCTATGACGGCGTCGGCACGAACTTCGCCCTGTTCTCCGAAACCGCCACATCGGTCGAACTGTGCCTGTTCGACGAGCAGGGCAACGAGACCAGGGCGACGCTGCCCGAGACGGACGCCTTCGTGCACCACGGGTATCTGCTCGGCGCGGGTGCCGGCCAGCGCTACGGCTACCGGGTGCACGGGCCCTACGACCCGGAGCGCGGCCTGCGCTGCAACCCGACCAAGCTGCTGATCGACCCGTACGCCAAGGCGATCTCGCCCGAGGTGAACTGGGACGAGTCGCTGTTCGGCTACCGCTTCGACGCGCAGGACGAGCGCAACGACCTGGACTCGGCAGGGTACGTGCCGCACTCCGTCGTGGTCAGCCCGTTCTTCGACTGGTCCAATGACCGGCCGCCGAGGACCCCGTACAACGAGACGGTCATCTACGAGGCCCACGTCAAGGGCCTCACCATGCGGCACCCGGACGTGCCGGAACAGTTGCGCGGCACCTACGCCGGGTTGGCCCATCCCGCGATCGTCGACCACCTGCGGCAACTCGGCGTGACCGCGATCGAGTTGATGCCGGTGCACCAGTTCGTCACCGACCACGGGCTGAGCGAGCGTGGCCTGCGCAACTACTGGGGTTACAACACGATCGGCTTCTTCGCCCCGCACGACGGCTACTCGTCGCTGGCCGGCCAGGGCGGGCAGGTGCAGGAGTTCAAGGGGATGGTGCGCGCCCTGCACGAAGCCGACATCGAGGTCATCCTGGACGTCGTGTACAACCACACCGCCGAGGGCAACCATCTCGGGCCGACACTGTCCATGCGGGGCATCGACAACGACGCGTACTACCGGCTGGTCGAGGACGAGCCGAAGTACTACATGGACTACACGGGTACCGGCAACTCGCTGAACGTGCGCAGTCCGCACACCCTGCAGCTGATCATGGACTCGCTGCGCTACTGGGTGACGGAGATGCACGTCGACGGGTTCCGCTTCGACCTGGCCGCGGCGCTGGCCCGCGAGTTCTACGACGTGGACCGGCTGGCCACGTTCTTCGACCTCGTGCAGCAGGACCCGGTGGTCAGCCAGGTCAAGCTGATCGCGGAGCCGTGGGACGTCGGTCCCGGTGGTTACCAGGTCGGCAACTTCCCGCCGTTGTGGACAGAGTGGAACGGCAAGTACCGGGACACCGTCCGCGACTTCTGGCGCGGTGAGCCCGCGACGCTCGGCGAGTTCGCGTCCAGGATCACCGGATCGTCCGACCTTTACCAGCACGACGGCCGCAGGCCGTTCGCGTCGATCAACTTCGTCACCGCGCACGATGGCTTCACGCTGAACGACCTGGTGTCCTACAACGAGAAGCACAACGACGCCAACGGTGAGGGCGGCCGGGACGGCTCGGACGACAACCGGTCGTGGAACTGCGGTGTCGAGGGAGCGACCGACGATCCGCAGATCCTGGAGCTGCGTGCCCGGCAGCGCAGGAACATGCTGGCCAGTCTGCTGCTGTCGCAGGGTGTGCCGATGCTGCTGCACGGCGACGAGATCGGCAGGACGCAGTCGGGCAACAACAACGCCTACTGCCAGGACAGCGAACTGTCCTGGGTGGACTGGTCGCTGGCCGGCGAGAACGAGCCGCTGATCGACTTCGTGGCGTCGCTGACCGCGTTCCGCAAGGAGCACCCGGTGTTCCGGCGGCGCAGGTTCTTCGCCGGCAAGCCCATCGGCCGGGGCGAGGAACTGGGTGACATCGCCTGGTTCACGCCTGCCGGTGAGGAGATGAAGGAACAGAACTGGGACGACGGGTTCGGCAAGGCGATCGCCGTGTTCCTCAACGGCGAGGCCATCACCGACCTCGACCAGCGCGGTGAGCCCGTTGTCGACGACTCCTTCCTGATGGCGTTCAACGCGCATTACGAGAACATCGAGTTCACGTTGCCGGGCAACGGATACGGCGCCGAATGGACGGTCGTGGTCGACACAGCGACCGGCGAGGTGGTCGCGGAACCGGGCAAGGACACGGTGATGGCCGGTGGCGCGCTGACCGTCACCGCGCGGTCGCTGGTGGTGCTGCGGCGGCTCGTCAGGGACGACGAGTGACCCCGGCTTCCACCTACCGGGTCCAACTGCGGCCGGAGTTCACGTTCGCCGACGCGCAGGCGCAGGTCGAGTACCTGCGGCTGCTCGGTGTCGGCGCGCTGTACGCGTCACCGGTGCTGGACGCCGTGCCCGGCTCGACACACGGCTACGACGTCGTCGACCCGACCAGGGCCCGCCCGGAACTCGGTGGTGACGAAGGGTTGCTGGCGCTGGCCGGGCAGTTGCGGGCGGCCGGTCTCGGACTCGTCCTGGACATCGTGCCCAACCACATGTCGGTGGCCGTGCCGAAGGTCAACGCGTGGTGGTGGGACGTGCTGCGGCACGGCAGGGAATCCCGGTACGCGCACTACTTCGACATCGACTGGTCGCGCGGCCGGCTGTTGGTACCGGTGTTGGGCGACGATGACGACCGACTGACGATCGAGGGCGACGAACTCGTCTACTACGAGCACCGCTTCCCGATCGCGCCGGGGACCGGCGGCGGCTCGGCCAGCGACGTGCATGCGCGCCAGCACTACGAAGTGGTGTGTTGGCGGCGGGGGAATGCCGAGCTGAACTACCGCCGGTTCTTCGACATCACTACGCTGGCCGCCGTCCGGGTCGAGGACCCGGAGGTGTTCGAGGCCACCCATGGTGCTGTGCTGCGTTGGGTGGCCGACGGACACGTCACCGGCCTGCGCGTTGACCACCCGGACGGGCTCGCCGATCCGGGGGAGTACATGCGTCGGCTGCGGGCCGCCGCTCCCGGTGCGTGGCTGGTGGTGGAGAAGATCCTCCACCCCGGTGAGCGGCTGCCGGCGAGCTGGCCGGTGGACGGCACCACCGGCTACGACGCGTTGCGCGAGTTCTGCGGGGTGTTCGTGGACCCGGCAGGCGAGGCGCCGTTCACCGAACTGGCGCATCGGTCCGGTGTGGACACTGACTTCGCAGCTGTGACGGAGGTGTCCCGGCGGCTGGTCACCGACACGATCCTGGTCGCCGAGGTGCGTCGGATCGCCGCCCTGGTGTCCGGCATGGATCAGGAGAAGGCGCGGACCGAGGTCGCCGAGACCATGATCGCGTTCCCGGTCTACCGCTCGTACCTGCCCGAGGGCGATGCCCACTGGGCAGAGGCCGTCACGTCCAGCGATCTGGACCAAGAGGTCCGTGCCGGCGGCGAACTCGCCACCCGGATCCAGCAGACGTCCGGCATGGTCGTCGCGAAGGGCACCGAGGACACCGCGTTCTACCGGTACGCCAGGTTCGCGGCGCTGAACGAGGTCGGCGGCGCACCGGACCGGTTCGGTGTCGGTGTGCCGGAGTTCCACGCGCTGGCCGCCGACCGGGCTGCCGGCCGGCCTGCCGCGATGACCACACTGTCCACACACGACACCAAGCGGTCCGAGGACGTCCGCGCCCGACTTGCCGTGCTGGCCGAGGTGCCGACCGAGTTCGCCGCTGCCGTCACGCGGTGGTCGGCGACTCGCGGGATCGACGAGCCGGCACTGAACCTGCTGGCCTGGCAGTCATGGGTGGGTGCGTGGCCGATCAGCGCCGACCGGTTGCGTGCCTACCTGGACAAGGCGGCCAAGGAAGCCAAGCTGCGCACGTCGTGGACCGACCACGACGAGGAGTTCGAGCGGGCCGTGGCCGATTGGCCCGACCGGGTGCTGGGCGACGCGGCCATCTCGACCGAGGTGGCCGCGTTCGTGGCGCGCGTCAGCGGCCCCGGTTGGTCCAACGCGCTCGGCCAGAAACTGGTGCAGCTGACAGCGCCCGGTGTGCCGGACGTGTACCAGGGCACCGAACTGTGGGACCTGTCGCTGGTCGACCCGGACAACCGGCGGCCAGTGGACTATTCGGTCCGCCGTGAGCTGCTGGAGCGGATCGCGGGCGGCTGGCTGCCTTCCGTCGACGACACGGGCGCCGCGAAACTTCTCGTGGTGCACAAGGCGTTGACACTGCGCCGGGACCGGCCGGAACTCATGCACGGCTACCGCCCGTTGACCGCGGACGGCCCGGCCGCGTCGCACGTGCTCGCGTTCGCCAGGACCGACCTGGTCACCGTGGCCACCAGGCTGCCCGTCGGGCTGGCCAAGGCCGGCGGCTGGCAGGACACCGTGCTGGCCCTGCCACCGGGCACCTGGACGGACGTGCTGACCGGCCGAGCCGTGGGCGATCGCCCACGGCTGGCCGACCTGATGGCCCGCTACCCGGTGGCACTGCTGGTCCGAGGAGACCGATGACGTACTCGGTGTGGGCACCCGACCGTGAGCGGGTGCGTGTCCGGGTGGCTGGCGCCGATCATGAGATGAGCAGGGACGACGGCGGTTGGTGGCACGCCGCCGCGCCGGACGAACCCGGCACCGACTACGCGTTCCTGCTCGGCGACGACCGCACCCCGCTGCCCGATCCGCGGTCGCTGTGGCAGCCCGACGGCGTACACGGGCCGTCCCGACGCTACGACCACGGCGCCTTCGGATGGACCGACGGGTCCTGGCGGGGCAGGGCACTGCCGGGAGCGGTGCTCTACGAGCTGCACATCGGCACGTTCACCGACGGCGGCACGTTCGACTCGGCGATCGGGCGGCTGGACCACCTCGTCGACCTGGGCATCACGCTGGTCGAGGTGCTGCCGGTGAACTCGTTCGACGGCACCGACGGCTGGGGTTACGACGGGGTGCTGTGGGGCGCGGTGCACGAGCCCTACGGTGGTCCGGACGGGTTCAAGCGGTTCGTGGATGCCTGTCATGCCAAGGGAATCGGCGTCGTGCTGGACGTCGTCTACAACCATCTCGGCCCGTCCGGCGCCTACCTGGCCCGGTTCGGCCCGTACTTCGCCGGGCAGAACGACTGGGGTCCGTCGCTGAACCTGGACGGCCCCGAGTCCGACGACGTCCGCCGCTACGTGATGGACAACGCGCTGGGCTGGCTGCGGGACTTCCACGTGGACGCGCTGCGGCTGGACGCGGTGCACGCGATGACCGACCGGCGCGCGCTGCACGTGCTGGAGGAGCTGGCCGTCGAGGTGGAGGCGCTGGCCACCGCGTCGTGTCGGCCGTTGACGCTGATCGCCGAGTCCGACCGCAACGACCCGAGGCTGGTCACCGCCCGGCAGGCCGGTGGTGACGGGCTGGACGCCCAGTGGTCCGACGACGTGCACCACGCGCTGCACGTGGCGCTGTCCGGTGAGACGCAGGGCTACTACGCGGACTTCGCGGTGCCCGGTGCGCTGGTGCGGACGTTGCGCGAGGTGTTCTTCCACGCCGGCACGTGGTCGTCGTTCCGTGGCCGCACCCACGGCAGGCCGGTGGACCTGCACCGGACGCCGGGCTACCGATTCCTGGCGTACTTGCAGAATCACGACCAGGTGGGCAATCGGGCGACCGGTGACCGGCTGTCGGCGACGGTGTCGCACGGCAAACTGGCCTGTGGTGCCGCGATCGTGTTCTGCTCGCCGTACACGCCGATGGTGTTCATGGGCGAGGAGTGGGCGGCCGGCACGCCGTGGCAGTTCTTCGCGTCCTTCCCCGACCCGGAACTGGCCGACGCGGTGCGGCAGGGGCGGCGCCGGGAGTTCGGCCGGCACGGCTGGGCCGAGCGGGACGTGCCCGACCCGATGGACCCGGCGACGGTGGCCAGGTCACGGCTGGACTGGACCGAACCGGCCAGGCCGGGACACAGCGCGATGCTCGCGCTCTACCGGGAGCTGATCGCGCTGCGCCGGAGTCGGCCCGAACTGTCCGATCCCCGACTGGACCGGTTCGAGGTCCGGGGCGACGGTTCGTGGCTGGTGCTGCACCGGGGCGCGCTGCGGCTGGCGTGCAACCCCGGTGACGTAACGGTCGACGTGCCGCTCGCGGGCACCGCTGTCGATGTGCTGTTGAGCTGGGGTGGAGCGAGCGCTTCCGGATCGGTGGCCACCCTGCCGGCTGAATCGTTCGTGTTACTGCGCACTTAAGTGATCCCGTTGGGGGTCGATCGCTGGAAAGATGGTCGGATATGGCGACCCGACCAGTA